>NZ_JBSZJV010000013.1:0-118060 GCF_054188265.1 Stenotrophomonas sp. IS26
ACCATCGACGTGCCGCCGGTCCCCACCGAAGTGCCGCCGGTGCCCGGTCCGCTGGCCACACCGCCGACGCCCGATGCGCGCCCGGCAGAGGGCGACATCATTCCGTTGTACCGGGTGGAAACCCCCGTCTACTCCGTGGTGCCCCCCCTGCTGCGCGAGACGAGTCTGGCCAGCCTGGGCACCTTCCACGAGCGCCAGGGCGAGCAGCGCGTGCTGGCCGGGCAGGGCGGCTTCCGCTCGGCCTGGGCACGCATGATCGGGCAGAGTCATGAGCAGCACTGGGAGGGCGATGCCAAGCCCAGTTTCGACGGTGATCTCCAGGGCATCCAGGCCGGCCTGGACCTGTACGCCAACGGCGATGGCAACCACCGCGATCAGGTCGGTGTATTCGTCGGCCGCACCCGCGCGCAGGGCAACGTCAACGGCTTTGCGATCGGCTGGGACAACGTGGCCGTCGGCCGTACCCGCCTGGATGACAAGCACGTGGGCCTGTACTGGACCCGCGTCGGCAGCGAAGGCGGGTATCTGGATGCCGTGGTCCTTCAGAGCCGCTACGACGGTGAGGCCACGTCGGCGCGCGGGCTGGGCATCGACGTGCGTGGCGATGGCACCACCGCGTCGCTGGAAGTAGGCAAGCCGCTGCTGCAGCTCGGGCAGTCCGCATGGTGGCTGGAGCCGCAGGCGCAGGTGATCTGGCAGCGCACCTCGATCGACGATGCCGGTGACCGGGTGTCGGCGGTCCGCTTCAAGGCCGACAATGCCTGGACCGGGCGCGTCGGCCTTCGCCTCGCCGCCGATTACGATCTCGCCGGCAATGGGTGGCAGCCGTACGTCAAGCTCAACTACTGGCAGACCCTGGACGGCGAAGATCGCATCGACTTCGGCGACAACCGGCTCACCAACCAGCAGGGCTCGCGCGCACTGGAAGTCGGCGTCGGTGTGGTCGCGCGCTTCAATGCCAATGTCAGCGCGTTTGCGGTGGCCGATTACACGCGCGATCTGGAAAGCAGCGCGCAGAAGGAGCGCAAGAGCATCGAGGGGAATATCGGCGTGCGGTTTGATTGGTGAGGCGGTTGTGGGCGCTGGCTGATCCCCGGCACGCTGCCCGCCACGGGTGACGTGCCCTCATTTCGGGCTGACCGGTCACCAGGGCGGATCACGCGCGCTGTTCTTGTGGCCGTGTGCAGCGATATGCTGCGGCCTATTCAACTACACGGATGTAGCGCGATGGTGATGTTCCTGCGGTCTCGTTGTACGCGCCCGGCGCTGCTGGCCAGTGTGCTGCTTGCACCGATGGCGAACGCACAGGAGATGCCTGCGCCACCGGTACAGCTGCGGATCGTGGCGGTGCTGGAGCGCGAGGCGCTGTACCGCGACAAGGTCGATTGGCAGGCGCTGCGCACCCGCCTGCAGGCTCCCGATGCTGATCCCGCCAAGACCTGGCCGCTGTTGCGCGATGCCATTGCCGTGAGCAGTGGGGGGCATGGGCGGTGGCTGCCGGCGAGCTACCCGTTGCTGCAGTCCCCTTCAAGCCGCGCTACCGTGGTGGGATCCCAGCCACCGCCGGCAACGCAGCGCACACACGAGCACCGCGCCAAGCAGCAACGCACTGACCAGCAGCGCGATATGGATACGGTCGGCCGGCGCATCGGCTGGATGACGGTGGGCGCCTTCAGCGGTGGTGGACCGGGCGACAGCGTGGCCTGGCAGCGGGCGAGTGTTGCGTTTGCAGGCACGCTGCAGGACGCCATCCGCAGCAAGGACCGCGCGGAGCGATGCGGCTGGGTGGTCGACCTGCGACGCAACACCGGCGGCAACATGTGGCCGATGTTGCTCGGCCTGGCGCCCCTGCTGGAAGACGCGGGCGGCAATGCACCGCGGGTAGGTGCGTTCACCACGGCCGACTCGGAGCGGTCGTGGTTCTTGCACGGCGGCGCGGTGTGGTTGGAGCAGAAGAACCTGCTGGATGTTGGCGCGGCCGCGTATCGGCTGCGTCATCCCGGCGCACCGGTGGCGGTGCTGTTCGGGCCGCGCACCGCCAGCGCGGGAGAGGCGACGTCACTGGCGTTCCGTGGGCGTGCCAACACCCGAAGCTTCGGCCAGCCCACGGCAGGCGTATCCACGGGTAACCGGACCGAGCTGCTGCCTGATGGAAGCGCCTTGCTGGTCACCGGCAACGTCATGGTCGATCGCAACGGCCAGGGCGATGGCAGGAAGATCGCGCCGGATGTGGTGATCGGTGAGGGCGAGGATGCTGCGGCGGCCGCAAGGGACTGGCTGCTGGCGCAACCGGCGTGCGCCAGCGCCACCTGAGGCGTCATCCCAGCCGTCGATCAGCGTGTACGCACCGCGCTGATGGCCTTCACCCGCGCCTTGGCCAGCGCTTCCCCCACCGCCGGCCCCTTCAGCCCGGTCAGATCCAGATCGCGCGCCTGCACGGCAAGCGCTGCCTGGTGCAGGCGCTTGAGCGTTTCACCCTGCGGGTAGTCGCTGGCCTCGAAGCCCAGCCGGCCGCGCTTGTCGGCTTCGCAGCACAGTGCGATCTGCGCGATGCGTTCGGGCCGGCGGAACCCATCGCAGCGGCCGAGCAGCTCCAGCACGGTGGCATCGCGCAGCTCATCGATGCGGTGCACGTTGAGATGGTCGCGGCAGACGGCTTCGGCCAGCTGGCGGTGATCGACCGGCACCTTCAGGCGTTCGGCCAATCCACGCAGCGGGGCGACGCCACGCTGCTCATGCATGATGTGCCGCGGCCATTCGTCCGGTGGGGTCAGGCCTTTGCCGAGGTCGTGGGTCAGCGCGGCGAAGCCGATCAGGTCATCGCCCGGGGCCAGCTGCGCGGCCATGTCGCTGACCATTTCCTGGTGCACGCCGGTATCGACTTCCGGATGGAACTCCGCGCGCTGGGGCACACCGTACAGGGCCTCCAGCTCGGGCAGGATCGCACCCAGTGCCTGGGCGTCATGCAGGGTGCGCAGGAACGCGGACGGCCGCGCGGAGGCGAGGGCACGCCTCAGCTCCTGCCAGACGCGTTCGGGCACCAGCGCATCGAGCTCGCCACTGGCGGCGACCTCCCGCATCAGGGCCATCGTCTCGGCGGCGACGGTGAAGCCGAGGGGCGCAAAGCGCGCCATGAAGCGGGCCGCACGCAGCACCCGCAGGGGATCCTCGACGAAGGCCGGGCCGACGTGGCGCAGCACGCGCTGTTGGATATCACCCACGCCGCCATACGGATCCACCAGCGCACCGGTGGCTTCATCGCAGGCGATCGCGTTGATGGTGAAATCGCGACGCTGCAGGTCCTCCTCCAGCGTCACAGCGGGATCGGCATCGACCACGAAGCCGCGGTAGCCGCGGCCGGACTTGCGCTCGGTGCGGGCCAGCGCATATTCCTCACCGGTATCCGGATGCAGGAACACCGGGAAATCGCGGCCCACGGCCTTGTACCCCTGCGCGTCCATCTGCGCCTGGGTGGCCCCGACCACGACCCAGTCGCGGTCGCCGGGTGGACACTGCAAGAGGCGGTCACGCACGGCGCCGCCCACCAGATAGATCTTCATGCGGCCATGATAGTCGTCAGTCCGCTCAATCCCCGCCCTTGTCGGCGTTGGCCGCGCAGGCGAAGGTCTTGCGCTTGGCCTGCAGGCGGCCGTTCATGCGGTCGGTCACCGGCAGCGCGTCACCGTTCAAGCGCCAGTCGTAGATCACGCTGAAGGCCAGGATGCGCGCGACGTACTCGCGGGTTTCCTTGTAGCTGATCGTCTCGATCCAGATGTCCGGATCGAACCCCGGACGCTGCGACTGCCAGCGGGCGGTCGGGGTCGGGCCGGCGTTGTAGGCGGCAATGGTGACGTAGGGCAGGCCCTCGTACTTGTTCATCAGCTGGCGCAGGTAGGCCGTGCCGATGGCAATGTTGGTATCGGGGTCGTAGAGGCTGGCAGCGCCGCCGTAGTTGGTCAGGCCGATTGACTTGGCCACTGCCGCACCGGTGGCGGGCAGGACCTGCATCAGGCCCATGGCGTTGGCCGGTGAGCGGGCCTTCGGGTTGAAGATGCTCTCGGCGCGGATTTCCGCGGCCACCCAGGCCGGATCGATGGCATTGCGTGCGGACTCGCGGCGGATGCTGTCGTCGTGGTGCAGCGGGAAGCGCAGCGAATACAGGCGCTGCTCGTCCGGGGTCTTGCCAAGCGAGAACACCGCACGGTCGAACCAGCCGTTGTCGCGGGCGACTTCCACGGCGAGACGACGCTGTGTGTTGTCGTAACGGCTCAGCGCATCATTCCACTCGGCCACGGCCCAGCCCGCCCGTTCGATCTTGAACAGTTCCATCGCCCGCACGATCGCCGGGTCACGCGCGACCGCCGCCTGCGCCTGGGCGCTGTCGTTGGGTTCCCACGGGCACAGCGTGTAGTTCTGGCCGAGCTGGTCGGCCGCCAGGAAGCCATGGAAGGTGGCCGCGCGGGCGGCCTCACGGAAGGCCGCCTGCGCTTCGCTGCGTCTGCCGGTCTTGTCCAGCATGCGCGCTTCGAAATAGCGCCAGCGCGAGTCGGCGCGCTGGGTCGGGCCCATCTTGCGGATCGCGGTCAGCGCCGCCGGCCAGTCGCCGCGCGACAGCGCTTCGCGCGCACGCCATTCGTGCAGACGCTCGTCATACGCCGATTCGGGCACCGCATTGAGGCGACGGGCGGAGTCCGGACCGTAGGAAGCCACCGTCCACAGCGCGATCTGGTACAGCACCTGCGCGCGCTGCGCGGCGCTCAGCTGCAGCGCGTCGGCGTACTGCGGCAACTGCTGTTCGGTGGCCCCCGGGTCGGCCTTGGCCAGTTTGGCCAGGCCATCGGTGGCGATCCGCCGGCTGCGCTCATTGCGCGGCCAGTTCAGCGCGCTGGCATTGGGCTTGTCGACGAAGGCGGCATAGGTGTTGGCCAGGGTCAGATCGGCGGCCGGCAGCCCGCGCGCGGCACTGCGCATCACCGCCGGCTGCTGCTCATCGGCAGCGGCATCGATGCGTGCCCAGCGCAGCTCGGCGTTCATGCCGCCCTTGGCATCCAGCACCGCGAACACGGGGTCGCAGGCATCAGGCAAGGATTTGCCGGTGCTGCGCCAGATCGCCTGCGCCTCGCTGACCCACTGCGCGTCGGCCTTGCCGGTAGCCTGGCGTGCATTGAGCTGGGCGCAGCGCAGGCCGACGTTGGTCGTGTCGGTCCAGTTGGCCAGCAGGGTCGGCCAGTCCTGGCGCCGCGCCACCGCCGGCAGCCATACGTTGCGGAAGCTGGTGGCTACCGCCTGGCCGTTGTAGCGCTTCAGGAAATCCTGCGCCTGCACGTTGCTGACGGTATCGATGTTGCGCCGCAGATTGGCGAACTCCACCCAGCCATACAGCGGGTGCTTGCTCAGTGCCGCTGCCTGGGCAGGATCGAACTGGCCGCGCTCGGCATTGTCGATCACGGCCTTGAGCTGCGCGCGCTGGGCATCCAGGTTCTGGGCATCGGCCACCGGGCTGACCCCGGTGCAGGCCAGCAGGACGGTCGCGCTGAAGAAATAGAGGGGAAGTCGAGTCATGCGGAAAGCATAACGGGGGCCGGTGAAAGGCGGTGAGGGCAATCCGACTCGAGGATGAACGGGCGCCGCTGGGGCGGTCCATTCGCACACCGGTCCATCGCTCCACCGGTGACCAGGGACGTTGGAAACACGCGCCGCTCGAGACCCCATCGCATCGACGTGCGGCGGCGCATCTGGACGCCATGCCAACGACCCTCGACGGCTGCGCACTGAAGCCGATTCCGACGCGCTGGCTAGCGCAATCGCCGAGGTTCCCAGTCGTCACCAGAGTCCCGACATCACGCGGACGGCGTTCGCGCAGCAGCGGCACGACGACCGCCCCGGATGCCGTCAATATCCCTCGAAAACAGCAGCATGTGCGCTCGCACAGGCTGCACACACGCTGCCCCATAGCCGCGCCCGCGCACAGTCGGCTTTGTCGATTCCCCGTGAAAGCGAGGCGCACGTCACTCCTTCACATTTACAGGTTGTTTACAAAGGAGACACTGCCGCCATGCAAGGGGGAGCGGCAGTCCCGCCCAACATTCCTTTGGAGAGAGAGCGAATGAACAACCTGCATCACCGCCCGTTGGCGGTTGCCGTATCGCTGTGCCTGCTGCTGGCTGCACCGGCCTTGGCCAGCGCGCAGGACGCGCCACGCAGTACGACGGATCTGGACCGGGTGGAAGTGACCGGCAGCCGTATCAAGCGGGCCGAGGTGGAAGGGCAGGTGCCGATCCAGACCCTGACCCGCACCGAGATCGAGCGCACCGGCCTGACCTCGATCGGCGACGTGCTGCAGCAGCTGACCGGCTCCGGCTCGGCGCTCAATGCGAAATTCAATTCCTCGGGCAACTTCGGCTTCCCACCCGATGGCAGTGGCGTGGGTGCGGGGTCGGCCCAGGTCGATCTGCGTCACCTGGGCGCCAAGCGCGTGCTGGTGCTGGTCGATGGCATCCGCTGGGTCAATGAATCTTCCGCGTCCGGCGTGGGCGCGGCGACCGATCTGAACACCATTCCGCTGGCCATCGTCGAACGCATCGAAGTGCTCGAAGACGGCGCTTCATCACTGTATGGCTCCGACGCGATCGCCGGTGTGGTCAACATCATCACCCGCCGTGAATTCGACGGCGCGCAGGTGACGATGAACTATGGCGAGTACACCAAGGGCGATGGCACCCAGAAGGGCGTGGACCTGGCCTGGGGCACCAGCGGTGACCGCTACACCCTGTTCCTGGGGGCGAGCTGGACCAAGCAGGACCCGGTGTATGCGCGCGATCGCGAGCAGTCGCGCTTCCCGATTCCCGGCACCGGGCTGGCCTTCGGCAGTGGTGGCATTCCGCAGGGGCGCTTCAAGTTCGTCGATCCCACCACCGGGGCGGTACAGGACATCGTACCCAATACCGGCGTAAGCAGCCCGCGTTACGACGGCAGCGCCGGCTGCGACCGCAGTGATGATTATCACTGCTTCACCTCGGCCGACCGCTTCAACTTCGCCGAGTACAACCTGGTGCTCACCCCGTCCGAGCGGAAAGGCATCTTCGGCCAGTTCCGATTCGATCTCACCGACGACATCCAGTGGTATATCAAGGCGCTTGGCAATCGCCGCGAGTCCACCAACCAGGCCGGTCCGGAGCCGCTGTTCTTCGGCCCCGATGGCGCCACCGGCAACCCGCTGGCCGACAACATCGTGGTCTCCGGCCTCAACCCGTACAACCCGTTCGGCTTCGATCTGGCCGCCTCGGGCAACATGAGCCTGATCGGCCGTCGCCCTGTTGAAGGCGGCGCGCGCGTGTTCGAGCAGGAGGTCAACACCCAGTACTTCGCCACCGGCCTGGTCGGCCAGTTCCAGGCCGCGGATCGCAGCTGGTTCTGGGACCTCAACGGCATGTACAGCAAGAACAAGGCCGAGCAGACCAACTACGGCAGCTACGACATCTACAAGGTCAACATGGCGCTGGGGGATCCGGCGGTATGTGCGGCCACCCCCGGCTGCGTACCGCTGAACATCTTCGGTGGGGTCGGCTCGATCACCCCGGAGATGCTGCGCTGGATCCAGCCGGTAGTGCGTGACCGCAGCCAGAACGAGCTGAGCCTGTTCACCGCCAACCTGAGCAGCGAGCTGTTCACCCTGCCGGCCGGCCCGGTCTCGTTCGCCACCGGCTATGAGTACCGCAAGTACGAGGGCCGCTACGATCCGGATCCGCTGACCGTGATCGGCCACTACAACGGCGTGCCCTCGCTGCCGACCTCCGGTTCCTACGATGTCAACGAGGCCTACCTGGAGCTGAGCGTGCCGATCTTCGCCAAGAGCGCGCTCGGCGAAAAACTCGACCTGAGCCTGGCGGGCCGCTACTCGGATTACTCCACGTTTGGTGGCGAGTTCACCCCGAAGTACGGCCTGCGCTGGCAGGTGACCAATGACTTCGTGCTGCGCACCAGTTATGCCGAAGGCTTCCGCGCGCCCTCGATCGGCGAGTTGTACGGCTCGGCCGCGCGTGCCGATCTGCAGCTGTTCGATCCCTGCTCGGTCGGGCTCGGCGGCACGCCGCCGCGTGGCAGTGCGGCCAACTGTGCGGCGCTTGGCGTGCCGGGCGGTTTCCAGCAGGCCAACTCGCAGATATCGGTCACCACCGGCGGCAACGCGGAACTGGATCCGGAGCGCTCGCGCAGCTTCAGCGCCGGCTTCGTGTGGAGCCCGTGGTTCGGCAGCAATGCGTCCTGGTCGGAGCGCTTCGATGTCGAGGTGACGTTCTACCGCCACCACATCGAAGGCGCGATCCAGGCGATCAACGCGCAGACCCAGCTTGATCTGTGCGTGGACACGCTGGACCCGCTGTACTGCAGTGGCATCACGCGCGCCTCCACCGGGGCGGTCAGCAGCTTCAACAACCGGCTGACCAACCTGGGCTCGATCAAGACCGATGGCTGGGATGTGGATCTGTTCTGGACGCTGCCGCAGACGGAGATCGGGCAGTTCAAGCTCGGTTGGCAGAACACCTTCGTCGGCCGCTATGAGGCGTTGGGGGCCGCCGGGCAGAAGCAGCCGCAGGAGCCCGGCGTGGAAGTGGCCGACAGCTCGATCCCGGAATGGACCAGCAATGCCACGCTGAGCTGGAACCTGTCCAACTGGAACGCCTCCTGGACGGTGCGCCACATCTCCAAGCTCACCGAGGCGTGCGGCGACGTGGCCGCCTTCCCGATCTGCAGCAACCAGGCCGAAGGCACCAACGAACTGTCGGCCACCACCTTCCACGACATGCAGGTGGGCTACAAGATCGACTGGATGAAGGGCCTGCAGCTCAGCGCCGGCCTGAACAACGTGTTCGACAAGGATCCGCCGATCTGCCTGTCGTGCTCGCTCAACGGCTATGACGCCTCCACCTACGACATCCCGCGCGGGCGCTACTGGTACGTACGCGCGGACCTGCGGTTCTGATCGCGGGCTGATGCGGAGATGACACGCCGGGGCGCCGTGAGGGCGCCCCGGTGCGTTCCGGGCGGACAACCCGGTTGCGAGGACCGGCCATCTCGCGAGTCCGGCCTGCCGATGCTGTTTCCGTCAGGCATCATTGCGCTGCCGGCCAGCGGCCGGCACTACCTCTCTCTCGAACGGTATTGCCATGAACCTGCATACCTGGTGGATCTTCGCCGTGACCGTGTTCGTCCTGTGCGGCACGCCCGGCCCGAACATGCTGCACGTGATGACCCGCAGCGTGCGCGTCGGCTTCCGCCGCAGCATCGCCGCCATGGCCGGCTGCCTGACCGCGCTGGTACTGGCCCTGGCGATCTCCGCCGCCGGGCTGGGCGCGGTGCTCAAAGCCTCGCCGATGGTGTTCGACGTGTTGCGCTACGCCGGCGTGGCGTACCTGGTGTACCTGGGGATCAAGGCCTGGCGCGGCGGTGATGCGCCGATCGACGTCGGCAGCACCTCGGCGCTGGTACCCAGTTCACGCACCGTGCTGTTCCGCGATGGATTCATCATCGGCATCAGCAACCCGAAGCTGCTGCTGTTCGCCTCGGCGTTCCTGCCGCAGTTCGTCGATCTCACCCAGCCGCAGCTGCCGCAGTTCGTGATCCTGGTGGGCACCTTCGCGGTGATGGAGATGTTCTGGTACGGGGTGTACGCCGCCGGCGGCCGCGGGCTGGCCGGTTATCTGGCCAAGCCGGGGCTGCGCAAGGTGTTCGACCGCGTGGTCGGCACGATCTTCATCGGGTTCGGGTTGGCGCTGCTGCGCGCAAGGCCGTAGTGCCGGCCGCTGACCGGCAACCAGGCAGGACTTTCATCGTTCATGAGGCTGCCGGCCAGCGGCCGGCACTACCGAGGTCTGGCCGTGCGGCGCCGCGCGTCCGTTGCGCATCGTGCAAAACGCAGAGAGCCGGGCAATGCCCGGTTCTCCTTTGTTGAAGCGTTACGATCAATGACCGATCAGAACGACCAGTTGAACGTGATCGACCCGTTGCGACCATCGCCGTAGGCACCGTAGCCGGTGATCTGCGAGAGGTACTTCTTGTCCAGCAGATTGTTGAGGTTGGCCTGCACGCTGAACTCCGGGGAGATGCGGTAGCGCACGAAGGCGCTCACCAGCGCGTAGCCTTCCTGTTCGAAGCGGCCAAGCCCCGGGATCGGGTAGTAGATACGGTTCTGCCAGTTGGCACCGCCGCCGACCGTCAGTGCGGTGAGCGACTGCGGGGTGTAGCTCGTAAACAGCTTGAGCGTGGTCTGCGGCAGGTTGGTGTTGATGTCCGCGTCGTTGATGTCCTTGGCCACGTAGCGCGACGCACCAAACGTGGCGTTCCAGCCCGGGGCAAGCTCACCGTTGAGTTCGAACTCAACGCCGCGGCTGACGGTGCCGCGCGCGGCGATGTACGCCGTTTCGAGTTCGTTACCGTCTACCTTGTCCATCGTGGCCTGGCCGACGTTGTCCTGCTCGATGCGGAACACGGCCAGCGAGGCGTTCAGGCGGTTATCGAACCACGCGCCCTTGACGCCCACCTCGTAGCTCTTGCCATCGACCGGGTCCAGATAGCTGCCCGCCTTGGTGCGCAGCGTCTGTGGCTGGAAGATCTCGGTGTAGCTGGCGTAGGTGGAATACGTGTCGTTGAGATCGTAGACCAGGCCGGCATACGGCGTGGTGACCTTGTGCGAGCGGTCCGCGTCTTCGCCCTCGCTTTTCCAATCGGTGTAACGAGCACCCAGGATCAGCTTCAACGGATCGGCCAACGACAGGCGGGTCGCCGCGTAGCCGGCCTTCTGGGTGATGGTGCCCTGGCTGGCCAGGCTCAGCGGGTTCCAGTTCGGTTCCGGGATGTTGCCGGTCCAGTTGAGATAGTTGTCGATCGGGCCCCACGCGGTATTGGTGCCGCCGACCTGGAAGTCACCGTAGTTGGCGTACTCGCGCTTGTTGTAGCTCAGGCCGGCCATGAACTGGTGTTCGCGGCCGAACAGTTGGAACGGGCCTTCCACAAAGCCGTCCACGCTGTCGACCTTGCGCTCGGTGTTGTACAGGCCGGCCATTGGCGTGATGCCGCTGCCGGTGACCTTGTCGAAGGCGGTGTAGGACGGGTAGAACAGCTTGTCGTTGGCATTGGTCTTGTCGTGCGTCGCACCGACCTTGACCTTCCAGTCATTGGCGAAAGCATGTTCCAGCGTGGCGAACAGGCGCTTGCTGGTGGTATCCCAGTAGGTCCACCCCGGGTTCGCACTGAAGGTCTTGTCGTACGGTGTGGGGGTGCCGTCGGAGTACCACATCGGGAAGCCACCCCAGGTCGCGCCGTTCGCGCGCTTCTGCTGGTAGTCATAGCCCACGCTCAGCTGGGTATCCGGGGTCAGGTCGGCATCGATCACCGCATAGCCCAGCGTCTTGTGCTGGTCGTAGCGGTCCATCTGCGATTCGGTATCCAGGTAGCTGCCGATCACGCGCGCACGCACCGAGCCGCTGGCGTTCAGCGGGGTGGTCACATCCACCGTGCTGCGGGTGCGGCCCCAGCTGCCGACATTGACCGACACGTTGCCGGTCAGCTCGGCGCTGTCGGCGTGCTTGCGGATCAGGTTCACCGAGGCGGACGGGTTGCCGGCGCCGGACAGCAGGCCGGTGGCGCCACGCACCACTTCCACGCGGTCGTACAGGGCCAGGTCCAGGCCGGAATCGCCGTAGCTCCAGTTCTGCACCATCTGGGTCGGCAGGCCGTCGAACTGGTAGCTGTCGATGTAGAAACCGCGCGCGTAGAACTCGGTGCGCTCGGTATCGGACTGGGTGCTGCTCACGCCGGTGGTGTTGGCCAGCACGTCGATGATGTCATCGAGGTTCTGATCCTCGATGCGCTGGTGGCTGATGATGCTGACCGACTGCGGGATCTCGCGCGGGGCCAGATCGAAGCGGGTACCGGCCGAGGTCCTGCGGACCGAATAGCCTTCGGCGCGCTCGCCCTTGACCACGATCTTGTCCAGGGTGGTGGCGTCAGGGGTCGCATCCTGCGCGAACGCAGGCGCAACGGCAAGGGCGCACAGGGCCACCATCAAGGCCTGCGGCAGCGGGCGACGGTGCATCGACGGGCGGGACAGCACGTGGGCGTAGCGGGGCATCGGCGTTTCCAGAAAGACGGCAACGGGCATGGCCGGCGTCCTGGGTGGCCTGCGGCGGAGCGGGGTGGGGGCAGGAAGCGGCTGGCGGGGGCGGTGACCCGGCGCGGGCTCGATAACTGTTCACGGGTACGCATCCCTTGCGCGACCCGGATCACACTATGGTAATGGCAATCATTCGCATCATCAACCGCATCCGATCTCTGCATCGATCGCGATGATGGTGGGCAGGGTATCTGCGTATTCATCTTGGCGGGGGCCAGCACGCGGGGGCGAGCAGCATGGGCCGTCGCTATCCACGGCACACCCACGCGGCACCCGCGCGCAGGCTTAACACCGGCGCGCCTACCGTAAGCGGGCGCAATCCATCCTCTGCTCCAGGAGACGCCCATGGTCTGCAAGAACACGATCTGCCTCTGGTTCGACGGTACCGCGCTCGACGCCGCCACCTTCTACGCCGCCACCTTCCCTGACAGTGCGGTGCACGCGGTGCACCACGCGCCGAGCGATTTTCCCTCCGGCAAACAGGGCGATGTGCTCACTGTCGATTTCACCGTCGCCGGCATCCCCTGCATCGGGCTCAACGGCGGGCCGGCGTTCAAACACAGCGAAGCGTTCTCCTTCCAGATCGCCACCGATGACCAGGCCGAAACGGACCGGTTGTGGGCTGCGATCGTCGGCAACGGCGGCGAGGAGAGCGCCTGTGGCTGGTGTCGCGATAAATGGGGTCTGTCCTGGCAGATCACGCCGCGGGTACTGACCGACGCGGTGACCAGCAAGGACCCCGCCGTGGCCCGGCGCGCGTTCGAGGCGATGATGACCATGCGCAGGATCGACGTGGCGGCCATCGAAGCGGCGGTGAGGGGCTGAGACAACACGCGCGGCGGGTTGCCGCAGACAGCAAGAACGATCAAATGGCGCGGCGCGCGCTGGGTTACGCTGCGGTCCCGTTCATCGGCATGGATCTGGCGGTATGGGTGCGGCACGCAGGGCCCTGTGGTACATCGAAAGCCACTTCGCTGAAAACCCGTCGCTGGCCGCTATCGCCCGCGTGGTGGGGCTGTCGCCGTTCCATCTCTCGCGGCTGTTCCAGCTCAGCACCGGCACCTCGGTGGTGCGCTATCTGCGTGGCCGCCGGCTGACCCACGCCGCACATCAGTTGGCGGCCGGGGCTGATGGCATCCTGGAGGTGGCCATCGCTGCTGGTTACGCCTCGCATGCAGCCTTTACCCGCGCATTCTCCGAGCAGTTTGGGCGATCGCCCGAGCAGGTGCGGGAGCAGGGGCTGGGCGGCGTGGTGCTGGTCGAGGCATTGAAACTGATCGACTCCTCGACACCCTGCACGATCGAACCGCATCGCGTGCACCGTGGCGCACTGCGCGTGGCCGGGATCGGTGCGCGCCACACCTCCGCGACCGTCGCATCGATTCCTTCGCAATGGCAGCGCCTGGACGAGGCGCATGGGCTGGGCGCGGAGATCGCCTACGGTGTGTGCGGCAACAATGACGCTGACGGTGGCTTTGATTACATCGCCGGCGTGGAGATCAGTGCCGGCGCGCCCGTGCCCGCCGGCTGGCAGGCCATCCTGATTCCGCCCCGCGAGTACCTGGTGGCCTGGCATGCCGGGCACATTTCCGCGATCCGCTCCACCTGGTTCTGGTTGTTGAATGACTATCTGCCGGCGTCCGGCCTGACCCTGGCCGATGCACCGGACCTGGAGCGCTACGACACGCGCTTCGATGACCGCAGCGGCCACGGCGGGGTGGAGATCTGGCTGCCGCTGGCCGACACGTTGCACCCCAAGGAGAGTGACCCATGCGAATGACCGCCCGTTGTTGTGCCGCGCTGCTGGCGCTCTGCCTGCCCCTGTTTGCCGCTGGGGCCGTGCCGCCCGTCGGCGAGCGGCACGGCGTTGCACATACGCCCAGTGCGGCCGTGCGCGATGCCGACCACCGCGACAGCGTGCGCTACACCGTGTGGTACCCGGCACAGCCCGGGGCGCAGGAAACCGCGCTGACGATCGGCCCGCCCGATGCGCCGCTGTTCGAGGTGGGCACGGCCGCCGCGGATGCCGCCATCGCCAACGGACGCTGGCCGGTGCTGCTGCTCTCGCACGGCAACGGCGGCAGCGCACGGATGATGGGCTGGTTCGGTACCGCGATGGCACGGGCCGGATATGTGGTGATCGCGGTGGATCATCCCGGCAACAACGGGGTGGACCCGATGACCGAGGCCGGCAGCATCCTGATGTGGAACCGTGTGGATGACCTGGCTGCCGCGCTGGCTGCCGTGCAGGCCGACCCCGCGCTGGCGGCGGAGATCGATGCCACGCGGTTGGGCATGGCGGGCTATTCGGCCGGCGGGTTCACTGCCTTGGTTGCCGCGGGCGCACGCCCGGACGTGCAGCGGCTGCTGGCGTTCTGCCGCGCGCATCCTGACGACGGCGTCTGCGCGCCGCAGGCCGAGACTCCCTCATTGACCCTGGCGCGTCGGATGACCGCCGCGGCGACACCGGAACTGGCCCCGTGGGTGGCCAAGGCCGGTGAGGACCGCGCCATTGCCGGGGTACGTGCGGTAGTGCTGATCGCGCCGGCCATGGTGCAGGCCTTCGCCCCGGAGGAACTGGAGAAGGTGAGCCAGCCGGTATCGATCATCGTCGGTGCGGCCGACACGGTGGCCTCACCGGCCACCAACGGCGACATCGCAGCGGCGGCACTCCCCAAGGCGACGCTGACCACCTTGCCCGCGGTCGGGCACTACGACTTCCTGTCCAGCTGCACCGCCCTGGGCCAGACCCGCGTCGGTGCACTCTGCCAGGTGGTGGCGGACAAGCAGGCCACCCACGGGGCCGCGATCACGGAAGCGACGGCGTTGTTCGATGCCGCGCTGGCGGCCACGCGCTGACCCGGATCACTCGGCGAGGGGAACCGCCAGGCTGCGCTTGAGCGTACTCAGCGCCACCGCGGTGCGGAAGCGCTCGATGTTGTCGTCGTTGCCGAACAGCCGCTCGCTGATCGCTTCGTATTCTTCCATCGAGGTGGCGGTCAGGATCAGCAGGAAATCGGCGTCGCCAGTGATCGCGTAGCACTGCTGCACGGCGGGGTCCTCCTGCACGCGGCGACGGAACGGGGCGACCCGGTGCGGCTGCTCGCTGGCGACCCGGACCTCGACCATGATCGTCAGCGGCCGGCCCAGCCGGGCCTGATCCAGCACGGCGACGTTGCCACGGATGATGCCGGTCTCTTCCAGGCGCTTGATCCGTCGCTGCACCGCCGGGGCAGAGAGGCTCACCGCCTCGGCGATCTCGCGCTGTGGGGTGGCGTTGTCGCGCTGCAGGATCGCCAGGATGGCGCGGTCGAAGCTGTCGGGGGTGTAGGGCAAGGCGGACATGGTGAGTGAAACATGCAGGAAGGCCCCTGCAATTGAGCATCTCCTTCGGCCGTTGCGCAATATCCTGTGCGGATGTCGACCTCCCGCCTCTCCAGCTTCTTCCCCGCCCTGGCCGTGCTCGGCTCGGTCACCTCCTTGGCCGTGGGCACCTCGTATGCCAAACAGCTGTTCCCGCTGATCGGTGCGCAGGGCACCAGCGCGCTGCGCGTGGGTTTCTCGGCGCTGGTGCTGTTGATGGTGTTCCGGCCGTGGCGCTGGACCACCTCGCGCGCCGATGCCGGAGCGATCGTCCGTTACGGCATCACGCTCGGGGTGATGAATCTGCTGTTCTACATGGCGCTGCGCACGATCCCGTTCGGCATCGCGGTGGCGATCGAATTCTGCGGGCCGTTGGCGGTGGCGATGTGGTCCTCGCGGCGGCCGGTCGATTTCGTCTGGGTCGGCTGCGCGCTGGTCGGGCTGTTGCTGCTGCTGCCGCTGGGCCATGGTGAGCCACTGGACCCGGTCGGGGTGATGTTCGCGCTGGGCGCGGCAGTCTGCTGGGCGATGTACATCATCTTCGGCAAGCGCGCCGGGCATCTGCCGGCCGGGCACACGGTCTCGCTGGGGCTGTGTGCGGCGGCGCTGGTGGTGGTCCCGGTCGGCGTGGCGCACGCGGGCATGGCACTGCTGGATCCGAAGATCCTGCTGTTCGGGTTGGGCGTGGCCATCGTCTCCAGCGCGATCCCGATGTCGCTGGAGATGATGGCGCTCAAGCGGCTGCCGAAGGAGACCTTCGGCATCCTGATCAGCATGGAGCCGGCGGTCGCCGCGCTGCTGGCGATGGGGTTGCTGGCCGAGCACCTGACCACGCTGCAATGGGCGGCGATCGGCTGCACCGTGGTGGCCTCGGTAGGGAGCACGTTGACGGCGAAGCGGGTGGTGGTGCCGTTGCCGGGTGCGCCGGCGTAACGCCCTCAGCGCCGCGCCGGTGCGTCCCCGGCCACGTAATAGGCCGCCGTGCTGCGCGGCAGCGGTGCACGCCCGCGGATCCGGTCGGCGATCTTCTCGGCGATCATGATCGTGGTGGCGTTGAGGTTGCCGGTGATGATGCGCGGCATGATCGAGGCATCCACCACGCGCAGGCTTTCCATGCCATGCACGCGGCCCTGGCCATCCACCACGCTCATCGCATCGGTGCCCATCGCGCACGAGCACGACGGGTGATACGCGGTCTCCGCATGGGCGCGCACGAAGGCATCCAGTTCGGCATCGCTCTGGCACTCGGCACTCGGGCTGATTTCGCGCCCGCGGTATTCGTCCAGCGCGGGCTGGGCGATGATCTCGCGGGTGATGCGGATCGCATCGCGGAACTCCTGCCAGTCCTGGTCGGTGGACTGGTAGTTGAACAGGATCGAGGGATGCTCACGCGGGTCCAGCGACTTGGCATGCACGTGGCCGCGGCTGGGCGTGCGCATCGAGCCCACATGCGCCTGGAAGCCGTGTTCCTTGACCGCGTTGGTGCCGTTGTAATTGATCGCCACCGGCAGGAAGTGGTACTGGATGTTGGGCCAGTCGAACTCCTCGCGGGTGCGGATGAAACCACCGGCCTCGAACTGGTTGCTGGCGCCGATACCGGTGCCGGCAAACAGCCATTCCGCACCGATCGCCGGCTGGTTCCACCACTGCAGTGCCGGGTACAGCGAGACCGGTTTCTTGCAGGCGTACTGCATGTACACCTCCAGATGGTCCTGCAGGTTCTCGCCGACGCCGGGCAGGTCGTGCACCAGCGGCACGCCAAGGGCGGCCAGCAATGCCGGCGCCCCCACGCCGGAGCGCTGCAGGATCTGCGGCGAGGCGATCGCACCGGCACACAGCAGCACCTCGCGGCGGGCGGTGGCGTCAATCGGCTCGGCGCTGCTGCCGGCCAGGTAGCGCACGCCCACCGCGCGCTTGCCGGCGAACAGGATGCGGTCGGTGGTGGCGTGCACCACGATCTCCAGTCCCTCACGGTCCTTGGCCATGTCCAGATAGCCGCGTGCGGTACTGGAGCGGCGTCCGCGCGGGGTCACCGTGCGGTCCATCGGGCCGAAGCCTTCCTGCTGGTAGCCGTTGAGGTCATCGGTACGCGGGTAGCCAGCCTGCACACCGGCCTCGACCATCGCGTGGAACAGCACGTTGTTGCCGTTCTTCGGCGTGGCCACGCTGACCGGCCCGTCGGCGCCGTGGTAATCGTTGGCCCCGATGTCGCGCGTTTCCGCCTTGCGGAAGTACGGCAGCACGTCGTGGTAGCTCCAGTCCTCCAGCCCGTCGAAGCTGGCCCACTGGTCGAAGTCCATCGCGTTGCCGCGGATGTAGCACATGCCGTTGATCAGCGAGGAACCGCCCAGGCCCTTGCCGCGGCCGCACTCCATGCGCCGGTTGTCCATGTAGGGCTCCGGCTCGGTTTCATACGCCCAGTTGTAGCGGCGGCCCTGCAGCGGATAAGCCAGTGCGGCCGGCATCTGGGTGCGGAAATCCATCCGGTAGTCCGGCCCACCGGCTTCCAGCAGCAGCACGCTGACCCCGGCGTCTTCGGTCAGGCGCGCGGCCAGCGTGTTGCCGGCCGACCCGGCGCCGATGATGATGTAGTCGTATTCGCGCTTCATCGCGGTGTCTCCTGGTAAGGCCGGCTCAGAACACCGACGCGTAGCGGTCCAGTTCGATCTGGATGGATTTGGTGCGGGTGTAGGCACGCAGGGTGGCCAGCCCGTTTTCGCGGCCGACACCGGACTGCTTGTAGCCGCCCACCGGCATCTGTGCCGGCGATTCGCCCCAGCTGTTGACCCAGCAGATGCCGGCCTCGAGCTGATGGATCAGCCGATGCGCGCGCGCCAGGTCCGGCGTGACCACGCCGGCGGCGAGACCGTAATCGGTGTCGTTGGCGCGGCGCACGGCCTCGTCTTCGTCGTCGTACGCCAACAGGCTCATCACCGGCCCGAAAATCTCTTCGCGCACGATGCGCATGTCATCGCGGCAGTCGCTGAAGATGGTCGGTGCCACATAGCAGCCTTTGCCCAACGCGCCGTCGGTCAGCCGTTCGCCGCCGCAGACCAGCCGTGCACCTTCGGCCTTGCCGCTGCCGATGTGCTCCAGCACGCGCTGCATGTGGGCGGCGCTGACCAGCGGGCCGAAGTTGGTGTCCTTGGCCAGTGGGTCGCCGATGCGGATGCGCTGGACCCGTTCCAGCAGCTTGGCTTCGAACGCGGCCAGCGCGCTGCGCGGAACGAACACGCGGGTGCCGTTGGTGCACACCTGGCCGGAGCTGTAGAAGTTGGCCATCATCGCCACGTCGGCGGCCAGGTCCAGATCGGCGTCTTCGCAGATGATCAGCGGCGACTTGCCGCCCAGCTCCATGGTGACGTCCTTGAGCGTGGAGCTGGAGGCACTGGCCATCACCTTGCGGCCGGTCGCGGTGCCGCCGGTGAAGGAGATCTTCTCGATCAGCGGGTGTTCGGTCAGCGCCGAGCCGACGCCGGCGCCATCGCCGGGCAACACGTTGAACACGCCATCGGGCAGGCCGGCCTCGGTGAAGATCTCCGCCAGCTTCAGCGCGGTCAGCGGCGTGACTTCGCTGGGCTTGAAGATCATCGCGTTGCCGGCGGCCAGCGCCGGGGCGGCCTTCCACAGCGCGATCTGGATCGGGTAGTTCCAGGCGCCGATCGCGCCGACCACGCCCAGCGGTTCCTGCCGGGTGTAGAAGAAGCTGCTCTCGCGCAGCGGCACCTGGCTGCCTTCCAGCCCGTGCATGACACCGGCGTAGTACTCCAGTACGTCCGCGCCGGTGACCACATCCACGCCGAGCGTTTCGCTCAGGGCCTTGCCGGTGTTGCGCGATTCCAGTTCGGCCAGTGCATCGTTGCGCTCGCGCAGCAGCGCCACCGCCCGCAGCAGGATGCGCGAGCGTTCCACGGTGGTCAGCGCGGCCCACACTTTCTGGCCGGCCTGGGCGCTCTCCACGGCAGCGTCGAGATCGTCGCTGTTGGCGCTGTGGACATTGGCGAGCAGCTCGCCGTTGGCCGGGTTGATGACCTGGAAGGTCTTTCCGCCCTGGGAGGGAACGTAGCGGCCGCCGATGTACAGCAGCTGGTCGGGGAGGGTAGGCATGTCGATGACTCCTTTGCAGCGGGAGATCAGTGCGTCAACGCGTGAGATGCAGGAACTGCAGGTGACGCTCGTACTGATCGATGATGTCGTTGATGATCTGCTGGCGGCTGTAGCCGAACAGCTCGTAGTCCTGTCCACCTTCATAGAGGTGCACTTCGGCGCGGTAGTAACGCTGGTTGCGGAAGCGCTGCGCGGCGAACGAAGGCGTGAGGTAGCCGCGCATGATCACCTGGTAGGTGAAGACCTGTTGTTCGCCATGGTCCACCAGCAGCTCCATGTGACCCGGCTCGAACTTCGTCTGCACATCCAGGCCCTGTTCGAGCAGCTGCGCCGCAACGGCTTCGATCGCCGGCTTCACATCGGTATCCATGAACCGGTACACCTCGTCGCGGACCGGGAAATGCACCGCCTGGGTGATGCGCTGGCGCCAGCCGCGCTGATGCCGCGATTGCCCGATCAAGGGGATCGGCGAGTACTGCGAGGCCTTCTTGCGCTGCGACTCTTCGCCCAGTGCACGGGTCAAGCCCCACAGCATCAGCAGCAGCACCACCGAGAACGGCAACGAGGCCAGCACCACCGCGGATTTGAGCGCATCCATGCTGCCGGCCAGCAGCAGCCCGGCGGTGACCAGACCGGTCATCACGCCCCAGAACACACGCAGCCAGCGCGGACCGTCGTCTTCCGGATTGCCGCCCTGCGAGGACAGCGTGGACAGCACCACCGTGCCGGAATCGGCCGAGGTGACGAAGAAGATGAAGCTGACGATCACCGTGACCGCGATGACGGTGCGGCTCCACGGGTAGCTTTCCAGCAGCGCGTACAACACGGTCGGTGGGTTCTCCACCGCCATCTGCGCCAGGTGCACCTGGTCGTGGTGCAGAATCTGATCCAGCGCGCTGTTGCCGAAGATCGACAGCCAGGCCAGGGTGAAGCCCAGCGGGATCAGCAGCACGCCGAGCACGAACTCGCGGATGGTGCGGCCGCGCGAGATGCGCGCGATGAACAAGCCTACGAACGGCGCCCAGCCGATCCACCAGGCCCAGTAGAACACCGTCCAGTTGCCCAGCCAGTCCGGGCGCCCGCCGTAGGCGTACACATCGAAGCTCTTGCCGACCACGTTGCCCAGGTAGTCGCCCATGTTCTGCATGAAGGCATTGAGCAGGTACTGGGTGGGGCCGGCGAACAGCATGAACAGCAGCAGCGAGATCGCCAGCAGCATGTTGATGTTGGACATCCAGCGCACGCCCTTTTCCACGCCGGACACGGCCACTGTGATCGCCGCGCCCATCATCAGTACGATCAGCCCGACCTGCACCCAGGCCGCGTGCGGCACCGGGAACAAGGTGTTCAGGCCGGCGTTGAGATGCAGCACGCCAAAGCCCATGTCCGCGCCGAGGCCGAACACGGTGGCTACGATGCCCAGGGCATCCACGGTGTAGCCGATCGGCCCGTTGATTCGCTTGCCGATCAGCGGATACAGCGCCGAGCGCAGCGCCAGGGGCAGGTTGTGGCGGTAGGCGAAGTAGGCCAGCGCCATCGCGGCCAGCGCGAACACGCCCCAGCCGTGCAGGCCCCAATGCAGGAACAGCAGCTGCATCGCCTGGCGCGCGCTGGCCTCGCCGCTGCCGGTGCCGCCCTGCGGCGGCAACAGGTAGTGGGTCAGCGGCTCGGAGACGCAGAAGAAGAACAGGGTGATGCTGATGCCGGCGGCGAACAACATGCCGGCCCAGGACAGATAGCTGAACTCCGGCTCGTCATGGTCCGCGCCCAGCTTGACGTTGCCATAGCCGGACAGCGCCACGCCGACCACGAACACCAGGTACACGGTCATCGCCAGCAGGTAATACCAGCCGACATTGCGCGAGGCCCAGGTCTGGGCATCGAGCAGCATCACGCCGGCATCGATGGGAAACACGGTGACCAGAATGGCGAATGCCGCCACGATCGTGGCGGCAAGCAGGAACACGGGTCGAAGCGTGCGCACCTCGGGCAGAGGCGGCTCCACGGTACTCATGGGGTGGGGGATACTCCCGGTGCCGGAGCGGCAGACGGCGGATTTATCGCACAGGCGCTGTGGACAGCCTGTTTACACCGCCATCAGCCCCGCCGCGCAAGGGCGGCGGGTATACCTGCGTCAGCGCAGCGCGCTGCTCGGCACGTCGATCGACATCGCCAGCGCGAGGTGATCGGAGAACGCGGCCGGTACGGCTTCGGCACTGCGTTGCTGCAGGCCGTCGCTGAGCAGGATGTGGTCGATCGCCCGGTCCGGGCGCCAGCTGGGGAAGGTCGGCACCACGCAGCCCGGCGGCTGCAGCGTCGTCTTCTGGTACAGCACCTGCATTTCCGGGCGTTCGGCCAGGCAGTTGAAATCGCCCATCAGCACGGCATTGGGGTGGTCGGCAAGCAGATCGGCAATAAAGGCCAATTGCGACATGCGCGAATTGGTCCCCAACGACAGATGCGCCACCGCCACCGCCAGGCCCTGGCTGCCTTCACCGAACTTGGCCAGCAGCACGCCGCGCCCGCCGATCCGGCCCGGCAGGGCGTGGTCCTGGACCTCGACCGGCTCGAGCTTGCTGAGCAGGCCGTTGGCGCTGGAGGCCACCCCGCCCATGCGGCGGTTGGGCTGGTGGCTCCAGTAATTGAAGCCCGCGCGCTCGGCGAGGTAGTGGGTTTGGTTGGTGAAGCCCGAGCGCAGGCTGCCGGGGTCGGCTTCCTGCAGGCCGACGATGTCGTGTTCGCGGGCCATCTGCGCGATGGCATCCAGGCTGGTTCGTTTGCGCCCGGCCGGCAGTGCGTGCGACCAGCTGCGGGTCACGTAGTCACTGTAGCGGCGGGTGCTCGAACCGGCCTGGATGTTGGCCGTCAGCAGGCGCAGGGTCCGCGTGTGGGGGAAGGTCACGACGGTTCGCTATCGCTGGCTCAGTTGGCCTTGCCGGCGCGTTCGCGCGCGATCAGGTGATCGGCGATGCGCAGCATGTCCGGGAAGCCCTTGCCCTTGACCAGGTACTTGCCGTTGACGATCACCGACGGGGTGCCGGAGATCTTGCTGCGCTGGGCGAACTGCTTGGCCGAGTTGGTCTTGGCGTTGACGGCGAAGCTGCCCATCATCGCGGCGAACTGCTTCGGGTCGGCGCCGTGCTTGCCGTAGAAGTTGGCGATGTCCTCGACCGAATCACGGCCGCGCTCGCCCTTCAGGCTCTGCTCGGCATGGATCGCGGCGTACATGGCTTCGTGGGTCTTTTCCTGCAGGCCCATCGCCTGCGCGGCATAGAACGCACGGCCGTAGTCATCCCAGGTACCGCCGAACATGGCCGGCACGTAGACGAAATTGACGTCGCTCGGCAGACCGGCCTTCCACGGCCCGATCAGCGGCTGGAACGCGGCGCAGGCCGGGCATACGTAACCGAAGATTTCGGCGACTTCGATCTTGCCGGTGGCCGGCTGGAACGGCTGGCCGTTCTCGATCACCACATAGTCGGTGCCGGCAACCGGCTCCGGGCCGGTCGGGCGCGACGAGGCCGGCGCCGGCGCCGGGGTGGTGGCTTCGGCAGCGGCGGTCTCGGCGGCGGCAGTTTCACCGCTGGCGGCCGGGGCCTGCTCGCTCGGGGGGGCCGTTTCGGTGGCCGGGGTGCTGCTCGGTGCGGCCGGCTCAGCCGGGGCGGTGGTGTTGGCGGTACCGTCCTGGGCCTTGCAGGCAGCCAGGATCGGCAGCAGGGCCATGAGCGTAATGGCGAAACGGGTCTTCATCGAAGCATCTCCAGCGGATGAGCATGGTGGGGCCGATGCTGGGAGCACCGGCCAGGGAAGCATGATGACACGCGGAAACGAGCGTCCCGCGTGCACGGTGCGTGATGGTTCAGCGAGCGCTGTTAGAGCGCCTTGCCGCTGCGCGCACGGGCGATCAGGGCATCTGCGTTGCGCAGCATCGACTCGAACGAGTCGCCCTTGACCAGGTACACGCCATTGACGATCAGCGTCGGCGTGCCGGGCACCTTGGTGCGCAGGGCGAAGGCACGGGCGGCCTTGACCTTGGCATCCACGGCGTCGCTCTTGAGCGCGGTGATGTACTGCGCCGGGGCCACGCCGAAGCCCTGGTAGAACGCGGCCAGTTCATCCGGCGAGACGTTCTGCATCGGCAGCGATCCCTTCTCATGCAGGGCATCGAACATCGCGCGGTGGCTGCGCTTGGCCACACCCAGCTGGTCGGCAGCGTAGTAGGCGCGGGCAAACGAATCCCACACGCCCCCGAAAGCGGCCGGCACCGGGGTGAAGCGGACATCCTTGGGCAGCTTGGCGGCCCAGGCTTCCAGCTGCGGTTCGAAGTGCGCGCAGTGCGGGCAGGTGTAGCCGAACATCTCCACGACTTCGATCTTGCCGGCCAGCGGCGCGAACGGACCGGCGTCGGCGATCCGTTCGTAATCCTTGCCCTCCACCAGCGGTGTCGGGGTGGCGGCGAGGGTGGTCAACGGGCTCAGGGCCAGCAGCAACAACATCAGGCGGGGCATCAACGTCATCTACATCCATCTCCATACAGAAAAAACGACGCCGGCCCAGTCGCCGGCGTGCCAGTGAACATACCCCGCCGGCCGGGGTGGCCGCATCCGTCATCCGACCAAGGGAATGCGCTGCGGCGTGGGCGGTCGTTACGGTGGTGCCTGCGTGCCTCCGGCGAGCGGCGTGGCCGCAGCGGCGACGTCATCTGCCCGGTTGTGCAGCCCCTGCAGGTAGCTGGCCAAAGCCTGGATCTCCTGCTCGGTCAACGACTTGGCGATCGTGGCCATGATCTGGAAGTGGGCCTTGTCGGTTTCCTGGGTGGTTCCGGCCTGGTACTCCTGCAGCCGCCGTGCGACATACGCCGCGTGCTGGCCACTGATATGCGGGTAGGCCGGGCCGGGGTTGCCGGCGCCGGTGGGGCCGTGGCACGCCATGCAGGCCGGGATGCCGCGCTCGGCGTCGCCGCCGCGATACAGCTGCTGGCCGATCTCGTAGAACTTCTTGCCGGCGTACGGGCCCTCGGTCACCGCACCATCGTCGGCGATGCCGGCCGTGGCCTTCTGCGTGGCGAAGTAGGCGCCGATGTCGCGCATGTCCTGCGGAGTGAGGTCCTGCACGAACGGCACCATCGCCGCCGAGGCCCCGGAGGTGCGCTGGCCATTGGCGATCAGGGCGATCTGCTGGGCACTGTAGCGTTCGCTCTGGCCGGCGATGCTCGGGTACATCTCCACCGTCGAGTTGCCGTCGGCCGAATGGCAGGCCGCGCAGGCTGCGGCCTTGGTCTGCCCGGCCTTGGGATCGCCCCAGGTGGTTTTGCTGAAATCGACCTCCAGCGAGGCGGTCTTGATCGGCCCGTTGTCCGGCAACGGGGTGATCGAGGTCTGGGCAACGGCAACGGCGGCGAGCAGCGAGACAGCAAGTGCGGAAACGGCAAGAACGCGAGCATGGCGCATGCGGAAGCTCCGTGTGGACCGGCCTGGCGGTTGCGGGACCGCAACCACGGGGATCGCCCGATTATCAACGCCGTTTCCCGCCACGGTCAACGCAGGGTGCAGCAAAACCGAGCGCAGACAGCGCGGATCGGGCCCGGACATGCGATCCTATGCCCATGTCATTGCTCCTCGAACGCGCCCAATACCTGCTTTCGGCCCACAACACCCGGCAATTGCCGGAGGACGTGGGCGCGGAAGTCGCCTTTGCCGGTCGCTCAAACGCCGGCAAGTCCAGTGCCCTCAACGCCCTGACCCGCCAGAACAGCCTGGCCCGGGTCTCCAAGACCCCCGGCCGCACCCAGCAGCTGGTGTTCTTCGAGGTCACCCCGGAGGCCAAACTGGTCGATCTGCCCGGTTACGGCTACGCCAAGGTCCCGCTGGACCTGCAGGCGCACTGGCAGGCCTTCATCGACCAGTACTTCCGTACCCGCGAGGCCCTGCGTGGCCTGGTGGTGGTGATGGACATCCGTCACCCGCTGAGGGACTACGACCGCCAGATGCTGGCCTATGCAGTGCAGCGCGGCCTGCCGGCGCATGCGCTGCTGACCAAGGCCGACAAGCTCGGCCGTGGCCAGCAGGGCATCGCCCTGCAGAAGGTGCGCAAGGAACTGCAGTCCTCCTTCGGCGATACCGTCAGTGTGCAGACCTTCTCCGGTCCCGCCCGGCAGGGCGTGGATGAAGCCCGCGGCATCATCGGCGGCTGGCTGGGCCTGAACAAGCCGGCGCCGGAAGCGAGCTGACCGCTCGCCCGTAGATCCACGCCATGCGTGGATCTACCGTCGTCGCCATCCGGGCGGATCCTTGCCGTCCATCTGCCGCCATTCCGCTGTCATCGTGCCGGCAACGGCGCGAACTCGCCCGGCACCCAGGCAAATGCCTCTCCCTCGCGGCGCACATGCCCCAACCCCGGGAACGGCAGGTGCGCGCCGGCTACCCACCAGCCCTGATCCGCCGCCTGCGCCATCATCCGGCGCCGGCTGGCGATCGCGGCCACGCGGTCGCTGTCCGCTTCGAATGAGGCCTGCGGCTGCGCGAACTGCACCGCGTGGAAATGCACGATGTCGCCCCACACCAGCAACTGCTGGCCGGTGCCACCATCGATCCGGTAAGACACATGGCCGACCGTATGGCCATGGCTGTCCAATGCGGTGATGCCCGCCGGCAATGTGTCGCCAGGTGCAAAGCGCTTCAGTTTCCCGCTCGCCTCATACGGCGCCACCGCCTTGCGCGCCAAGGCGAAGGCAAAGCGCACACCCTGCGGCGCGGTTGCCTCGCTGGCCGGATCCAGCCAGTACGCCGCGTCCGCGGCCGACAGCCACACCGTGGCATTCGGATAGGCGATCTTCTCCTGCGCATCCAGCAGGCCACACAGGTGATCCGGGTGCGCGTGGGTCAGCACCACTTCATCCACGTCCGCCGGGTCGTAGCCGGCCTTGCGCAGGTTGCCCAGCACCTGGCCCAGGCCGGGGCCGAAGCATTGCGCGGTGCCGGTATCGACCAGGGTCAGGTGATCGCCCTGCTGCACCAGGTAGGCATTGACCGCGGTCTGCAGGCCCTTGCCATCCTCGGGTACGTAGCGGTGATCAAGCAGGCGGGTGACTGCTCCGGGGGCAATCCCGACCAGTTCCTGCCGGCCCAGTGCGACCGTGCCATCGAACAGCGCGGTGACCTGCAGCGTGCCGATGGTCTGGTGATACACGCCGGGTACCTGCTCGCGCGGGGTGTGCGTGGTGGTGGCCCAGGCGGGGCTGGCGACAACGGCCAGCAACACGGCGGAGGCGAGCGTGCGAACGCGGGGGAAGGGCATGACAGGTTCCGGACAGGGCGGCTGCGCCGCGGTGCCTCCATGCTGCGCGTCCTGTCTGCTGCGTTCCGCTCAGAATGCCGCGCGATCCGCTCGCGCTCAGCTGTTGCCGATCGCCGCTGGTTCCAGCCCATAGCGTTCGGCGAAGCGCTTGTTGAAGCTGCCCAGCGAGCGGTAGCCCACGCGCGCGGCCACGGTCTTCAACGGCAGCCGGGTGGTGTAGAGCAGGCCCATCGCATGCGCGAGCCGCGCATCGGTGATCAGTTCGCGCACGCTGGAGTGCTCGCTGGCCAGGCGCCGCCGCAGCGTGGCACCGCTGAGGCCCAGCTGCGCTTCGAAATCGCGTGACTGCCAATCGCGCTCGGGCTGGGCAGCGATCAGATCGCGGATGCGTTCCCCCAGGCTCGGCTCGGGGGGAACCAGCAGGCTGCCGTGCCCGCGCCGGCAGAACGCCACGGCAAGCGAGGCCAAGGCCAGGCGTGCTTCGGTGTAGTGACCGTGTTCCAGCGCCTGCCGCCATTGCAGCAGGGTTGCGCCATGCTCGGCCAGGGGCAGCCTGGCCAGTGCATCACCGGCCTGCGGCAGCGGCTCGTTCCACAGCGCGCGGGCGGCCGTGAGCGCCTCGGCGCACATCGGCACGATCGCACTGAGGTACACCCCGCTGTGCGGATCGGGGATGTTCACCACATCGATGCGGCAGCGGCGCGTGATCAGAAACAGATCGCCCGGTGCGAATTCCAGCGATTGCTGCGCGGTACGCGCCTGCTTGCGCCCCTGCAGCAGGATCGCGAACTGCGGCTGCGGAATCTCCACGGAGGAGGCGCCATGCTCGCGGCGTGCGGTGATGCACGCATAGCCATCCGCGCGCTGGCAGTCGGCCAGGCTGGCCAGGGTCGCCAGCAGCGAGGTGGTGGTATCAATGGGTGCGGACATGACTCAGCCTGCCACGTTGAACAGGCGGCCGACCAAGGCGGCCGCCGCCATCGCGATCGCGCCCCAGAAGGTCACGCGCAGCGCGCCACGCAGGCGCGAGGCACCGCCGGCATGCGCGGCCAGGGTGCCGGTCAGGCACAGCCCCAGCAGCGTCACCACGGTGGTGGCTTGGCCGACCAGCGCATGCGGCGCGAGCAGGGCGGTCAGCACCGGCAACGCGGCGCCACTGACGAAGGCGCCGGCCGAGGCCATGGCGGCCTGCATCGGGCGTGCGCGCAGTTCCTCGGTGATGCCCAGCTCATCGCGGGCATGCGCCCCCAGCGCGTCGTGCGCGGTGAGCTGGGTGGCCACTTCATGCGCCAGGTCGGAACTCAGCCCACGATGGCGGTAAATCGCGGCCAGCTCTTCCAGCTCGCTATGCGGGTCGTCGTGCAGTTCGCGCTTCTCCACGGCCAGGTCGGCCCGTTCGGTATCGGCCTGGGACTGCACCGAAACATACTCGCCGGCCGCCATCGACATCGCGCCGGCCACGGTCCCGGCGATGCCGGTGGCCAGGATCGTGGAGGCCGAGGCGCCGCTGGCAGCGATGCCGACCACCAGGCCGGCCACTGAGACGATGCCGTCGTTAGCGCCGAGCACGGCGGCGCGCAGCCAACCGACGCGGTCGGAGCGATGGACTTCCGGATGTCGGGATCGGCTCATCGAATCAGTGTAGGGGCTGGCGGCGGCCAACGGCGGAATGACTCGCAGCCGCGGCGGGGCCGGCGCAGCGTCAAGCCCATGCCAGTAGGATGCTGAAAACCGTCACGGTGACACGACGGCAGGGGACGCCACGATATAGTGCGCCCTTGCGATGCGGGGGCGCGAACCCCACATCCCCGCCCTGACCAGAATTCTGCGAGCCTCCCCTTGTCGAGCCCCAGCCACGTCGCCGAGACGCCGATCACCGACCGTAATGAACTGGTCGCCACGTTGGCCTCCGGCGAAAAGCCCCAGGCGCAGTGGCGCATCGGCACCGAGCACGAGAAGTTCGGCTTCCGCCTGGATGACCTGCGCCCGCCCACCTTCGACGGCGACCGCGGCATCGAAGCGCTGCTCAACGGCCTGACCCGCTTCGGCTGGGATCCGGTGCAGGAAGACGGACGCACCATCGCGCTGCTGCGCGACAACGCCTCGGTGACCCTGGAACCGGCCGGCCAGCTGGAGTTGTCCGGCGCGGCGGTGGAGACCATCCACCAGACCTGCGTGGAAACCGGCACCCATCTCAATGAAGTGGCGCAGGTCGCTGGCGAACTGCAGCTGGGCTTCCTTGGCATGGGCTTCCAGCCGAAGTGGACCCGCGATGAGATGCCGTGGATGCCCAAGGGCCGCTACAAGATCATGCGCGAGTACATGCCCAAGGTCGGCACGCTCGGCCTGGACATGATGACCCGCACCTGCACGGTGCAGGTCAACCTGGATTACGCCACCGAAGCGGACATGGTGAAGAAGTTCCGCGTGTCGCTGGCGCTGCAGCCGATCGCCACCGCGCTGTTTGCCGATTCGCCGTTCACCGAAGGTGCGCCGAACGGCTACCAGAGCTACCGCTCGCACATCTGGACCGACACCGACAACGACCGCACCGGCATGCTCGACTTCGTGTTCGAAGACGGCTTCGGTTACGAGCGTTATGTCGACTACCTGCTCGATGTGCCGATGTACTTCTCTTACCGCGAGGGCAAGTACCACGATGCCAGCGGCCAGAGCTTCCGCGATTTCATGCTCGGCAAGCTGCCGGTGCTGCCGGGCCAGTTGCCCACGCTGCGCGACTGGTCCGATCACATGACCACCGCCTTCCCGGAAGTGCGCCTGAAGAAGTACCTGGAAATGCGCGGCGCCGATGCCGGCCCGTGGAGCCGCCTGTGCGCGCTGCCCGCGTTCTGGGTGGGCCTGCTGTATGACGATGCCGCGCTCGATGCCGCGTGGGATCTGGTCCGTGATTTCAGCCTGGTCGAGCGCAACGTCCTGCGCGATGGCGTGCCGCGCCATGGGTTGAAGCTGCCGTTCCGCAACGGCACCGTGCTGGATCTGTCGCGCGAAGCGTTGAAGATCGCCGTGGCCGGCCTCAAGCGCCGCGCCGCGCGCAATGCCGATGGTCAGGACGAAAGCAAGTTCCTGGAGGTGCTGCAGGAGATCGTCGATTCCGGGCTGACCCCGGCCGATCGCAAGCTGGCGCTGTTCCATGGCGAGTGGGGCGGCAACATCGATCCGGTGTTCAAGGAATTTGCGTACTGAGCGGGCGAAAGCGGTAGTCGGTGGGTCGGGCGCTGGGCGCCCATGCCCTTTCCGGCAAATGTCCCCCGGCGTCGGCCTGCGGCCGCCCCCTCCTCCTTTATTTTGCCTCCAAGGGCATGGGCGCCCAGCGCCCGACCCACCGACCAGCGCCCCACGCTTGGCTTCTCCCTGCTTACCGCACGCCGAGGCCCGTAGCGGCCGGTATGCCCCTGGGCAAAGCACAGGAGGAGGCCGCTCCGCGGCCTGGGGACATTTGCCAAGGGCACACGCGTACAGCTGACAAAAAAAACCCCGGCATTGCCGGGGTTTTTCATGTGTGGCTGCGCCGGGATCAGGCCGCCTTTTCCAGCGTGGCCATATCGATCACGAAGCGGTAGCGCACATCGTTCCTGGCCATGCGCTCCCAGGCCTCGTTGACGCTCTTGATGTCGATCACTTCCACATCGCTGACGATGTTGTGCTCGGCACAGAAGTCCATCATCTCCTGCGTTTCGGCCATGCCGCCGATCGCCGAGCCGGTGATGTGCTTGCGGCCGAACATCACCGAAGCGCCCATCAGCGGCGGATCCAGTTCGGTCAGCACGCCGACCAGGCACATCGTGGCATCGCGCTTGAGCAGGGACATGTACGGGTTGGTGTCGTGGCTGACCGGGATGGTGTTGAGCAGGAAATCGAAGCTGCCCGCATGGGCCTTCATCTGCGCCGGATCGCGCGAGACCAGCACCTCGTCGGCCCCCAGGCGCTTGGCATCGGCACCCTTTTCCGGGGTGGTGGTGATCATCACCACGGTGGCGCCCATCGCCTTGGCGAACTTCACGCCCATGTGGCCCAGGCCACCCAGGCCGATCACGCCCACCTTCTGGCCGGGGCCGACCTTCCAGTGGCGCAGCGGCGAATAGGTGGTGATGCCGGCGCACAGCAGCGGCGCGGCGGCCTTGAGGTCGAGCGTTGCGGACACCTTCACCACGAAGCGCTGCTCGACCACGATGTGGTCGGAGTAACCGCCGAAGGTCGGCTGGCCGCTCTCGCGCTCGGTGCTGTTGTAGGTGAAGGTCGCGCCCTTCTCGCAGTACTGCTCCAGGTCTTCATCGCAGGCGGCGCAGTGGCGGCAGGAATCGACCATGCAGCCGACGCCGGCGAAGTCGCCGACCTTGAAGCCGGTGACGTTGGCGCCGACCTCGGTCACGCGGCCGATGATCTCGTGGCCCGGCACCATCGGGAACTTGGAACCACCCCAGTCGTCACGGGCCTGATGCAGATCGGAGTGGCAGATGCCACTGAAGAGAATCTCGATGCGCACGTCATCGGGACCGGCCGGGCGGCGTTCGAAGGAGAACGGCACCAGCGGTGCGGTCTGGTCGTGCACCGCATAACCATGGGCGAGGGACATGGGGGAATCCTTGGCAGGTTTGTAGAAAGGCGCTTTACAATACGCCCCGATCCCGTGCACAGACAGTCAGGATATCGGCATGATTCATCAAGTGAAACGGGATAATCATGGCCACTGACAACCTGACCCATCTGGCAGCCTTCGCCGCCGTGGCCCGCCACCGCAGCTTCCGCAAGGCGGGGGCCGAGCTGGCTCTGTCCACCTCGGCGGTCAGTTATGCGATACGCGCGCTGGAAGAGCGCCTGGGCGTGGGCCTGTTCCACCGCACCACCCGCAGCGTCGCCCTCACCGAAGCCGGCCAGCGCCTGCTCGAACGCCTGCAGCCTGCGTTGGGGCAGGTGCATGACGCGCTGGAGGAGATGAACCATTTCCGTGCCGCACCGGCCGGCCTGTTGCGCATCAATGCCACCCGCGCCGCCGTCCAGACCCAGCTCGGCCCGCGCTTGGCGAAGTTCCTGCTGGCCCATCCGGATGTGCGTCTGGAGCTGGCCCAGGATGACGGTCTGGTCGATATCGTCGCCGGCGGTTACGACGCCGGTGTGCGCCTGCATGAATCGGTACCCGAAGACATGGTCGCCGTGCCGCTCGGGCCGGCACTGCGCGGCTTGATCGTCGGTGCGCCGGCCTACCTTGAAGGACGCGAGATACCCCGGCATCCGCGCGATCTGATCCGCCACGAGTGCGTGCGGTTCCGCTTCGCCAGCGGCCATCTGTACAAGTGGCAGTTCGAACGCGATGGCCAGGCGCTGGAAATCGATGTGCCGGGGCGACTCACCCTCGGCGATCAGAACACCATCCTGCAGGCGGTGGTGGACGGGCTAGGGTTGGCCTACGTGCTGGAGGATTCCGCGCGTCCGTATCTGGACGACGGTCGGCTGGTCGCCGTGCTGGAGGACTGGAGTGAACCGTTCGCGGGCTTTGCGGTGTATTACCCGCGGCAGCGGCAGATGTCATCCGCGCTTCGGGCGTTCATTGATCTGCTGCGCGGGTAGGTCAGCGCCTGGGCCTGCCAGGCTGATGCCACGAACGGGTCAGCAGCGCAGCCTGCGCCAACCCAGTGCAATGAGACTCACGGCAGCAGCCACGAGCAGCGCGCCGGCAACCGTCTGTCCGGCCGCGTATCCATCGGCATAGGCCGCTGCCTGTCCCGTGGTGCCTGCGAGCGGCGATGACAGCACATGCATGGCGCGAAGCAGCAACGCACCGCCGGCAAGGAGGAAAAGGTAAGGGAACACTGCGCGTCGCGTTGGCATCCGAAGGTGAACCTGCATGGCAAATGTGATGTCGTCCATGACGCCGGCTGGCACGTGCGGCGTTCTGCCTGGATTGTTCATGTCAAGCGGAACGCCTGTCAATGGCCTGGATGCTTCGATCCTGTATACTCACCCCCAGTATAGTTAACTGGCCTTTGCCCCATGCCCCATTCACCGCAGGAAAAAAAGCGCGTTCTCGCCCGGGTCCGTCGGATCCGTGGTCAGTGCGATGCGCTGGACCGCGCGCTGGAGGCCGGGGCCGAGTGCGGGCCGGTGCTGCAGCAGATCGCCGCAATCCGCGGTGCCGTCAACGGGCTGATGTCCGAAGTGATGGAAGCGCATCTGCGCGAAGAGTTCGGGCAGCCGGCCCAATCCGATGCGCAGCGCGACGAGCGCGTGCGCGAGATGAGCATGCTGATCCGGTCCTACCTCAAATGAGTGCGCGGACGACCGCGTGCTGCCACATTCTGTTCCCTGCCTTGGAGTGCTCCCCATGAAATCCCGTGCTGCCGTTGCCTTCGCCGCTGGCGAACCGCTCAAGATCGTCGAGATCGACGTCGCTCCGCCGCAGAAGGGCGAAGTGCTGGTCAGGATCACCCACACCGGCGTCTGCCACACCGATGCGTTCACCCTGTCCGGCGACGATCCGGAAGGTCTGTTCCCGGCCGTGCTCGGCCATGAAGGTGCCGGCATCGTGGTCGAAGTGGGCGAGGGCGTCACCAGCGTCAAGCCGGGCGACCACGTCATCCCGCTGTACACCGCCGAGTGCGGCGAGTGCCTGTTCTGTACCTCGGGCAAGACCAACCTGTGCGTGGCCGTGCGCGCCACCCAGGGCAAGGGCGTGATGCCCGATGGCACCACCCGCTTCAGCTACAACGGCGAGCCGATCTACCACTACATGGGCTGCTCCACCTTCAGCGAGTACACCGTGGTGGCTGAAGTGTCGCTGGCCAAGATCAATCCGGAAGCCAACCCGGAACACGTGTGCCTGCTCGGCTGCGGCGTGACCACCGGCATCGGCGCGGTGCACAACACCGCCAAGGTGCAGGAAGGCGATTCGGTGGCGGTGTTCGGGCTGGGCGGCATCGGCCTGGCGGTGATCCAGGGCGCGCGCCAGGCCAAGGCCGGCCGTATCTTCGCGATCGATACCAACCCCTCCAAGTTCGAACTGGCCAAGCAGTTCGGCGCGACCGATTGCATCAACCCGAAGGACCATGACAAGCCGATCCAGCAGGTCATCGTGGAGATGACCACGTGGGGCGTGGACCATACCTTTGAATGCATCGGCAACGTCAACGTGATGCGCGCGGCGCTGGAATGCGCGCACCGTGGCTGGGGCCAGTCGGTGGTGATCGGTGTGGCCGGCTCGGGCCAGGAAATCTCGACCCGTCCGTTCCAGCTGGTCACCGGCCGCTCCTGGAAGGGCACGGCCTTCGGCGGCGTCAAGGGCCGTACCCAGCTGCCGGGCATGGTCGAAGATGCGATGAAGGGTGACATCGAGCTGGCCCCGTTCGTGACCCACACGATGGGCCTGGACGAGATCAACGACGCGTTCGATCTGATGCACGAAGGCAAGTCGATCCGCTCGGTTGTGCATTTCTGAGCCACTACGGGCGGCGCGTGGTCCGCGCCGCCCCTACGGAGAATCACCATGGAACGCATCGAACATCGCGCCGCATCCGGCGGTTGGCAGGACGTGTACCGCCACACATCGCAGGTGCTGGGCTGCGACATGAACGTCGCCGTGTATCTGCCGCCGCAGGCTGCCACGCAGCCACTGCCGGTGCTGTACTGGCTCAGCGGGCTGACCTGCAACGAACAGAACTTCATCACCAAGGCCGGTGCGCAGCGCTACGCCGCCGAGCATGGCGTGATCCTGGTCGTGCCGGACACCAGCCCGCGCGGCGATGACGTCGCCGATGCCGAAGGCTACGACCTGGGCAAGGGGGCGGGTTTCTATTTGAACGCCACCGAGCAGCCGTGGGCGGCGCACTACCGCATGTACGACTACGTGGTGGAGGAACTGCCGGCATGGATCGAGGCGCATTTCCCGACGACGGGCGCGCGCAGCATCAGTGGCCACTCGATGGGCGGTCATGGGGCGCTGGTGATCGCATTGAAGAATCCGGGCCGCTACAGGAGCGTCTCGGCGTTCTCGCCGATCGTCGCGCCGACCCGCGTGCCGTGGGGCCAGAAGGCCTTTGCCGCGTACCTCGGCGAGGACCGCGCCAGTTGGGCGGCGTGGGATGCCAGCGAGCTGGTCGCCACCGCGACCGAGCGCCTGCCGTTGCTGGTGGACCAGGGCGGTGGTGATGAGTTCCTCGACACCCAGCTGCAGCCGCAGTGGTTGCAGGCGGCCTGCACGGCGGCCGGTCATCCGCTGACGCTGCGCCTGCAGCCCGGTTACGACCACAGCTATTACTTCATCAGCAGCTTCATCGGCGAGCACATCGCGCATCACGCCAAGGCGTTGCACGGGTGATGCCCGCCCAACGGCCACGCGGGAGCGTGGCCGTTGCGTCGCTCATTGGCGATCGTAGGAGAACTGGATGCCGGCAGTGCCGCCGGTCTGGATGAAAAGATCCATGAACGCCGGCACCGTGTCCTGGCGCTGCCAATCGCGCTGCAGCTCACAGAACAGCTGAGGCACGCTGATCATCCTGCCGCCGGCCTGTTCGATGCGGCGCAGGCCCGCGTCATGCGCGGCCAGGGAGGTGCCGCCAACGGCATCGACCACGACGTACACCTCGTAGCCCTCCTTCAAAGCATCCAAGGCGGGGAAGGTCAGACAGGCTTCGGTCCACAGGGCGGTCATGATCAGCTTGCGGCGCCCGGTGGCCTGCACCGCTTCGCGGAACGCGGTGTCTTCCCACGCGTTGATCGTGGTGCGGTCGTAGGTGGGATGGTCGGCCAGCACCTTGCGCAGCTGCGGAATCGGCGGTTTGTTGAGGCCGCTGCGCACATTGACCGTGGAATGCACGAGCGGCAGCCCGTAGGCGACGGCGGCCCTGGCGGTGCCGACGATGTTGTTGACCAGCAACTGCCGGTCCATCGAGGCGATCGAGTTCACCTGCACCGGCTGGTAGTCGATGATGATGAAGGCGGCGTTCTGCGGGGTCAGCAGGTGATCGGTGACAGGGTCACGGATGGGTTCGCTTGCCATGGGAATACTCCTGGGCGTGGGGAGGCCGCTGGGCGGCCGGGTCATGGCGATGGCAACGACCATCGCCATGGAGGACGGGGGATGCGTCAATCGCGCTGTGAATCCAGCACTTCGCCGGGATCACGTGTGCGCGATCTGGCCGAAGCGGCCGCCATTGAAATCGGCGAAGGCCTGGCGGATGTCGTCCTGGCTGTTCATCACGAAGGGCCCATAACCGACGATCGGCTCGTCGATCGGTTCGCCACTGAGCACCAGCACCGTGGCATCGCTGTTGGCCTCGATCCGCAGGGCGCTGCCATCGCGATCAAGCATCACCAGCTGCGCCTCGTGCACGGTCTGGCTGCCATTGACCTGCACGCTGCCGCGCAGCACGACCAGGGCGACGTGGCGCCCCTCGGGCACCGGCAGGTGGGCGCTGTGCCCCTGGAGCAGCCGCAGGTCCCACACATCCATCGGCGTAAAGGTGCGCGCGGGGCCATGCTGGCCGTCGAACTCACCGGCGATCACGCGCACGCGGCCCGCCTGGTCCGGCAAGGCCACCGACGGAATCTGCGCGTCCAGCAGGGTCTGGTAGCCAGGCGCGGCCATCTTGTCCTTGGCCGGCAGATTCACCCAGAGCTGCACCATCTCCAGCGTGCCGCCGGTGCGGGTGAAGGCGGGGGAGTGGAACTCTTCATGCAGGATGCCGGAGGCGGCGGTCATCCACTGCACATCGCCCGGGCCGATGGTGCCGCCGGCGCCGGTGGAGTCGCGATGCTCGACCTCGCCCTCATAGACGATGGTGACCGTCTCGAAGCCGCGGTGGGGATGCTGGCCAACGCCGCGGGGCTGCGCGGCCGGGGTGAACGCCATCGGACCGGCGTAGTCCAGCAGCAGGAACGGGCTGACCTGCTGGCCGTGGCTGGAATAGGAAAACAGGGTCCGGGCCGGGAAGCCGTCGCCCACCCAATGCGCCTTCGGGGCGCTGTAGATGCCGAGAATCTTCTTCATGTCGTACTCCTCCGGGGCCAGGCCCCTGTCTGATGGAGGAGATGATGGATTCAGGACACTGGCGCCGGTAGTCGGCAGAATCTATCCTCATAGTCCTATCTGGTGAACGCTGGTGGCGGCTGTGCAGGATCTCAATGACCTCTACTATTTCGCCCAGGTGGTCGATCACGGCGGTTTCGCGCCGGCGGGGCGGGCGCTGGGCGTGCCCAAGTCGAAACTCAGCCGCCGGGTGGCGCTGCTCGAAGCGCGGCTGGGGGTGCGCTTGATCCAGCGTTCGACGCGGCACTTCTCGGTTACCGAGGTCGGCCAGACGTTCTACGCGCACTGCAAGGCGATGCTGGTGGAAGCCGAAGCTGCCCAGGAAGCGATCGAACTCACCCGCAGCGAGCCGCGCGGCATTGTCCGGGTGGCCTGCCCGGTCGCGCTGCTGGACACGCGTGTCGGCGAGATGATCGCGGCCTTCCTGGCGCAATGCCCAGGGGTGGAGATACAGCTGGATGCCACCAACCGCCGGGTCGATCTGATTGCCGAGGGCATCGATATCGCGATCCGGGTGCGGCCACCGCCATTGCAGGACACCGAGCTGGTGATGCGGGTGCTGGCCGAGCGCAGCCAGTGCCTGGTCGCCAGCCCGGCGTTGATCGCGCGGCTGGGCCTGCCGCAGGTGCCGGCCGATCTCGCTGCGTTGCCGAGCATGGAGCTGGGCCTGCCGCAGAACGAGCACGTCTGGAATCTGTTCGGCCCGGACGGCACGCGCGCGGACATCCACCATCGGCCGCGTCTGGTCACCCGCGGCATGCTGACCCTGCGCGCAGCCGCGGTGGCGGGCGTGGGCGTGGTGCAGCTGCCGCGGATGATGGTGTGCGACCAGATCGCCGCAGGCACGCTGGTGCATGTGCTGCCCGCGTGGGCGCCACGGCGGGAGATCATCCATGCGGTGTTCCCCTCACGGCGCGGACTGCTGCCCTCCGTACGCGCGCTGATCGATTTCCTGGCGGAACGTTTCCAGCAGCTCGAGGAAGAATAGCCGCCGCTGCCCGGCGCCCTGCCGCGCGCACGCCGTCAACGCGGGATGAATTGATCCCCAGGTGCCGGGCAACCTTGTATGTTGGTCGCAACGCCGCATCGGAATGGGACGCCGCATGGTGGTCTGGCTGTCGGTGCTGTACCTGCTGTGCCATGGCATCGCGCTGGTGCTGCTGCCCGCGCATGCGCTGCCGGTGTCCTATGCGTTCCTGATCGGGGCGCCCCTGCTGGCAGGGCTGGCCTGTGTGTGGCGGGGGCGCCGCAGCGCGTCGATCGTCGGCTGGGTCGCGATGGCGCTGGGCATGGGGTTGTGGGCGGCCGGCATGGTGCTGAACATGTATCAGGAGGTCGGGCGCGGCAATGCCGATGCGACGCCGGGGCTGAGCATGCTGCTGTATGTGCTGTACGGCGTGCCGCTCACGTTCGCGATGGCCCATCCCCGGCAGGAGCCGTGGTATCTCAGTCTGATCGATGCGCTGCTCGCGCTGCTGCTGGGCTACCTGTTCTTTGTCTACACCTTCTCGTTCGCCACGCTCAGCGATGCGGGCGAGGACGGGATCGCACACCTGCGGCTGATGTTCGATGTGGAGAACATCTTCATCGCCGGCTTTGCACTGCTGCGCTGGCGGGCGAGCGAAGATCCCTCGCGGCGCGTGTTCTTCCGCACGTTGTGCGTGTTCGCCTGGGTGTACCTGGGCGTTGCCGCGTACATCAACCATGTCGAGACCGAGGACAGCTACGGCGGCTTGGGCGATCTGCTGATCGATGTGCCGTTCCTGTTGCTGGCGATCATGGCGCTGCGGCCTTCCCGAGGCAGTGAAGTGCGTGTGCCGCGCGCGCTGGTGATGGCCGTTCGCGCCGGGAGCCCATTGATCCTGGCACTGTCGTTGATGGTGGTGTCGGCATTGATGGTCCGCGAGCATCCCTATCTGGCCGTGGCCGGGTTTGCATTGGCCACCGTGGGGTCGGGCCTGCGCAGCGTGTTGATGCAGATGCGTTCGTTCGCGCGGCAGGACCAGCTCGATGCGCTGTCGCGGATCGACAGCCTCACCGGCCTGGCCAACCGACGCCAGTTCGACCAGAGTCTGCGTGACGCGTGGGAGCGGGCGCGGCGAAGCGGGCAGGGCATTGCGCTGCTGATGGTCGATATCGACTGCTTCAAGGCGTTCAACGACCGCTTCGGGCACCCGGCCGGCGATCAGTGCCTGCGCCTGGTCGCTGCAACGTTGGCGGGGTGCGCGGTGCGCAGCACGGATCTGGTTGCCCGTTATGGCGGTGAGGAATTCGCCGTGGTGGTGGCATCGACGCCGCTGGAGGGCGCCCCTGCACTCGCCGAGCGCATGCGCCATGCGGTGGAGCAGCTGCAGTTGCCATCGGCTGAGCCGGGACGACCGGTGACGATCAGCATCGGCGTCGGGACCGTGCCGAGGGTGTTGGAAGCTGATCCTGCCGAGCTGCTGGCGGCGGCGGATGCCGCGCTGTACGCCGCCAAGCGGGGCGGGCGCAATCGGGTGGACGCGGGCGGCGAACCGGGCTGAGCGCGATCAGCGCCCGCCGCCGGGCCAGGGCACGGCCGCGGCCGATGGTTGACCGCACGCCGGGGTTCGCTCAGGCATCGCCACCGCGCACTTCCACCAGCACCGGGCAGGGCGCATGGTCCGCCGTCCATTGCCCGACAGAGCGGTCCAGCAGGCGTTCCAGCCGCGACAGGTGGCGATGGCCGATGACGATCAGGTCGCAGCCGTGCTGGCGGGCATGGTCGCAGATCACCTGCGCCGGCTCGCCGGCCGGGTGGTGGCCGATGCCGTCGATACCGCGCTCGCGCAGGCTGTTCAGGGCGGTGGCAAGCAGGCGCTGCGCCTGGTGGACCTGGTCATCGGCGGCCGGATATTCGGCATGGTCGGCGCGCGGCGCGTCATCGGCCAGCGCGAAGGCGGGGTCCAGCACGCACAGCAGGTGCAACCGGGTGGAAGGCCCTGCCAGCGACCCGGCCAGGGCCAGTACCTGGGCGTGCTGTGGGCCGCCATCCAGGGCGACGAGGATCTTGGTGAACATCGGCATTCTCGGCAGAGGGGGCGCTAGGGTGGCGCACCGTCGGCGCTGGACCCATGCCGTGCGCCGCAGCGGAGCCGTGCGTTTGGCGCACCAATCCGGGTTTTGGATTGCAGTAAAGTCACCGCCACACGTTGAAGGTGATACTGCCGTGACCATGCCCGATCTGAACCTGCTCATTGCCCTGGATGCCCTGATCGAGGAGGGCAGCGTCGTGGGCGCGGCGCGGCGGATGAACCTCAGTGCCCCGGCGATGAGCCGTACTCTGGGCCGCATCCGCGAGGCGATCGGCGATCCGGTGCTGGTCCGCGCCGGCCGTGGCCTGGCCCCGACCCCGCGCGCGCTGCAGCTGCGTGAGCAGGTGCGCGGGGTGATCGAGCAGGCCCACCTGGTCTTCAACGCCGGCCGCGAGGTCGACATGCTGACGCTGGAGCGCACCTTCAGCATCCGCGCCAACGATGTGTTTGTCGGCACTTATGGGGGCCGCATGCGCGAGCTGTTCAAGGCGCAGGCGCCGTGTTCGGTGCTGCGGTTCGTGCCCGAGGGCGATGGGGACGACGATGCGATGGCGCAGGGCCGGATCGATCTGCACATCAGTGCTGTCAGCAAGCTGAGCGCCGATACCAAGGTGCAGAACCTGTTCAGTACCTCGTTTTTCGGTGCCGCCCATGAGGGCCACCCGATCTTTGCCGGGGAGATCACTGCCGAGCGCTTCGTGGCCTTCGACCACATCGCCGTATCGCGCCGTGGCCGCTGGTATGGCCCGATCGATGAGGACCTGGAAGCACTGGGGCTGACCCGGCGCGTCGCGCAGATCATGCCGACCTTCCACTCGGCGATCTTCGCCGCGGCCGATTCGGACCTGATCCTGCCGCAGATGCCCAGCGTGATGCTGGGCCGGCTGGAACGCCTCGGGGTGCCGCTGCGCCTGTTCGAACTGCCGATTCCGGTCCGCAGCGCGATTGTCGTGCAGGCATGGCATCCCCGCCTGGACAGCGATCTGGCGCATCGCTGGCTGCGTCGCAGCATCAAGGCGACGTGCGACGCGGAGTCCACGCAGGCCTGACGCACTGCGGCCACGGCCGCCTGCACGGCAACCGGTGAGGCGTGCGTGGGATGCACGCCAGCGATGGCCGGCGCAGCATTTTTCGCAGCATCGGCGCTGCCTAGACTGCCGCTCCCCGTCGTGGAGTGGCCCCATGTCCGTGTTGTTCCCGCTGCATCCCCGATACCCGGGTGGTGTTCGATGACTGCTGTTGCCGCCCCGTTGCCGGCAGCAACTGCCGTGCCAGCTGCACCGCCTGCGCAGGCGGTGTTCGGCCTGCGTCTGGCCGTGGGCCTGTGCGGCGTGCTGCTGGCTGTACTGATCTCCGGTATCAACGAAAACGTCACCAAGGTCGCGCTGGCCGACATCCGGGGCGCGATGGGGTTCAGTGTCGATGACGGCAGCTGGATCATCGCGCTGTACACGGCGATGTCGGTCAGCGCGATGGCGTTTGCGCCGTGGTGTGCGGTGACCTTTTCGCTGCGCCGCTTCGCACTGGTGATGATCGGCGCCTTCATGGTGCTGGGCGTGCTGTGTCCGTTCGCACCGGATCTGCCCTCGTTGCTGATCCTGCGCGCGCTGCAGGGGCTGGCGGGCGGCGCGCTGCCACCGCTGCTGATGAGCGTGGCGCTGCGCTTCCTGCCGCCGGGCATCAAGTTGTACGGCCTGGCCGGCTATGCGCTGACGGCCACGTTCGGGCCGAGCCTGGGCACACCGATGGCCGCGCTGTGGGTGGACTACGTGGGGTGGCACTGGGCGTTCTGGCAGATCGTGCCGTGGTGTGTGGCCGCGCTGGGCATGGTGGCCTGGGGCCTGCCGCAGGACCCGCTGCGGTGGGAGCGTTTCGCGCAGTTCAACGGGGTCGGCCTGGCGCTCGGGTTCCCTGCGCTGGTGATGCTGGTGATCGGCCTGGTGCAGGGGCCGCGCCTGGACTGGTTCGCCTCGCCGTTGATCTGCCTGCTGCTCGGCGGTGGTACCGGCCTGTTGGCGCTGTTCTTCTACAACGAATGGTCGCACCCGCTGCCGTTCTTCAAGCTGCAGCTGCTGGCCAACCGCAATCTGAGCTACGCGCTGATCACGCTGGGTGGCGTGCTGTTCGTGCTGTTGGCGGTGATCATGATTCCCTCCAGCTTCCTGGCCAAGGTGCAGGGCTACCGGCCGCTGCAGACCGCGCCGATGCTGCTGTGGGTCGCTTTGCCGCAGCTGATCGCGCTGCCGCTGGTGGCGACCCTGCTCAACCAGCGCCGGGTGGACAGCCGCTGGGTGCAGGCGGTCGGCCTGGGCCTGCTGGCGTTGGCCTGTGGCCTGGGTGCGCAGCTGACCACCGATTGGCACCGCGACAACTTCGTGTGGCTGCAGGTGATCCAGGTCATCGCCCAGCCGATGGCGGTGCTGCCGCTGCTGATGCTCGCCACCGGCAGCCTGGCGCCGACCGATGGCCCCTTCGCCTCAGCGTGGTTCAACACCGTCAAAGGCTTCGCCGCGGTGCTCGCCGGTGGCCTGCTCGAGGCGGTCACCACCGCGCGCAGCCATCTGCACTCGACCGCGCTGGTTGACCGGATCGGCAACGCGACCTGGCTTGATGTCACCACTGTGCCAGGGCTGGGCGCACGCCTGCATGCGCAGGTGGTCGCGCTGACCTCGGCCGATCTCTATCTCCTCGTCGCGTGGGTGGCGGTGGCGCTGATCGCGCTGATTCCGTGGCTGCCCACACGCATGTATCCGCCACGTCCCGTGGCTTGAATTCAAGGAATTCCCCTGTGTCCCTGCATCGCAACTCCGTTCCCTTCGTCATCGCTGCCGGCCTGCTGCTGCTCGCCGGTGGCGCCGGGTGGCTGCTGCACGATGGCCGCCATCAATCCACCAACAACGCCTATGTCACCGCGGACTTCACCGTGGTCGCGCCGAAGATCGCGGGCTTCGTCAGCGAGGTCTGCGTGCAGGACAACCAGACGGTCAAGGCCGGCGATGTGCTCGCGCGCATCGATGACCGCGACTATCAGGTAGCGCTGGCGGCCGCGCGTGCCGATCTGGCCAATGCACGGGCGCAACTGGCCAATGCGCAGGCCGCGCTGGCGCAGCAGGGTTCGGTGATCGATCAGGCCCAGGCCAGTGTGGACGTCAGCCGCGCCGAGCTCAGCCTCGCCCAGGCCGATCAGCGCCGCTATCACGCGCTGGCCAGCGACGGTGCCGGCACCGTGCAGAACGCACAGCAGGCGCAGTCGCGCCAGGCGGTGGCCAGCGCGCATCTGCAGCAGGGCACGGCCGCCGTGCTCAATGCGCGTCAACGCACCGCGCTGCTGACCGCCAGCGTGCAGTCCGCGCAGGCCGCCGTGCAGCGGGCCGACGCCGCACAGGCCCGTGCCGAACTGGATCTGTCGCATACCGAGCTGCGTGCGCCGATCGATGGCATGGTCGGCCGCCGCGCGGTGCGCGTGGGCGCTTACCTCACCCCGGGCACGCCGGTGCTCGCGGTGGTGCCGCTGCAGCAGGCATTCGTCGTCGCCAACTTCCAGGAAACGCAGATGACGCGCATGCACGCTGGACAGCGCGTAGACGTGCAGGTGGATGTGTTCCCCGGCCAGCCGCTGCACGGCCGGATCGACAGCATCGCCCCGGCCACCGGGGTGACCTTCGCTGCGATCGCGCCGGAGAACGCCACCGGCAACTTCACCAAGGTGGTGCAGCGGATACCCGTGAAGATCGTGCTCGACGAAGGCCAACCGCTGGCCGGCAAGCTGCGCGCCGGCATGTCGGTGGAGGCGCGCGTGGATCTGGACAGCGGCGCGCGTGGGCTGCCGGGGGAGGGCGCATGATGATGCGGCAGACGTTGCGCCTGATGGCGGGCAGCGCGCTGTGCACCGCACTGGCCGCCTGCACCCTCGGCCCGGATTTCGTGCGGCCCGAGGTCAACCTGCCAGCGCAGTGGGAGGGCAGCGTGATCACCTCGGCGGCCTTCGCTGATGACGCGGCGTGGTGGAACGGCTTCGAGGATCCGCTGCTGGCGGCACTGGCGAGCCAGGCCATGCAGGCCAATCTGGATGTGCAGCTGGCCGCCAACCGCGTCGCGCAGAGCCGCGCGCTGCGCGGAATCAGTGCCGCCGACCGCGCCCCGGCCGTCGGCGCGACGGTCGGGGCCACCCGTGCGCGCAACAGCGAAGTGGGGTTGAACGATCCGTCCGGCAATGCCGGGCGCGAAGTCTACGGGCTGTTCCAGGCCGGTATCGGCCTGAGCTGGGAGCTGGATCTCTGGGGTCGTGTGCGGCGCCAGGTGGAGATCGCCGATGCCCGCGTGCAGATGGCCAACGAAGACTGGCACGCGGTGCAGACCGCGGTGATGGCCGAAACCGCCGGTACCTATCTGCAGCTGCGCGCGACGCGTCAGCTGCTGGCGATCACCGAGGACAACCTGCACATCGCCCGTGACGTGCAGCGGCTGACCCTGGCCCGCCAGCAGCAGGGCGTGGCGACCACCTTGCAGGTGGCCAGTGCGGCCGCACAGGTGGCAGCGCTGGAGGCGCGGGTGGCGCCATTGCAGCATCGGCAATCGCAGCTGCGCAATGCACTGGCCCTGCTGCTGGGGCGCTCACCGCAGGCGCTGGACGCACAGCTGGAAAACGCACGGCGCGATTGGCCGGCATTGCCCGGCATGGCGGCTGGCCTGCCCAGCGACCTGGTCGAGCGCCGCCCGGACATCCGCCGCGCCGAAGCGGCCCTGCACGCGGCGACGGCTGGCATCGGTGTGGCCAAGGCCAACTTCCTGCCGCGCATCACCCTCACTGGCGATGCCGGCTTCCAGGCCAAACAGCTCGACGACCTGGACGGCTGGAACGCCCATCGTTTCAGCATCGGTCCGGCGATCAGTCTGCCGATCTTCCAGGGCGGCAGGTTGAAAGCGAACCTCGCTCTGAGCCGGTTGCAGCAACGCCAGGCCGCGCTGCAGTTCCAGAAGACGGTGCTGCAGGCGTGGCACGATGTGGACGATGCGATGGACGGGTACAGCGCGGAGCAGCGACGCGGGCAGGCGCTGCAGGTGGCGGTGGAGGAAAGTGATCGTGCCTTGGTCGCTGCGCGTCGTCAGTACCAGGCCGGTGTGATCGACATGCTGGACGTGCTGACCACCCAGCGCATTGCGCTGGACAACCAGGCGGCGCTGGCCGGCAGCCAGGCGGCGGCCGCGATCGCCCGGGTGGATCTGTATCGCGCGCTGGGCGGTGGGTGGGACGATGGCGATGCCGGCGCGGCGCTCGCTGGCAGCGCGTCGGCTGCCAGCGGGGCGGGCAACATGGCTCAACGTACGTTGCGCAGTTCCCAGTGACTGCCGGCCAGCATGCGCAGGCGCTGCTTGAACACGTCGCTGTCGATGCTGGTGGTGGCGCAGAGGTTGATCCGCAGATCATCCTGCGCGCCGGTCACGGTAGCGGCCGGATCGGTCGCGCCCCACTGCGGGTCGACCGCGTCGGGATCGTCCTGCTTGGCGCGCCAGCGGTCGAACAGCCCCGTGGTACGCAGGGCAGTCTGAAGTTCCTCGGCCAACCCTGCCGCGCCTTGGGCGTGGAAGGACAAGTCCGGATCGTTGCCGCGTGCCTTGGCCGGGTCCGGCAGGCTGATGTCATAACTAACTGGCATGGTTACCTCCATTGAATGCGGCAAGGCTGGCAGAGACGCGGTGCAATCCGCGTGCAGAACCAGCGGCCGTGCCCGGATCGTGGCATGGCCGCTGCGATGCTGACCAGTGCGCTCAGCCGCTGAAGGTATGTGGGCCGTCGGCGAAGCCGATCGTCACCGCGCCCTTGCCCACGTTGACCATGCCGGTCAGGCTCATCACCGCCTCGAACACATCCACGCCATGCGCCTGGCACGTCTCGCGCAGCGCGGTATAACCGGGCAGGGCCTGCAGGTCGGCCAGCTCACCGCCGTAACTGATGCACACCGTTGGCGTCATCAGGCCTGTCTTGACGCGCTGCCCGACGAAATCGAACAGCTTCTGCACGGCGTTGTCGAAGCCCTTGATCTTGGCCACCGGGCCGGTCTCGCCGCGGTAGCCATGCAGCACCGGCTTGATGTCCAGCGCGCTGCCCAGCGCCGCGCTGATCAGGCCCACGCTGCGGTCGCCCTTGTGCCGTGCGCGGGCGCGCATGTAGTACAGATCACGGGTGATCATGTAGCCGTGCACGTTGTGCGCCAGCAGCTCCAGCCGCTCGCGGATCTGCTGCACGCTTGCACCGCTGTCGCGCAGGCGCACCGCTTCCACCGCGGTCACGCCCTGGGCGGCGAACAGGTTCTGGGTATCGAGCACGCGCAGCGCGAACGGCGAGTTGAAGCCTGCCGCCTGCCGCACCGGCTTGTAGTCGTTGAGGATCGCGAAGCTGGCCTGCATCGCGTTGTCGTGGATCGGGCTGCGGGTCTTGGTGATCGTCATGCAGAACACATGGTCGTAATCGATCACCAGCTTGCCCAGGAACAGGTCCCGGATCTGGTTGACGCTGAACGGAATGGTCTCCGCTTCGGCGCCGTGCTCGGCCACATGGGCATGCAGAAAGCTCAGTGTCGCCTGTTCGTCGCGATGGTCGGCCAGCACGGCCTCGCCGATGCGGACGGTGATCGGCAGCAGCACGATGTTGTGATGTTCAATGAAATCCTGCGGCAGATCGCACGCAGAGTCGACCACGATTCCGATGCGCATCCTGTGCCCCTCCGGCAGGTTGTAGGTTCGGAAACGTGAACGCTATCGCAAAACGGCTCGCCTTGCCTGACCGGGGAGCCGACCCGGGCTCAACGGCTGCGTTCCACGGCCACCGGCAGGTGCTGGATCCGCGCCCATTCGCCCGTCTCGAGCAGGCCTGGATCGGCCAGCACCGCCTGCATCAGCGGGTGGGCATCGTTGCCCCAGAACAGTTCGCTGCCGATCGCCAGCGTCGGGACGCCGAACACGCCGGCCGCCAAGGCGGCATCCGTATTGCGGCGTAGCGCTTCCTTGACCGACGGCTCGCTGATCGCCGCGGCAACATCGGCGATGTCCAGCATCGCGCCGGGCAGGGCGAGCGCGGCCGCACTGTCACCGGCGTGGCCGTCGCGCCAGATCCAGTTGAACAGGAGGTCGACCGTCTCGTGAGTGGCCCCGGCGGCCAGGCACAGGCGCAGGGCAGCCAGTGGATTGAACGGGTGGCCCGGCGGAAAGCGCAGCGTCACCCCGGCGCTGCGGGCCTGCCACAGCGCCTGCCGATAGGTGAACAGCCGTTTGGCGGGAATCTCGGCCGGGCCCAGATTGCCCAGGTGGTGCAGCACCGCGCCGAAGGCGATCGGCACCGGGACAATACTCTTGAACTGCGGCAGGGCCTTGAGCTGCTGCCAGTGCAGGTAAGCGAACGGTGAGACGAAATCGAAATACCAACGCAGGGCCATGATCGGGTGCTCACGTTGCGGACGGTAGTGCCGCCGGATGCAGGGCCGCCGCAGGCAGCGGCCCTGTGCAGGGACTCAGCGCGAGTATGCGCGCGGTTCGCTCGACGCCGGCGCCTGGTAGCGGTCGCGCAGCTCGGTCTGGCGCGACCGCATCGGCATCGCGCGGCCGCCCAGCCAGACCTGCTCGGCGTAATGCCCGACATCCAGCGGATCGCCTTCCCACAGCACCAGATCGGCCAGCTTGCCCGGCTCGATGGTGCCAAGCCGGTCGCCGACGCCCAGCGCCTGCGCCGGCACCCGGGTCAGGCCCGCCAGGCCATCCTCCCAGGGCAACCCGTTGGCCACTGCATTGCCGGCCAGCTGGCGCATCTTGCGCGCGTTGTGCGAGGCATCATCGCGCTGGGCGAAGCTGACCGGCACGCCGGCCGCATTCAGTCGCGCCGCGTTCTGCAGGGTCGCGCCGAGCTGGTCGAAGCTGCTAGGCAGATTGCCCAGCCCATCCACGAACACCGGCACGCCGGCCTGGGCCAGCTGCGGGGCAAGACGCCACGCCTCGGCACCGCCGGCGATCGCGATCTTGACCTTCTCGCGGGCGGCCCAGCGCAGCAGCTGACGAATATCGGCCGCGCGGTCGACCTGCACCACGATCCGGCCGTGGCCGGCCAGGTAGCGCGCCAGCGTGGCGCGTCCGGCAGGTGTGAGCAGGGCATGCGGAGAGTCTGCGGGCACGCGGCCACGCGCCTCGCTGACCATCTGTTCCAGCAGCATCCACTGCCCGGCACGCGAGGTGCCGGTCAACTCTGCGCCGGACGCACCGAGGCGGATGAACAGCGCCTGCGGACCGACCGGGTCGGCGCTGCCGTCCAGCCGCATCACGCCGCCCTGGCCGGCGATGAAGCCGCCGCCGGTGTTCGCCCCGAGCAGGGTGAAGCCGATGCCATCCAGCCGCGCCACCGGGATCAGCACCGAGTCCGGATTGAAGGCCAGGGTGACGTCGAATTCCGGGCGCAGCGGCTGGTCTTCCAGTTTGAGCGTGCTGTCGACCGTGGCCGATTCGCCGGACACTTCTTCGATACCAATGTCGGTGATGCCGCCGAACAACGCCGGGGTAAGCGGCTTGCCTGCGGCCTCCACCACGGCGACGCCGGCCGGCGCCGACAGGCCAGGACCGACGGCGCGGATCACGCCGCCCTGGATCAGCACATCGCTGTGTTCCAGGCTGCCGCGTGCGGCGGCGGTGTGCACGGTGGCGTTGCGGATCAGCAGATCCTGCGCGAACAACGCCGGTGCGATGCAGGCACCGGCGAGCAACAGCAGAGCCTGCGGAAGCAGGCGCATGGCGACGCGGCGGCTCATGGGCGTGCCTCCTGGCCGAGCATGAAGTCCGACAGCGGCTGCCGCCTCACGTCCTGGCGGTCATAGACCTGATGGCCATCGACGTAGACCTTTTCGGCCAGCGCGTAGGAACTGAAGGGGCTCCCGTTCCAGACCACCACATCCCCCATCTTGCCGGCCTCCAGGCTGCCGGTCTGCTTCTCCACGCCCAGCGAGCGCGCGGCGTTGGAGGTGAGCCACATCATGGCGCGCTCCGGGGCGATCTCGATGCCGGCGCGGCGTGCGTTGGCGATCACCTTGGCCGCTTCCTGGTTCAGGCGCTGGATGCCCTCAGGGGAATCGGAATGCACGATCGCGCAGCTGTTGGCCGGTCGGTCGACCAGGGCGATGTTGTCCTGGATCCCATCGAACGCTTCCATCTTGAAGCCCCACCAGTCGGCCCACAGCGCACCGCACACGCCTTCCTCGGCGAGCCGGTCGGCCAGTTTGTAGGCCTCCACCGCGTGGTGGAACGCGGCGATCTTGAAGCCGAATTCCTTGGAGAGATCCAGCATCGTGGCCATCTCATCGGCGCGGTAGCAATGGATGTGCACGCGGATGTCGCCCTGGATGGCGCCGGCCAGCGTATCCAGTTTGAGATCGCGCTTGCCGCCACTGTCACCGGCGCTGTCGCCCTTGTCATCGCCGCTGAACCAGCGCTTCTTCTTCGGCTGCTTGGGGGTGTTCTTGGCGATGTATTCGCTGGCATCGATGAAGGCCGCGCGGTAACCGGCGACATTGCCCATGCGCGTGCCCGGCGCGGTGCCCTTGCCGCCGTAGACGCGCTTGGGGTTCTCGCCGCAGGCCATTTTCAGGCCCCACGGCGCGCCGGGAAACTTCATGGCCTGGTAGGTCGTTGCGGGGACGTTCTTCAACGTCACCCCGCGGCCGCCGACCAGGTTGGCCGAGCCGGGCAGCACCTGCATCGAGGTCACGCCGCCGGCCAGTGCCGCGGCAAAGCCGGGGTCCTGCGGCCACACCGAGTGTTCGGCCCAGACATTGGCGGTGACCGGCGCGGTCATCTCGTTGCCGTCGCTGTGCGCGCTGACGCCCGGGCTGGGATACACGCCCAGGTGCGAGTGCACATCGATGATGCCGGGGGTGACCCACTTGCCCTGGCCGTCGACGCGGACCGCATCGGCCGGTGCACTCAGGCCGGTGCCGACCGCTGCGATGCGGCCGCCCCGCAACAGCACATCGGCGTTGTCCAGGCGCACGCCGGTGCCGGTGAGCACCGTGGCGTTGCTGATCAGCACCGGCGCCGAGGCGATCGGTGCGTAGGTGCTGGGGTAGGGATCCTGGAGGAAACGCGACGCGGCGGGCGCCGGCGCGGACACGATCGACATCAATGCCAGGCCAACGCCGACGCTCAACAACTTCTGCATGGTTCTCCCCCAAGCCGCATGGACACAATTCTTCGACGCTATCCGGGACGCGGGTGCTTTGCCAAGTGACCTTTTGCATAGTTTTAGCAAATGAGACCTAGCACTGTTACGAGAAGCAATTGTGAACTTTTCATGAACTTTTCGGGTAGGCTCAAAGAGAGCGTTGGGCCGACCTGCACCGGCGGCAACGTGGTGGTGTCCACCTAGTTTCAGACCCTGTACCTAGAACCAGATCAAGGAAGTTTCCTGTTCATGACTCTGCACTCGAAGTCCCGCGCGGCCTCTCGTCGCCTGTCGCCGACCCTGCTGGCCTCGGCCATCACCGGCACCCTTTTCGCCGCCATCGTCGCCCCGGCCATGGCCAGTCCCGCCAGCGATGTCCTGGACCGTTACCAGCAGCAGCGCGCCGAGCAGGCCGCGGTAGGCCGCAATCAGCAGAGCACCTCGCTCGCGGCCATGTTCGCCGCACCGATCGGCGCTCCTGGCCAGAACATGTCCCTTCCCAGTCCGCGCGTCAGCGCCGAGGCCGCCAGCCCTATCCTGGGCAAGCCGGGTGATGTGGCAAGTTGGCATAGCGATGAATTCAACGCCGATTGGGGCTTGGCTGCGATGGGGGCCGATTACGCCTACGCACGTGGGCTGACCGGTCAGGGCGTGCGCCTGGGGGTGTTCGATTCGGGCTCTGCTCTTGCCCATGACGAGTTCGCCGGGCGCAACACCTCCAGCATCACCATCGGCAACGGCGGCTGCGCCGACCCGAGCATCGTGGCCGGCGAAGGTGCCTGCGGCAGCACCCGCGGCGAACAGCCCGGGTACAACTACTACGGCCTGGGGCCCGGCGTGCCTCCAGCGCTTGCCGACCGCCTGATCGCCGCGGGCCAGCCATATGGTTTCAGCTACGCCGACCACGGCACGCACGTGCTGGGGACCGTGGGTGCAAACCGCGATGGCACCGGAATGCATGGTGTGGCATTTGGTGCCAACCTGACGGCAGCCCGTGTCTTCGGCGATACGTATTACGAATGGCGCCTTGACCCGGACAACTTCTACAGGCCACGTGCGCTGTATCGCACGGACCCGGATGATGTGGCGACACTGGACATGTACGCACAAGCCGAGGCACAGGGCGTGCGCGTTCTCAACCACAGCTGGGGCATCTCGACCCGGCACGCGACGGTAGGCAGTCTGGACACGCAGTACGCTGCAATCGGTGCGGACTACGGTGTTTACGGCAGTATCTATGGTGAGACGGAGGGTGCATCGGGTTCCAAGCTGATCCAGGTATGGTCGGCAGGCAACTCAGCCGGGGGCATGGCCGGCATCACGGCAGCATTGCCGCGCTGGAACCCTGAGATCGAGCCGTACTGGCTGGCCGTTGCGAACGTCCGTCGCCCCACTGTTGGGGAAACGGACTACGTCATTGATGCCAGTTCCAGCATCTGCGGTGCTGCTGCCAACTGGTGCCTGTCCGCGCCGGGTACCAACATCGCCAGCACCATTGTGTCCGGCGAGATCAACGGTCGCATGGAGCTGACCGAGGACTACCTGCGTTTCTTGATCGAAAGCGAAGCGCCCGAATATACCTACGGCTACAAGACCGGTACCTCGATGGCGGCACCCCATATCACGGGTGCGCTTGGTCTGCTGATGGAGCGCTTCCCGTACCTGGACAACGCGCAGGTACGCGACGTGTTGTTGACCACCGCGCGTGATCTGGGCGCGCCGGGCGTGGATGCGATCTACGGTTGGGGCATGGTCGATCTGAAGACCGCCATCGAAGGCTACGGCATGCTGCGCGTGGACACCGACGTGGTCATGAACCAGAAGGCCGGCGGCCTGAAGGTGTGGGAAGGCGATGCATGGGACGACTGGACCAATGACATCGGCGGCCCGGGCAAGCTGACCAAGTCCGGCATCGGCTGGCTGCGTCTGAGCGGCGACAACCGCTTCAACGGCGCCATCGTGCGTGACGGCATGCTGGAGCTGGACGGCGCCAACGCACTGACAGGGTCGGTCGACGTGCAGGGCGGCCAGTTCCTGCTCAACGGCAGCCTGGTGTCCACCACGCTCAACAGCCTGGGGGGCAGCAGCGTGATCTCCACCACCGGCGTGCTCGAGGGTTCGGCACTCAATGTGACCGGTGGTTCGGTCACCTTCAATGGCCTGCAGCAGGACGCCGGCACCACCGTCGGCAGCGGCGGCAGCTTCGTGCTCAATGGCCGTCTGGTCGACAGTACGCTGACCTCGGCCGGCACCACTGGTGTCAATGCCGGTGCGCTGCTGGACGGGTCAGACCTGCTCGTCACCGCCGGCACCGTGTCCTTCAACGGCGTGCAGCAGGATGGCTCGACCGTGGTCGGCGCAAAGGGCACGCTGAAGGGCGTGGGTACGCTGGGCAGCACGCGCGTCGAGGGCATCATCGCGCCGGGCAACTCGATCGGCACGCTGACCATCAACGGCGATTATGTGCAGACCGCCAGTGGCGTCTACCAGGCCGAGCTGGCCCCGGGCAGCCGCAGCGATCTGCTGCGCGTCACCGGCACCGCCACGCTGGATGGCACCTTGAAGGCCCTGCCGGAAGCCGGCGTGTACTACCTCGGCGAGCAGTTCAACTTCCTGCAGGCCGCCGGTGGCATCAACGGCCAGTTCGCCACGACCGACTTCTCGGCCTTCTCGCCGTTCCTGACGTTCAGTCTGGGCTACAGCGCCAATGGCCTGCGCATCGACGTCGCCCGCGGCAACGCACTGTCCAGCGCCGCGGTCACGCCGAACCAGATCGCCGTGGCCACCAGCGCCGATGGCCTGGCCATCAACCAGGGCCTGCCCAAGCCGCTGACCCAGCTGTTCCCGGCCCAGGTTGGTGCGGCACTGGATGCGCTGAGTGGTGAGCTCCATGCCGCCACGCCGATGGCGCTGGTGGAAAGCAGCCGCTACCTGCGTGATGCGGCGCTGAGCCGTGCCGTGGGCGCGCGCTCGCCCGGCGCCGCTGATGAGGCCGCCGGTGGCGGGGCGTGGGTGCAGGCGATCGGCGGCAGCGGCAAGCTCGATGGCGATGCCAATGCCGCGCGCACCGATTCCAACAGCAACGGTCTGCTGGTCGGTGCCGATCATGTGTTCGGCGGGGGTTGGCAGGTCGGCGGGCTGGTCGGTACCGGCCGGACCGACATCAAGCAGGCGGCCGGTCGCGGCGCCCGTTCGGAGATCGACAACACCCACTTTGGCGCCTACGTGGGCAACCAGTGGGGGGCGTTCGGTCTGCGCGCCGGTCTGGGTTATTCCCGTCATGACGTGGACAGCAAGCGTCAGCTGACGTTTGCCGGCTACCAGGACGCGCTGTCGGCCACGTACGACGCCACCACCCGCCAGGGCTTCATCGAAGGCGCGTACCGCTTTGGTGGGCGCGAAGCTGGCCTGGAGCCGTACCTGCAGTTCGCGCGCGTTGAAGTGGACGTGGACCGCATCTCCGAACAGGGCGGCGCTGCGGCACTGAACGGCCAGGTCGCCGACACCCGCACCAACGTGGCGACCGCCGGTGTTCGCTTTGACAAGGGCCTGAAGACGTCCTGGCAGCAGGAAAGCTGGCTGCACGTCCGCGGTGGCCTCGGCTACCGTCGTGCCTCCGGTGACCGCAGCCAGGTCGCCGATCTGGCCTGGACGGGCGGCAGCAGCTTTGCTGTCAGCGGTGCGGCGATCGCCGACAACGCCGTGGTGGCCGAGCTCGGCCTGTCGGCCTGGCTGAGCCCGCGCAACCAGCTGGAACTGGGTTACAACGGCACCTTCGGTGATGACGCCCGCGACCGCAGCGTCACCGCGCGCTGGTCCGTGCAGTTCTGACCCAGCGCTACCGGTAAACGGAAAAAGGCGGCCATTGGCCGCCTTTTTCTTGCCCGCCGCTGCAAGATCGCGATCGCCACTTGCGCCGCGATCGTCCAACGTGGAATGGTCGGACTGGCGCGGCTCGCGTAGGTCACCCGTGCGACCCTGCATTCACAAGGAAGTGTCGATGAACGTAACCGAAGGCTTTGATCGCAAGCACGCCAGGCATTACTACCTGTTGCTCGTCGTTCTGGCGTTCGCGTCCGGCCTCATGCTGGTGGCCGGATTCTTCGAGCAGTCGCCCAGCGGGCTGCCCAAAGAAGCGCGCATCCTCCTCGCAGCACTCTCCCTGCTGACGGCCACCGCCAGCTACCTGGTGATCAAACGGATCCAGTACGCCTTTCCGTTGGTCGGCATATCGTCCATATCCTTTGCCGCCTCGCTCTGGGCCTTTGGTGCGCCGACGGCCCTTGTCCTGCTGCTTGCCATACCGGCCGCCGTGCTTTTGCTGGCCTGCCTTGTCCTCAAGGGCAGGGCCGATGGGATCGACCACCCCGATTGAGCGGCAACGCTCGACGCCGCCCGGCTGGTCTCGCAGAATTGTCGCCTGTCGTTTGTCGGAACAGCCCCATGAAAACCAAACAGGACATCGTCGAAAACTGGCTGCCGCGGTACACCGGCGTGCCCCTGGAGCAGTTCGGGCAGCACATCCTGCTGACCAACTTCGGTGGCTACCTGCATACGTTTTCCCAGCTGACCGGCGCCCCCATCCAGGGCGCTGACCGGCCGATGGCCAGCGTCACCAGCGACGACATCACCCTGATCAACTTCGGCATGGGCAGCCCGAACGCGGCCATCATCATGGACCTGCTGTCGGCGGTGATGCCCAAGGCGGTGCTGTTTCTGGGCAAGTGCGGTGGGCTCAAGCGCAAAAACCAGCTGGGCGACCTGATCCTGCCCATCGCTGCAATCCGCGGCGAGGGCACTTCCAGCGACTACCTGCCGCCGGAAGTCCCGGCCCTGCCGGCCTTTGCGCTGCAGCGGGCAGTCTCGACCATGGTCCGCGACCTCGGCCACGATTACTGGACCGGCACCGTCTACACCACCAATCGTCGGGTCTGGGAGCACGACGAGGCCTTCAAGGAGAAGCTGCGGGTGATGCGCTGCATGGCCATCGACATGGAGACGGCGACCCTGTTCGCGGCCGGTTTTGCGAACCACATCCCGATCGGGGCCTTGCTGTTGGTGTCCGACCAGCCGATGATTCCCGACGGCGTGAAGACCGAGGTCTCCGATGCCAAGGTCAGCTCACAGTTCGTCGAGAACCATATCCAGATCGGTATCGAGGCGCTTAAGCTGATACGGCGCAACGGCAAGTCGGTCCGCCACCTGCGTTTTGACGAGTAACGGCAATGGAACGGGTGAGCGTCTTGGGGCGCCACCTACAGGGGTAGTAAATGGACGTGGCGGCACAAGTAGTGGAATTCTGGCGCGACGCTGGACCGCAGCAGTGGTTCACGCGCGATGACGCGTTCGACGCGCGCTTCCGCCAGCAGTTCCAGGAAGAACATTTCGCTGCCGCCCGCCGCGCCCGCGAGCATTGGCTGAGCAGCGCCGAAGGCGCGCTCGCACTGATGATCCTGCTCGATCAGTTCCCGCGCAATTGTTTCCGCGATACGGCGCATTCCTATGCCACCGATGGCCTGGCGCGACACTACGCCATGCGTGCGGTAGAGGAAGGACTGGACCTGCAGCTGGTGCCCAAGCTGCGGGCCTTCATCTACCTGCCGTTCGAACACTCCGAGGATCCGCAGGACCAGGAGCGTTCGGTGGCGATGTTCGATGCGCTGGGCGACAAGGAATACCTGCAGTTCGCCGAACTGCATCGCGACATCATCCGCCGCTTTGGCCGTTTCCCGCACCGTAATGCGGTGCTGGGGCGGATGCCGACGCCGGAGGAGCTGGATTACCTGGCCGAAGGTGGGTTTGCGGGTTGACCGGTGGATGGACGCCACCGGCGCCACGAACAAAAAAACGCCGGCAATGCCGGCGTTTTTCTTTCCCGCAACGTGCTGAAGATCAGTACTTCGGCACGCCGTTGTCCACCTCGTTCGACCAGGCGTCGATGCCGCCGGTGATGTTGGACACCTTGGTGAAGCCCAGGGCGCGGAACTGCTCGGCGGCCTGTGCGCTGCGGCCACCGTGGTGGCACAGGAAGGCCAGCGCGGTGTCCTTGGGCAAGGCTTCCAGGCGGGCGCGGTTGTCGCCATCGAAGGTCTCGAACGGCGCGTTGATCGCCGCGATCGCACGTTCGTCGGCCGGGCGCACGTCGACCACGGTGATGCTGCCGGCACGCAGCTGGTCGTCGGCGTCGCGCACGCTCAGTTCCTGCACGGCCTTGGGCGCGTTCGGGTTGTCGATCGCCAGGCCCTTGCCGCGGATGTCGTCGACCCAGTCGATGGTGATGCCTTCAGCGCGGCGGGCGCTGGCCAGATCGAACTGAACGCGCAGGCCGTTGGACTCGGCGGCGATCGCGTTGTCATCGTGCGGGGCCAGCTGGAAGTTCGGCTGGAAGCGCGCGTCGATGCCCAGCTGCAACGAGGCACCCGGGGAATCGGCCAGCGCGCCACGCAGCATTTCCACGGCGGCCGGGGTCACGGTGATGCGCGGCGGGGTGCGGTCCGGTGCGGCCAGGCCCAGCACGCTGCTCAGCTCACCGTTGCCGGCCATCTGCAGGATGATGTCGCTGCCACCGATCAGCTCGCCATCGATGTACAGCTGCGGAATGGTCGGCCACTCGCCATAGGCTTTGATGCCTTCGCGGATGTCGGCGTCGGCGAGCACGTTGACGTGGTCGAACTCCACCCCGAGGTCCTGCAGGGCGCCGACGGCTTTTGCCGAGAAACCGCACTGCGGCATGCTCGGCTGACCCTTCATGAACAGCACGACGCGGTTGGCGTTGAGAATGGATTCGATGCGCGAGCGCAGGGCGGGATCAAGGGACATGACGGTCAGGGTCCGGATATGCGAACCGCCTATTCTACGCGGCATGGCATCATGGGGCATGACCGTACCGGAAACGTTGTATCGCATTCCCCGTCGCCCCTGGCGCTGGCTGCCGTGGCTGGTGCTGTCGCAGCTGCTGGTGGTGCTGGTCTGGGCCGCCTGGGGCTGGCGCTACGGCCTGCCGCTGATGGTGGCGACCCATGCCCTGTTCATGGTGCCGGTGTTCCTCCCCAACAGCCGCTTCTACGCCCCCGTGCTCAGCCGCCTGCCCGGCGATGCCCGCAAGGTCTGGCTGACCATCGATGATGGCCCGTCGGCGGACACCCCGGCGGTGCTCGATCTGCTGGACCGCTACGAGGCCAGGGCGACCTTTTTCCTGGTCGGTGAACGCGCGCAGGCGCAGCCGGACCTGGTCCGCGCGATGCTGGCCCGCGGGCACAGCCTGGGCAACCACAGCCACCGCCACCCGCAAGCGCGTTTCTGGCGGCTGGGGCGACAGGCCATGGCCGCGGAGATCGCGCAATGCCAGCAGGCCCTCACCGCAATCGCCGGCACGCCACCGCGCTGGTACCGCTCGGTGGTCGGGATGACCAATCCATTCGTGGCCCCTGCGTTGAAACAGTGGCAGCTGACCCGGGTCGGCTGGAGCGCGCGCGGTTTCGACGGGGTGGAGTGCAGGCCCGATCAGGTGGTCGAACGGATCACCCGTGATCTGGCGCCGGGCAGTATCGTGCTGCTGCACGAGGGCGCCGCTCATGGCCACAACCTGGCCATCATCGAGGCGGTGCTGCAGGCGGTGCAGGCACGTGGCCTGCACGCGGGTCTGCCGGACTGACGCCAGCTCGGTACCCGGCGCAGGCCGGGATCAGCTCAGCGAGCCGATGATCATCAGCAGCACCACACCGAGGATGCTGCCGATCGAGATCACCAGGCCGAGGATCGCAAACACACGGCGGCGGTCTGCCTGCAATGCACCGGCCACGCCCAGGCCGAAGGCCACCAGCTGCATCAGCGCGGTGCACATCAGGCTGAGGCCGACCAGGATCGCCGACATCGAGGTCTCCTCCATGCCGCCGGGGGTCGTGGTTTCGATAACGCCGGCCACGACGATCAGGCCCAGCATCAACACGGCACCGCACAGGGCGGTAATGAACGCGGCAATACCCATGCCGGAATGAGGGGGGTGCATCAGGGCTCCTTGTCGATGCGATGAAACGGGGAATCAGGGGGCGAGGGGCTGCGCGGCCGCGGCGTCTGTTGGCGGATGCGAGGCATGCCACTGGTCGCGGATCCAACCGCCCAGCGACAGCTGTGCGATCAGTAGACCCAGCGTCACCAGCAGCGCGATGATGCCGAACAGGCGGCGCCGGCGCGGCTGCAGCACGCTGCCCAGGCCGAGCAGCAGGGCCAGGATGGCCAGGCCGACACTGCTGCCGAGCAGCGCCGCCAGCGACCACGGCAGCTCGCGCATGGCCGCGTGTTCGGGCGCATGCGCGTAATGCATGCTCAGCAGCAGCATCACCAGGCCACAGGCGCTGACGATCAGCGCGGCGATGCCCAGCGCGGAATGTCGAGTCTGTCTTTGCATGGGCGGCTCCGTGCCGGAAAGGGGGGCGAGTATGCGCGCGTGCGGTCGGCGGCGCGAGCCACGGCGACTACGCAGCGAGCGGACGATCGCCGACGATCAGCCAGTTGTTGAACGGGGTATTGCCGTACAGCGGTGTCATCCGCAGGTGCAGCCCGGCGGTTTCCAGCGGGGTGTGCAGGCTCTCGGCGTCGAGGTAGTGGCGTGGGCGCGTGCCCATCCAGCCCACCAGATGCGCGAGCATGTCGGTGATCCGCGTGGCGTGGTCGCGGCCACTGTGGTCAGCCAACGTGGTGCGGATCACCAGCCGCGCCCCGGGGGCCACGCGCGCGGCGGCATCGTGCAGCAGTTGCGCCTGCGCGGGCGCGGGCAGGTACTGCAGCACGTCCAGCAACGCGACGTTGCCGAGGTGGGCGGGCAGGGCGGCACTGGCATCCATGCAGGTGAACCGTGCCTGTGGCAGCGCGGCGCGGGCGCTGGCCTGTTCGGCGCGGGCGACCTTGCCGGCGTCGATGTCCAGGCCGTGATACGGCAATACATTGCCATGCTCGCGCAGCACGTGGGCCAGCAGCCCGAGGCCGCAGCCGATATCCAGCAAGGGCACGGCAGGGGCATCGTTCAATGCGCCGAGCACGCCGGGATACAGTGGATCGCTGCCGAGTTTGCCGCGGCTGTAGTAATAATCGCGACGGTTGCCGAACCACTGTGCCGGCAGGAACGCCGTGGCGATCCGGCGGGCCTGCTCCCTGCCCAGCGGCAGCGCGGCCTCGCTCAGCGGGTCGGCTCCGCCCACAGCACGCGCGTCACTTCGAACGCGCGCTGGTGCCACAGCGTGTACATCGCGGCGGACGGATGCAGACCATCTTCGGCCAGCATGACGCTCTCGCCGCCCAGCTGGCGGCTCAGGTCCGTGATGTCGACAAAGGCCACGTCATGCTCGGCGCAGATCGCTGCAGCGGCAGCGTTGTAGGCATCCAGTTCCTGCCCGATCTGCACGCGGTCGCGGCCGGACGCCATGGCATAGGGGGTCACGCCCCAGTCCGGTATCGACAGGACCAGCACGCGCGGTGCACGGTCGCCGGCGAAGGCGAGCGCGCGCTGCAGCAGGGCGGTGAAACGCGGGCGGTACTCGTCCACGCTGCGCCCGCGATACTGATCGTTGACCCCGATCAGCAGACTCACCAGCTCGAAGGGACCCTGCGGTGCGTCGGCGTCGATGCCGGCCTCAAGCTCATCGGTGGTCCAGCCGGTGGTGGCGATGATGCTCGGGTCATCCACAGCCACGCCGATATCGCGCAGGGCCGCGGCCAACTGCATCGGCCAGCGCCCGGCCGGCTCGACACCTTCGCCGATCGTGTAGGAATCGCCCAGCGCCAGGTACGGCAGGCCCATCAGGCCACCGCGCTGCGCGGCTTGAGCGGCACCACCTTGGTGTTGGCCTCGGCACGGCGTGCCAGGGCTCGGTCGATGCGGGCGAACACATCGCGCATCACCTCCGGCTCGGGCAGCAGCGTCACGCGGAAGTGGTGGCGGTAAGGCACGTTGAAGCTCGAGCCCGGGACCACCAGTACGCCTTCTTCGTTCATCAGTTCCAGCGCGAAATCATGGTCATCGAAGCTGCGTGCCGCCGCACCGACCACCGCCGGGAATGCGTACAGCGCGCCGGCCGGAGCCACCAGCGACAGATGCTCGCTGGCGTTGCAGGCCTCGATCACCGCGCGGCGGGTTTCATACAGACGGCCACCGGGTGCGCACAGCGGCGAGATGGTGTCCGGCCCGTTGACCGCCACATCGATGGCGTACTGGCCCGGCACGTTGGCGCACAGGCGCAGCGCGCTGAGCAGGTCCATCGCCGCACGGAACTCGCCCAGCCGTTCGGCCGCGCCGGACAGCATCGCCCAGCCCACGCGCCAGCCACAGGCGCGATGCACCTTGCTCAGGCCGCTGAAGGTGATGCACGGGTGGTCGCCGGCCAGTGGCGCGACCGCATGGAACTGCGCATCGTCGTAGAGGATCTGGTCGTAGATCTCATCGACCATCAGCAGCAGGTTGTGCTTGGCGGCGATGGCGACGATGCGCTCCAGCAGCTCGCGCGAGTAGCTGGCGCCGCTGGGGTTGTTCGGGTTGATCAGCACGATCGCGCGGGTGCGCGAGGACACCAGCGCCTCGATCTCGACCGGGTCGGGCTGGAAGCCGTTCTCCGGTGCGCAGCGGTAATACACCGGGCGGCCATCGTTGAGGATCGTCGCGGCCGACCACAGCGGGTAATCCGGCGAGGGCACCAGCACTTCGTCGCCCGGGTTGAGCAGAGCGCGCAGCGACAGGTCGATCAGCTCGCTGACGCCATTGCCGATGAATACGCGGTCCGGGTGCGCATCGGGTGCACCGCGCCGGGCGTAGGCGGCGGCGATGGCTTCGCGCGCCTCCGGCAGGCCCTGCTGGTGGGTGTACGGATCGGTGCGGCCCATGTCATCGGCGATCGCACGCTGCAGGTGCTCCGGCGCCCGGAACCCGAAGTTGCCCGGGTTGCCGATGTTGAGCTTGATCAGCTTGCGGCCCTGGGCCTCCAGCTCCCGCGCTCGTCGCGCCAGTTCGCCCCGGATCTCGTAGCGGACTTCGGACAGGCGCTCGCGGGTGGCGAGCGGCTTCAGCGGGGGCGTGGACATGAACGGGCCGTCATTCAGGCATGGAAACCGCATGGTAGCGGAATTGTTGCGTTGCAGGGCAAGCGTTTCCGGCCCAACGCCCGGCCCTGCAAGGCAGTTGCAGATGAAAGGATTTCCGTCCGTCCACGCCTGCGCCGGTCCCCTGCGGCGACGCCTGGTGGCCACACCCTTTAGAATGGGCACGATGAGCGAACCCACTGATTACCTTGCCCTGCAGACCATTGGCTGGCCTTGGCCGGGCGGCCCCGAACTGCCGGCTTGGCAGGCCCTGTTCGAGCAGTTCCCGCAGGCACGCCCGGGCCGAGTGATCGAGCAGCATCGCACCGGGTACATCGTCTCCGATGCGCCGGAAGCGGCGATCAAGACCGAGTCCCCGCCGGAATGGCAGCGCCCACGCTTCCCCAGCCACGAGCGCGCGGCGGTCGGCGACTGGGTGCTGCTGGAGGGCATCAAGATCGTTGCCCTGCTGCCGCGGCGCACCGCGATCAAGCGCGGCGCGGCCGGCGAGCATTACCACCAGCAGGTGATCGCGGCCAACATCGATACGGTGTTCATCGTCTGCGGGCTGGATGCGGACTTCAATCCGCGCCGGATCGAGCGCTACCTGCTGCTGGTCGGCGGGGGCGGTGCACAGCCGGTGGTGGTGCTGACCAAGGCCGACCAGACCGAGTACAGCCAGGATGCTCTGGACGTGCTGGAAGAACTGGCGGCGCAGAACATTCCGCTGCTGGCGATCAACGGCAAGGACCCGGCCAGCGCCTCGGCCCTGTTGCCGTGGCTCGCCGCTGGCCAGACCGTGGTACTGGTCGGCTCCTCCGGTGCGGGCAAGTCGACCCTCACCAATACGCTGCTTGGGCATGAGCGCATGAAGACGGCCGATGTGCGCGTCAACGACTCGCGCGGCCGCCACACCACCACCCACCGTGCACTGATTCCGTTGCCGGCCGGGGCCTGCCTGATCGATACACCCGGTATGCGCGAGCTCAAGCCGACCGGCGAGGAGGCCCTGAGCGAAGGCGGCTTCTCCGACGTGGAAGCCCTGTCGGCGCAGTGCCGCTTCCGCGACTGCGCCCACCAGCGTGAGCCGGGCTGTGCGATCCGTGCGGCCATCGATGACGGCACGCTGGATGAAGAGCGCCTGCTCAACTACTTCAAGCTGAAGGAAGAAGTCGCCGCCGCCGCCGCCAAACTGGCCGTGCGCCAGGCGCAGCAGGCCATCGAGCGCAAGCACGTCGGCAAGGGTGCGCAGTGGCGCCCGGGCGGAAAGGGCGGCCGGCGATAGCTTTTGCTACTGTCCGTCCATGGACACGCCAATGACCGTGGATCGTGACGTTGCCCACCACACCGCGCTCGACGCACAACTGGTCGAGGCGGTAGGCGGGATCAAACTGCTGGGACTGACCAGCTGGCCGGCCGCGCTGCAGGCGCCGTTCCTGGCCAGCGTCGCCCGCGGTCAGCCGGTGCTGCCGCAGGTCGACTACCCCAAGCTCGATTTCACCGATACCCGCCATCGGCTGGCCGCGATCAGCGCGCAATGCGATCCCGACCATCCCATCGGCCTGTACGTGCAGCGCTCGGCGCACAGCTGGGACCAGGCCGCCGGCCTGCTGGAATCGTTGGGCACCGCCGAGGTGGATCGTTACTCGGTGGAGCTGTTCGGCGCGCCCGAGCAGCCGCTGCCGGGCAACGGCCCCAGCACCCGCGATGCCGCCCGCCACTTCATCCAGATCGCGCAGGAACTGGACCACGAGTTGCTCGCGCCGGAAGAACAGGTGCCGGTCTCGGCCACCGCGCTGCAACTGCAGCTGCAGAGTGATCTGGATGCGTTCTTTGAGTCACGCATCATCAGCGTCCAGCTGGATCCCGACCTGATCTCCAAGGCGGCGGCCGGCCCGAACCGGATCCGCCTGCGCACCAGTGCACGCTTCAGTGCCTACGACCGTGCGCAGCTGTTCCACCACGAGGCGCTGGTGCATTCGCTGACTGCACTCAACGGCCGCGAGCAGCCGCACCTGCCCAGCCTGGCGCTGTCCTCGCCGCGGGTCACCGCCACCCAGGAAGGGCTGGCGACCTTTGCCGAGCAGATCACCGGCAGCATCGACATCGAGCGCCTCAAGCGCATCAGCCTGCGCACCGAAGCCATCGCCATGGCGCGCGAAGGGGCCGATTTCATCGAGGTGTTCCGCTACTTCTGCGAGGCCGGCCAGAACAACGAAGAGAGCTTCGCCTCCGCCCAGCGCGTGTTCCGCGGGGTACCCCCGGGCGGCGGCGCGGCCTTCACCAAGGACACGGTGTATCTGCGCGGGCTGGTCTCCGTGCATACCTTCTTCCGCCACATGCTCGCCGAAGACCGCCTGCAGGTCTGCCGCTGGCTGTTCGCCGGCAAGATGTCGCTGACCGACGCGATCGCCTTCGCCCCCTTGTTTGAAGAAGGCATCCTGCGCCCGCCGCGCTGGCTGCCGCATTGGGTCAGCCGCGCGAACGGATTGGCCGGCATGCTCGCATTCTCACTGTTCGCCAACCGCATCCGCATGGATCAGCTCGCCCCAGAGTAGTGCCGGCCGCTGGCCGGCTGCCTCGCGCTCCCTCCGCGCGCTCCCATGCGTTAGTGAGCACTGCATCGCAATTCATCTGCGATGACCCGCATCGTAAAGATCCTTTCATCTTCCGCTCGCATGCTGGTCATGCACCTGCGTTGCGCAGGTCATCTTCCCCCATGTAACGGACGACCATGCTTACCCGACCCCTGACGATCGCGGTGGCGCTCGCGCTGTGCGCTGCCAACGCCGACGCTGCCGATGTAGACGCCACCGCCGCTGCCAACGTCGCGCTCAGCGCGCAGACCCTGGATACCGTTTCAGTGATCGGCCAGGGCGAGACCCGCCAGGTGCAGCGCATCACGGCCGTGGACAAGGAAGTGCTGCCGCCGGGCACCAGCGGCCAGAAGATCCTCGATCGCCTGCCGGGTGTATCCGTGCAGTCCAACGATGCCTTCGGCGCCAACGAAGAATCGCAGACGATCAGCCTGCGCGGCTTCGACAAGAGCCGCCTGGGCTACACGCTGGACGGCATTCCGCTGGGCGACAACAGCTACGGCAACTACAACGGCCTGAGCATCGCCCGTGCGCTGATCGCCGAGAATCTCGCCGGCGCAGAATTGTCGCAGGGCATCGGCTCCCTGGGCGTCGCCTCGACCAGCAACCTCGGCGGCACCATCCAGTACTTCTCGCAGGACCCGTCCACCGAGTTCGGCGGCAAGGCCAGCGTCACCGTCGGCGATGACAACCAGCGCCGCGGCTACCTGCGCGTGGACACCGGCGACATCAACGGCTTCTCGGCCTATGTGTCCGGCGTGCATCAGGATTCGGACATGTGGGCCGAACCGAACCAGAACCAGACCACCCGCCAGTTCAACGCCAAGGCGATCTGGAACGTGGGTGACAACCGCTTCGGTGCCTTCGCTGCCACCTCGCGCGTGAGCCAGGCCAACTACGCCTACCTGTCCAAGAGCATGCTCGCGCGTGGCCTCGGCTGGGACTGGAACATCTATGCGCCGGACTGGGATCGCGCGGTCGCCGCCGCCTACTGCGCACCGGGCACCTACAACGCGCAGAAGTGCGCGTTCACCGGTGGCGTCAACAGCATCGACGACGCGTACTACCAGAGCCGCGCGCTGCGCGACGACAACCTGTACTCGCTGGATGCCGACCTCGCGCTGGGCGACAGCGCCCGCCTGAAGCTGCTTGGCTACCACCACGAGAACCGCGGCCAGGGCCACTGGTGGGCACCGGGCCAGCCCTCCAACCCGGGGACGCCGGAGATGCTCCCGATCTCCATCCGCAGCACCAACTACACCATCAACCGCCAGGGCATCACCGCCGCACTGAGCTGGCAATGGGGCATCCATTCGCTGGAAGCGGGGCTGTGGTACGAGCGCAACGACCACAACGTGGAGCGCAACTTCTACTACATCACCGGCCCGTTCCTGGATGACGGCTACCTCAACCATCCGGACCGCCGCCTGTTCGATCAGGACTTCGACATCCGCACGCGCCAGTTCTACGTGCAGGACCGCATGCGCTTCCTGGACGACCGCCTGACCGTGGATGTGGGCATCAAGAGCCCGAACACGCGCATGACCGCCAACGCCAAGCCGGGCACCGAAGCCAGCTACGCCTCCGGCACCCTGACCGCCAAGGAATCGGTACTGCCGCAGGCCGGCATCGGCTTCAAGCTGAGCCCGAACCAGGAAGTCTTCGCCTCCTACTCGGAGAACATCGCCGCCTTCGTCGGTGGTGGCAGCGGCGGCCCGCTGCAGGTCTCGCCGGAATCCTTCGCGGCCAGCGCCGGGCTGGAACCGGAGAAGTCCAAGACGCTGGAAGCCGGCTTCCGTACCTTCGGCGAAAAGTACCAGGCCTCGATCGCGGCCTATCACGTGACGTTCGACAACCGCCTGCTCTCGCTCAACCCCTGCACCAGCATCGAAGTGGGCACGCGCCCGGAGTGCATCACGCGCTTCATCAACGTGGGCTCGGTGAGAAGCCGCGGCGCGGAACTGACCTTCATCCTCAAGCCGATGGATGGCCTGCAGTGGTACAACGCGCTCTCGTGGAACAAGACCACCTACGAGGACGACTACACCTCGGGCGGTGCGATCGTGCCGGTGGCCGGCAAGATCACGGTGGACACCCCCGAGCGCATGGCCTCCAGTGAGATCAGCTGGAACCGGGATGGCTTCTTCGCGAGTCTGCGCGCGAAGTACACGGGCAAGCGTTATTACACCTACACCAACGACCAGTCGGTGCCGGGCGTGACGACGTTCGATGCGGGGATGGGGTATTCGTTCGGGCCGGGCATGGGGCTGCGCGATATCAAGGTGTCGCTCAATGCGACCAATCTGACGAACAAGCGGTATGCCGGCCAGCTCAGTTCGTTCGCGCCGACGGATCCGACCGGCACGCGCTATGCGATCCACGCGAGCGCGCCGCGTCAGGTGTTCATGACGGTGGCTGCGGAGTTCTGATCTCCGCTTGCTTGGGCAACGGTAGCCACCGACCGTTGGTCGGTGGCTTTGCCTCCCAGATGACTGGGCCAGGCGTGGGGTGTGCGGGTTCGCGGGACGCGCCGTAAACCCATCCATGGGGGCTCGTGAGCCGCATCCATGCGGCACAACGGTCCCGCCAACCCACACACCCCACGCCTCCGACAGTTGGCTGGTGGCCATGGCGAAGCAACGCAACGCCGCAGACGGACAAGACCGAGGCTACTCGAGCTGAGCCACCTCAGCTGGGAAAGCTACGCAGATCAATCGAGCCGAGCGAGCCAAGCGGACCAAGCAGGGCAAGCGGTCCAAGCAGGCCAAGCAAGTCAACGAAGCGAACGAATCCAAGCAAGCCAAGCCAATGCAACGGCGGCACCAAGCGCCGGCTTTTTCGTTGCGCACCAGCTCACTGTCAAAGGGTAGGCACGGGTGGGTTGGCGGGACCGTGTGTTGCCATGGATGGCAACACACGAGCTTACATGGACGTATTTGCAGCGGGTCCCGCCAACCCACCCGTGCCTGCCCAGCGCGACACGGGCCTGCAGTCCGGCTTTTGCCCCACCGTTGCAGTTGCAGTTGCAGTTGCAGTTGCAGTTGCTGTTTCTGTTGCCATTGCCATTGCCATTGCAAGTAGCCCAACGTTCCCGAAATCCCGGAAGAAAAAAAAGCCGCGATGCCAACCAGCATCGCGGCTCACCTCGTGGGGGAGGTCACGCATCACGTGGGATGCGCCAAACCATCAGAACATGTGCAGACCACCATTCACCGCATAATCCGCACCCGTCACATACGCCGCATCATCGGATGCCAACCACGCACACAGACTCGCCACCTCCTCCGGCTTGCCCAGCCGCCGGATCGGCACCGAACCTGCCAGACGATCCAACACATCCGGCGGAAAACTGCTGATCGACTGACTCGCGATATACCCCGGCGAAATCGTATTCACCGTCACACCCCGCGTCGCCACCTCATTGGCCAACGCCCGGCTGAAGCCATGCATCGCCGCCTTCGCCGTCGCGAAGTTCACCTGGCCGATCTGGCCCTTGTGCGCACTCACCGAGCCGATGTTCACGATCCGGCCCCAGCCGCGCGTGCTCATGCCATCGATCACCTGCTTGGTGATGTTGAACAGCGCATGCAGGTTCGAGCCCATCACCGCGTTCCAATCGTCCGGACTCATCTGCCGGAACAGCACATCGCGGCTGCCCCCGGCGTTGTTGACCAGCACATCGATCTCGCCGACCTCGGCCTTCACCTTCGCGAACGCCGCCACGGTCGACGACCAGTCCGCCGCGTTGCCTTCCGATGCGATGAAATCAAAGCCGAGTTCGCGCTGCTCGCGCAGCCAGGCGGCCTTGCGCGGGGAATTGGGTGCGCAGCCGGCCACCACGGTGTGGCCGTTGCGGGCCAGTTTCTGGCAGATGGCAGTGCCGACACTGCCCATGGCGCTGGTGACGTAAGCGATGCGAAGAGTCATGGCGGAACGCTCCTTGGTAGGCGGGTCAAGACGCAAGCGGATACAGGCCGAACAGCAGCCCACCGAACATCAGCAGCATCGAAATGGCGATCGCCCACTTCAGGGTGAACTTCTGGTGGTCGGCGAACTCCACCTTGGCCAGGCCGACCAGCAGGTAGGTCGAGGGCACCAGCGGGCTGAGCAGATGCACCGGCTGGCCGGCCAGCGAGGCGCGCGCCATCTCCACCGGGGTGATGCCGTAGTTGCCGGCCGCTTCGGACAGGATCGGCAGTACGCCGAAGTAGAAGGCGTCGTTGGACATGAAGAAGGTGAACGGCATCGAGGCCAGCGCGGTGATCACCGCCAGGTACGGCCCCCAGCTGTCGGGGATGATCGCCAGGAAGCTGTGCGACATCGCCTCGACCATGCCGGTGTTGTTGAGAATGCCGGTGAAGATGCCCGCCGCGAAGATCAGCGAGACCACCGACAGCACGTTGCCGGCATGGTTGACCACGCGGCGGCGCTGCTCGGCCAGGTTCGGGTAGTTGATCACCAGGGCGATCGCGAAGCCGACCATGAATAGTACCGGCATCGGCAGCACACCCAGGATCAGCGCGGTCATCAGCGCGATGGTCAGGCCCAGGTTGACCCACAGCAGCTTCGGGCGCTTGGTGTCTTCGGCGTCTTCCACCGTCGGCAGCGTGTTGCCATCATCGGAGACGCTGTTGTCCATCCAGCTGCCGCCCTGCGGCAGGGTCACCACGCCCAGGCGGCGGCGCTCCTTCATGCCCAGGTACCAGGCCAGCACCAGCACGCCGGCGCAGGCGATCACCATCGAGGGGATCAGCGGCACGAACACGTCGGCCGGGTCCACGTGCAGCGCGGTGGCGGCGCGGGCGGTCGGGCCGCCCCACGGGGTGAGGTTCATCACGCCGCCGGCGAGGATGGTCACGCAGGTCATGTTCAACGCGTTCATGCCCAGGCGCTGATACAACGGAAGCATCGCCGACACGGTGATCATGTACGTGGTCGAGCCATCGCCGTCGAGCGAGATCAGCATCGCCAGGATGGCGGTGCCGAGCACGATCTTCATCGGGTCGCCCTTGACGAAGCGCAGGATGATCCGCACCAGCGGATCGAACAGGCCCGCATCGATCATCACCCCGAAGTACAGGATGGCGAACATCAACATCACGCCGGTCGGCGCGATCTTCTTGATGCCTTCCAGCATCATGTCGTCGATGCCGGCCGCGAAGCCGCCGATCAGCGCGAACAGGATCGGAATGGTGATGAGGGCGACCAGCGGCGAGAGCCGCTTGCTCATGATCAAGTACATGAATGTAATGACCATGCCAAAGCCGAGGATGCTCAGCATCATCTGCATTCTCCAGAGGAAACGGTGCGGAAAGTGGGCATCAGAAGTCGTACTGCAGGCGGCCGGTCACCGCGCGGGTGCGATCCACGGTGGCGTCGGCCAGGCGGTCGCGGTTGCGGCTTTCGATCAGGTTGAGCATGAAGCGCAGGTTCGGGCGCATGTACCAGTTGCCACCCAGCGTCCACGCCTCGGTCTGGCCGTCGCGCAGGTCGGGCTGGCCGATCAGGTGCTGGTCGCCCCGCATCTGGTCATAACGCAGCGCCAGTTCGAACGCGCCGGCGGTGTGCTGGAAATCCTTGACCCGCCCGAAGCGCCCGGTCTTGCAGTCGTACACGCGCGATTCACCGGTGACGAACCAGCTGAGCATCCCGTAGCCGGCCAGGACCTTGCCGCGCTGGCTGCCGTCATCGAAGGTGGCGCCGCTGAACTCGCCCTGCCAGGACAGCGGGCCACGCACCTGCGCGTACTCCAGCGACCATTTGTTGACATCGGTGTCGCGGCCGGCCGAGAAATCGACCAGGGTCAGGCGGCTGTTGTCGGACAGATGACCAGCCGGGCGCGGGCGGATGCGCAAGGCAGGCACGCCGTCCGTGCCCGGGTTGTCGTAGCGCTCATGCGCCAGCGACAGGCCCAGGTGCAGGACATCACCGGCCGTGGCGCCAGGTGCCCAGGTCGCGCGGCCACCGGCGGCGCGGCCCTTGACCTGCCATGCGTCGATGCTTTCCAGGCTGTACGCGCTGGCAGCCCAGGTCATGTCGCCGCGCGCAGCCTGCCAGGACGCGCCCAGCCGATACAGCGGCGCCAGCGTGGTGCCGGCATTGCCGCGCTCCAAGAAGGAGCCGTAGTTGGAACTGGTGCGGTCATCCAGCGAGAAGAACTGCTTGAACTGGCCCACGGTGAGCTTGCCGGCATCGCCGAAGCTGCGGCTGACGAACACATCCTTGGCCTCGACCCGATCACCGGAGAAATCCGCTTCCAGCTTGTAGTCGACGGCGAAGAACCTGCCGGAGACATCCACCCACGCGCGGCGGATCTCGGTGTCGTCCTTGTTCGGGGTGCCGCGACGGTCGTTGTCGAAGTCGGCGAAATCCAGGTGCAGGCGGCCGCCCAGGGTCGCGGTGACCGGCCGGTCGTCATCGCCGTCGTCGGCGGCCCAGGCGGGCGCGGCCCACAACAGCGTGCAGGCGGCCGGCAGGCACCAGCGCAGTGCGTTCAGTTCCATGGACCCTCCCAGGTACCGGATGTTCGGTGATGACGCGATGGCGCAGCCTAGTGCCGGGATGCTGTCATCCACCTGTCAGCCAGTGCTGCACCGCAGCGAAGCGCACGGCGGGGCTCGCACGCGCTAGCATTCCCGCACCTTTTCCGATCCCGACCGATGCGCATCCTGCTGGTGGAAGACAACCCGGACCTGGCCGACGCGATCGTCCGCCGCATGCGCCGCAGTGGCCATGCCGTGGATTGGCAGAGCGATGGACTGGCCGCGGCGAGCGTGCTGCGTTACCAGACCTTCGATCTGGTCGTGCTCGATATCGGCCTGCCGAAACTGGATGGGCTGCGCGTGCTGGCCGGCATGCGCGAGCGCGGTGACAGCACGCCGGTATTGATGCTCACCGCACGTGATGGCATCGAGGACCGCGTGCAGGCATTGGACGTGGGCGCGGATGATTACCTCGGCAAGCCGTTCGATTTCCGCGAGTTCGAAGCGCGCTGCCGTGTGCTGTTGCGGCGTACCCGTGGGCAGGCCAGCGAGGTGGTGCAGATCGGTGGCTTCCAGTTCGACAACGCCGCGCACCGGGTCAGCCTGGACGGTCAGCCGATCGAGCTGCCGAACCGCGAATACCGGCTGCTGGAGATCCTGATGGGCCGGCTCGGGCAGGTGGTCGGCAAGGACGAGATCGGCAACGGGCTGTTCGGCTTCGATGACGAGGCCGGACCCAACGCCATCGAGCTGTATGTCGGGCGCCTGCGCCGAAAGCTGGCCCAGGCACCCCTGCGCATCGTGACCGTGCGCGGCAGTGGCTATCTGCTTGAGGCGCACGATGCGGCGGCCGAGGGCAGTCCCGATGGTGACTGAGGCCCGCGCGCCATCCTCGATCCGGCGCACGCTGTGGCTGTACCTGGGCGGGTTGATGGCGCTGTTCGCCGTCGCCTTGTTCTTTGGCGCGCGTGACTATGGCCAGCGTGCCGCCAACCGCTCCTACGATCACCTGCTGGTGTCCTCGGCGTTGTCGATCGTTGATTCGGTGGCGCTGGTGGACGCGCAGTGGCAGGTCGATCTGCCGTATGCCGCGCTCGATCTGCTGGCGATGGCACCGGAAGACCGCGTGTTCTACCGCGTCTTCGATGCGCGCAACCAGACCGTGACCGGCTACGACGACCTGCCCGCGCCGCCACGCACGCCGACCGATCGCCCGCAGTTGTTCGACGCCCCCTACAGCGGTGAAACGGTGCGCTTCGTGGTGGTCTCACGACGGGTCTCATCACCCTCCGCGCAGGCGGAGGTGCGTGTGCAGGTGGGGCAGACCCGGCGGGCGCGCGAGGCGCTGGCACAAGATATGGTGACCCGCGCGCTGGTGGCGATCGTGGTGTTGTCGCTGTTGTCGCTGGCCTTGGTCGCGCTGGGGGTGCACCGTGCGCTGCGCCCGCTGGTGAGGGTCGAACGCGAGTTGTCCAGACGCGAACCCTCCGACCTGCGCCCACTGGATGCGACCACACCGCAGGAGATGGACCAGATGGTCGGCGCGCTGAATCACTTCATGGGCCGGCTCTCGAACAGCAATGAAACCCTGCGCGCGTTCATGGCCGAGGCGGCCCATCAGATGCGCACCCCGCTGGCCGCGCTGCGTGCGCAGGCGCAGTTGGCGCTGGACGACGAAGACCCTGAGGACATGCGCCGCAGCCTGGAGGCCATCGAGCGCAATGCCACGCACATGAGCCGGTTGCTCAATCAGTTGCTCAGCGATGCCAGCGTGATCCATCGCGCCAACCTGCAGCGTTTCGCGCTGGTTGACCTGGCCGAGATCGCGCACCAGGCCCTGCACGAGGCGGTGCCACAGGCATTGCCGGCCCCCCGCGTGCAGCTGGCGGTGACCAGCGATCCGGCGTGGGTCAACGGCGATGCACTGCTGCTGCGCGAAGCGATCAAGAACCTGATCGACAATGCGCTCAAATACGGTGGTGACGGCGCGTTGCAGGTGGCCCTGACCACCGAGGAGCGCCACTGCGTGTTGACCATTGCCGACCATGGCCCCGGTATTGCACCCGCCGATGCCGAGCGCGTGTTCGAGCGCTTCGCGCGGGGCGAAGGCGCGGCGGCCGGAGGGGCGGGGCTGGGCTTGGCGATCGTCAAGCGGGTGGTGGACAGCCATGGCGGCTGCATCGATCTGTCCAACCGGGTGGGCGGCGGCCTGATCGCCACCATCCGGCTGCCGAGGAGGCACGCATGAACGTTCTGACCGGTCTGCTGCTGATGGTGGTCGCTGTCACTGCATCCGCCGATCCCGGCGACGTGCAGCGCTTTCCCGCTCAGGGCACGCCGACCGCGCAGCTGCGCATCCACGGTTCCACCGATATCGAGGTGTTTGCGACTGTCATTGCCGATTACCAGCGGCTGCACCCGGGCACCGAGATCATCTATGAGGACGTGATCGCGCAGGAGATGTACGCGCGCTACCTGCGTGACCGCAGCAGCCCGACCGCACCGGACATGCTGATCAGCAGCGGCATGGACCTGCAGACCAAGCTGGTCAACGACGGGCATGCGCTGTCGCATCGCTCGGCACAGACTGATGCGCTGCCCGCGTGGGCGCAGTGGCGGCACGAGGCGTTCGGGATCAGCTACGAGCCGGTCGCGATGGTCTACAACACGCGCATGCTGCCGGCGGCGCGCGTGCCACATACACGCCGCCAACTGCTGGAGCTGTTGCGTGCGCCGGATGCACCGCTGCTGGGCCGCGTGGGCACCTACGACGTGCAGCGCAGCAGCGTCGGGTATCTGCTCGCTACCCAGGATGGTCAGCGCGGCAGCATGGCCGGCGCGCTGCTGGGCGCACTCGGCGACAACCGGGTGCAGCTGGAGGAGCGCACCGGCGTGCTGCTGGACCGGGTCAGCAGCGGACAACTTTCGCTGGTCTACAACGTGCTGGGATCGTATGCGCAGGCCCGCATCGATGCCGGTGCACCGTTGGGCATCATCGAGCCGGAGGACTACACCCTGGTGATGCTGCGTACTGCGGTGATTCCGCGTGGCGGCCAGCACCCCGGGGAAGCCCGCCGGTTCCTGGACTACCTGCTGTCGCCCCGCGGGCAGCAGGTGCTCTCGCGCGAGGCGCGGCTGATGCCGATCCTGCCGGCGGCGGGCCAGCGCCGGGGGGCGTCGCCAGAGCGCAGCTACCGCCCGATCCAGCTCGGCCCGGGCTTGCTGGTGTACCTGGACGGGCTCAAGCGGCGCCAGTTCCTGGACGCGTGGCGCGGCAGCATGCAGCAGGGACGGTGAGGCCGACAACGGCCTCGCCGTCCCTGCTGCCCGCGCATTCCACCTCAACCCCGCGCCGTTGGCGCGCCCCCTTCAACACGAAGGGGGCTTTTCTCCAGACGCTCAACGTGTGTAGGCAGGGTTGGGTTGGCACCTCGGGGATGCTGGGGATGCCTCCGCTGGCCGTTTAACCTCATTACAATCGGCGCATGAGTGACATCACCGTTCTGGTCGCCGACGACCATCCCCTGCTGCGTGCCGCGGTCGTGCATTCGCTTCGCCAGGCGCTGCCACAGGTCACTGTGATCGAAGTGGCCAGCGCCGCCACGCTGGAGAGCGCGCTGGACCAGCATGCGGAGATCGAGCTGGTCCTGCTGGATCTGACCATGCCCGGTGCACGCGGGTTCTCCTCGCTGCTGCATGTACGCGGTGCGCATCCCGACGTGCCGGTGGTCATCGTGTCCTCCAACGATCACCCGCGGGTGATCCGGCGTGCGCAGCAGTTTGGTGCGGCCGGTTTCATTCCCAAGTCTGCCCCGGCCGAGACCCTGGGCCAGGCGGTGGCGGCGGTGCTCGATGGCGGGGTGTGGTTCCCGGCGATGGCGGCCGAACGGTCCGAATCCGATGCGCTGCTGGCCACCCGCCTGGCGCAGCTCACCCCGCAGCAGTTCCGCGTGCTGTTGTGCCTGGCCGATGGCCTGCTCAACAAGCAGATCGCCTACGAGCTGGGCCTGGCCGAGAACACGGTCAAGGTGCACGTCACCGCGATTCTGAAGAAGCTGGAATGCCACAGCCGCACACAGGCGGCGGTGCTGGTGAAGGCCCTGGAGCCGGAAGGGGATGCGGGCGCAGGGGTCTAGCGGCGCGTGCTCAGCTGCGATGCCGTAGCAGCAGCTGTGTCATCAGGGCCCGCAGAGCGGGCGGGCGCACCGGCTTGGACAGGAACCCCCAGCCGTTTTCCGCGGCCTGCGCGCGCAGCGCATCGTCGCGCTCTGCGGTGACCAGGATCACCGGCGGGCGCGCGTGCCACAGGCCGCACAGCTGTTCGTACAGGTCTGGTCCGTGCCACTGGCCCATGCGCACATCCAGCAGCAGCAGCTTGGGCACATTGAACGCCGAGGCGATCTCGAGCGCGGCCTGCGGCCCGTCGGCCAGTTCCACCTCACAGCCCCAGCGCTCCAACAGCGCGCGGGTGGCGGCGCAGACGCGCGGATCATCGTCGATGCTCCAGACCCGGCAGTGGCGCAACGGACTGTCATCGCCGCTATCGACCACCGGGGCGACCGCGGGCGCCGGTGCGGCCACCACGTCCGCTGCCGCCCCCAACGGCAGGCTTATCGAGAACACACTGCCGCGCCCCAGGGTGGAACGCAGCCGGATCGGATGGCCGAGCAGACGGCCGATCCGCTCCACGATCGCCAGACCCAGCCCGGCCCCGCGTTCCTGGTCTACACCGTCATCCAACCGGCGGAATTCTTCGAAGATCTCGCTCTGCAGGCTCTCCGGTATACCGGGTCCCTGGTCGTGCACTTCGATGCGCAGCTGATCGCCATCACGGCGGCAGCCGAGCAACACGCGGCCGCGCGGGGTGTAGCGCAGCGCGTTGGAGAGGAAGTTCTGCAGGATGCGGCGCAGCAGCGCTTCATCGCTCACCACCACGGCACGCGTATCCACCCAGTGCAGCTGCAGGCCGCGGCTGTCGGCGGCCAGCCCGAACTCGCGGGCCAGCGTTTCCAGCAGCGGTGACAGTGCGAAGGGGCGCACATGGGTCTGCAGCGCGCCCGATTCCAGCCGCGAGATGTCCAGCAGGCTGTTGAGGATGGCGTCCTGCGCGGCCAGTGCGGCATCCACGTGCTCGCTGAGCTCGCGGGCGTCACCCTGCAGCTTGCCGCGCAGCACTGAGACGAACATCCGCGCCGCGTTCAACGGTTGCAGCAGGTCGTGCACGGCCGAGGCCACGAAGCGCGATTTGTAGCGGTTGGCGCGCTCGGCTTCCCGGCGCGCTTCATCCAGATCGCGGGTGCGCTCGGCCACGCGATGCTCCAGCGCATCAGCCAGCGAGCGCAGCTCGCGTGCGGTGTTCTTGTAGGCAGTGATGTCGGCATAGCTGGTGACGAAGCCGCCATCGGGGAGCGGGTTGCCGCGGATCTCCAGCACCGTGCCGTCGTCCTTTTCGCTCTCGCGCATGTGCGGGCGGCCGCTGCGCAGATGGTTCAGGCGACGCTCGATGGCTTCATCGATCGGCCCCGGGCCGAGCAGGCCGCGGCGTGCGTTGTAGCGGAATATCTCCTCGATCGGCCGGCCGACCCGGATCAACCCGGTCGGGAAGCGGAACAGCTCCAGATACCGTGCATTCCAGGCGACCAGCTTCTGCTCGTTGTCGATCACCACCACGCCCTGCGGCAGGTGCGCCAGGCTGCGGCTGAGACCGCTGTCGGCCTGTTGCGCTGCCTGCAGCACGCCATCCTGGGCGGTGCGCAGTTCCTGCGCGTGCTGCTTGAGCACACTCTCCAGCTCGCGTCGGCTGCGCTGCCGGTGCGCGGCCAGGCGCCGGCGCTGCTGCACGAACAGGCCCAGGAAACACAGTGCCAGCCAGATGCCGCCGGCGGCCAGCGCAGCACTCCGGCCGACCGCGGCACTGGCGCTGGCGTCATGCAGCAGGTGCAGCTTCCACTGCGGCTCGTTCAGCGCCAGGGTCTGCCACAGCACCGGCCGTGGCAGCGCAGGCTGCTCCACGCGGACCATGCGCCCGCCATCGGCCAGTACTTCCACGGTGCGTGCCTGCAGGGGTTGCAGTGAGCGGTCCGCGTACTGGCGGGTGGCGAGCATCTCGTTGCGTTCCTGCGGGCCGAGCGGGCGCAGCAGCCGGTAGCGCCAGGCATCGCCGTTGGCCAGGAACACCACATCGTGGGCATCGGTGGCCAGCACGATGTCCGGGCTCTGCAGCCACTCCTGTTCGAGCGCGCGCAGTTCGATCTTGATCGCGACCACGCCGAGCACGCTGCCGCCGGCGTCGTAGATCGCCTGGGAGAGGAAGTAGCCCGGCACGGCCGTGGTCATGCCGATGCCGTAGAAGTGCCCGCTGCCGCGCGCCATCGCCTGCTGGTAGTAGGGGCGGTAGCTGTAGTCCTCGCCGACGTTGCTGGTCGGCTGGTCCCAGTTGCTGGCGGCCACGGCAATGCCGTGCCGGTCGATCAGGGTCAGGGTGGAGGCGCGGGTGACATTGTTGGCCTGGGCCAGCTTGAGATTGAGCCGCTGTCGTTCGGCGGCGCTCAAGGGGTGCGAGACCGCCTGGTGCAGGTCCGGGTCGAGCGCCAGCACCTGCGGCAAGGTGCCGAAACGATCAATGCGCTGCTGCAGGGTCTGGGCATACAGCCCGAGCTGGCGGCGGACCTGCAGGCTTTCATCGTCCAGTGCCCGCTGCTGGGCATAGCGCCCGGCCAGCAGCGCGCACAGCGCCGTGCCGCCGAGCATCAGGACGATGAGCAGCAGCCAGGGACGATAGCGGGAGACGCGGTACATGCCGTCAGTCTAGGCAGGGCAGGGCGGACGCGCATCAACGCGTCCGCCGGGCGGGCTCAGAAGTGCATCTGGGCACGCAGCTCGAAGATCTCCGGCTGGCTGCGCACGCCGCGACGGCTGGCGTCGACCTTGACGTAGTTCGCCTGGAACTTGAAGTGCGAGGTCAGGTACCAGTTGGCGCCGATGGTCCAATCGTGCTGGCGGCCGCCGAACACGTCGGCATCGTCCAGATCGATACGGCTGTAGCGCGTTACCAGCTCCACCGCGCCGTAGTCGTGGGCCGGCTTGACGTTGGCCACGGCACCGGCGTTGTACGGGCGCGATTCGCCGGTCAGGATCCAGCTGGCCATCGCGTACTGGCCGTTGCCGGTGTAATCCGGCTTGCCGTCACGGCTGACCGTGGTCTGCAGCGCTTCGCCCTGCAGCGAGAACGGGCCGCGGATCCAGATGCCTTCCAGGCCGGTACGCACGATCTTGTCGGCGGTGATCAGTGCGCCGGAGTCGACCAGACGGATATCGGTCAAGCCGGCTTCGGGGCGCGCGCGCAGGCGGGCACTGGCCGGGTGCGAGACATCGCGGCCATCGCGGTAACCGCGTGGGTTTTCCTGCGAATAAGCCAGGCCCAGGTGCACGACGTCGCCCGCGGCCTTGACCGGGGTCCACACCGCACGCACGGCCTGGGTAGTGCCGGGGTTGTCGCCCTGCAGGTCCTTGCCGCCATAGGCGCCGGCCTGCAGCAGGTACTGCGGGCGCTCCAGCACCCATTCGGCACCGGTGCGGCGGCCTTCGTAGAACGCCTGCACGGGCAGGGCGGTCTCCAGGAAGCTGCCGGCGCGCGAGGAGGTGCCGGCATCCAGGCCGACCGGGGTCTTCATGTAGCCGAAGCGGAAGCGGCCGATGTCGCTGCCGAAGAAGGCCTTGCTTTCCAAGCGCACGAACACGTCGAGCCAGGTGTCGGCCTGGAAGTCGTAATAGACCATGGCGTCGTACACGCCCTTCTTCTTCAGGGTCGCGCCGAATTCCTTGCGGCGCACGGCGTCGGCATCGTCGATGCCACTGCCGCCGGAGAAGTCGTTGAGGTCGTAGGCAATGTTGGCAGTGGCTGCCAGCTCGGTACCGTCACTGAAGGTGGTCTTGGTCGGCCAGTTGTCCCAATCGGCCGCGGTGGCGGCGAGCGGGGCGGTGGTCAGGGCCAGGGCGATGAACAGGGGCGTAGGGCGCATGGGCGGTAGCTGCTAGATAAGGGTGGGGCAGAACAACAACGGCCGCGGACGGCAAATCTGTGGGTCTCTCCCCCTGATCCGCTGCCGGGCCACCCGCCGCCGTGGGGGCGCGGTGCCTGGGCAGTGTAGGCAGTCCGGCCAGCTGAACCGGGGGGCTAGTACCAATAGGTTATCTGCGTTGGCGAGATGCGGGCGTAAAAAGGCCACGCCAGATGCCGCCCAGCGCGGCCGGCATCCTTCGTGACACTGCCGGAGCTTTCCATGCACGTTCCCACCACCGCCCCGCTGGCGGCCAAGCCGCTGCCGTTCTACCGCCAACTGTATTTCCAGGTGGTGGTGGCGATCGTTCTCGGTGCCATCCTCGGCCATTACGAGCCGGCCTTCGCCGAATCGCTCAAGCCGCTGGGCGACGCCTTCATCAAGCTGGTGAAGATGATCATCGCCCCGGTGATCTTCCTGACCATCGTCACCGGTATCGCCGGCATGACCCACCTGCGCACCGTGGGCCGGGTCTTCGCCAAATCGATGGCCTACTTCCTGTTCTTCTCCACGCTGGCCCTGATCGTGGGCATGGTGGTGGCGCACGTGGTGCAGCCGGGCGCGGGGATGAACATCAACCCGGCCGATCTGGACCAGACCGCGGTCAACGGCTATGTGCAGAAGTCGCATGAGCTGACCCTGGTCGGCTTCGCGCTGGACATCATCCCGGCCACCCTGGTCAGCGCCTTCGTCGAAGGCAACATCCTGCAGGTGCTGTTCGTGGCGGTGCTGTTCGGCATCGCGCTGGCCCTGACCGGCGCCAAGGGCCGCCCGGTGCTGACCTTCCTGGAGGCGCTGACCGCCCCGGTGTTCCGCCTGGTCCACATCCTGATGAAGGCCGCCCCGATCGGTGCGTTCGGCGCGATCGCCTTCACCATCGGCAAGTACGGGGTCGGCTCGCTGGTCAACCTGGCCTGGCTGGTCGGCTCGTTCTACCTGACCGCCTTCCTGTTCGTGGCGGTGATCCTGGGCGTGGTGTGCCGCCTGTGCGGATTCTCGGTGTTCAAGCTGGCCCGCTACCTCAAGGCCGAGCTGCTGCTGGTGCTGGGTACCTCCTCCTCGGAATCGGCGCTGCCCTCGCTGATGGAGAAGATGGAAAAGGCCGGCTGCAGCAAGTCCGTGGTGGGCCTGGTGGTCCCGACCGGGTACTCGTTCAACCTGGACGGCACCAACATCTACATGACCCTGGCGGCGCTGTTCATCGCCCAGGCGACCAACACCGAACTGACCCTGGGCCACCAGATCGCCCTGCTGCTGGTGGCGATGCTCAGCTCCAAGGGCGCCGCCGGCGTCACCGGTGCCGGCTTCATCACCTTGGCCGCCACCCTGGCGGTGGTGCCGGAAGTGCCGGTGGCCGGCATGGCGCTGATCCTGGGCGTGGACCGCTTCATGAGCGAATGCCGCTCGCTGACCAACTTCATCGGCAATGCGGTGGCCACCGTGGTGGTCTCGCGCTGGGAAAACGCGCTGGATCGCGACCGCCTGGCGATGGTGCTCGATGGCCGTGAGGCCGAGCTGCCGCCGCTGGTCGTGGCCGACCTGCCGGACACGCTGCCGGCCCCGGCGCATTGAGCCCGATGACCTGATTGTGTGGTGCATGGTCGTGCCGTTCCTGCCGGGGCGTCACGGCCATGTTTTATTTTGAAGGCCCGGTGCGCGGTGCTGGAATATGTGCGGTTGCAGCATGACCGCGACAGCGTAGCGACAGGTCCGTCCACGCCAACGGGGGTATGATCCCCTGTTCCTCTCGCCCATTCATCTGCAGAAAGCGATGTCCAACGAAGATTTCAAACAGGCAGCCCTCGACTATCACCGGCTCTCGCCGCCCGGCAAGATCAAGGTCACCGCGACCAAGCCGATGTTGACCCAGCGCGATCTGTCGTTGGCGTACTCCCCGGGCGTGGCGCACGCCTGCGAGGCGATCATGGCCGACCCGCAGCAGGCCAGTGAACTGACCGCCCGCGGCAATCTTGTCGCCGTCATTTCCAACGGTACCGCCGTGCTGGGCCTGGGCAACATCGGCCCGCTGGCCGGCAAGCCGGTGATGGAAGGCAAGGGCGTGCTGTTCCAGAAGTTCGCCGGCATCGATGTGTTCGACATCGAGATCGATGAAAACGACCCGGACAAGCTGGTCGACATCATCGCCTCGCTGGAACCGACCTTCGGCGGCATCAATCTGGAAGACATCAAGGCGCCGGAGTGCTTCATCGTGGAGCGCAAGCTGCGCGAGCGGATGAACATCCCGGTGTTCCATGACGACCAGCACGGCACCGCGATCATCGTCGGCGCGGCCGTGCTCAACGCCATGCTCGTCACCGGCAAGAAGATCGAAGACGTGAAGCTGGCCACCACCGGCATGGGCGCAGCGGGTATCTCCTGCGTCAACATGCTGGTCTCGCTGGGCCTGAAGAAAGAGAACATCCTGGCCTTCGACCGCGACGGCGTGATCCACACCGGCCGCACCGATCTGGACCCGGAGAAGGCGCGTTACGCGCGTGATACCGACAAGCGCACGCTGGCCGAGATCGTCGATGGCGCGGACATCTTCCTGGGCCTGTCGGCCCCGGGCATCCTGACCGCGGACATGGTCAAGACCATGGCCAAGGATCCGGTGATCTTCGCGCTGGCCAACCCGACCCCGGAAATCATGCCGGAAGTGGCCCGTTCGGTCCGCCCGGACGCGCTGATCGGTACCGGTCGTTCGGACTACCCGAACCAGATCAACAACGTGCTGTGCTTCCCGTACCTGTTCCGCGGTGCGCTGGATGTCGGCGCGACCGCGATCAACGAAGAAATGAAGATCGCCTGCGTGCACGCGATCGCCGCGATGGCACGCCGCGAGGCCAGCGACCTGGGCTCGGCCTATGGCGATGAGACCCCGAGCTTCGGCCGTGACTACCTGATTCCGCGTCCGTTCGACCGCCGCCTGCTGGTGGAGCTGTCGGCTGCCGTGGCGCAGGCCGCGATGGATTCCGGCGTAGCTACCCGTCCGGTCGCCGACATGGGCGCCTACCGCGAGAAGCTGGCCCAGTTCGTCTACCGCACCAGCCTGATGATGAAGCCGGTCTACGACCGCGCGCGTTCGGACAAGCAGCGCGTGGTGTACGCCGAAGGCGAGGAAGAAGTGGTGCTGCGCGCCGTGCAGAACGTGGTCGATGAAGGCCTGGCGCAGCCGATCCTGATCGGCCGCCCGGACGTGATCGAGGCCCGTGTCGAACGCCTGGGCCTGCGCATGAAGGCCGGTGTCGATTTCGACATCACCAACATCAACGACGATCCGCGTTTCAACGAGTACTGGCAGTACTACCACAACCTCACCGGCCGTCGTGGTGTGACTGTGGCTGCGGCCAAGAACCTGATGCGCTCGCGCCCGACCCTGATCGCCGCAGTGATGGTGGCGCGTGGCGAAGCCGACGCGATGCTGACCGGCGTGGTCGGCCGCTTCCACAAGAAGCTCGGCTACGTGCGCAGCGTGCTGCCGCTGGAAGCCAAGGTGACCTCGACCTCGGCGATGACCGGCGTGATCAACCAGCAGGGCGTGTTCTTCTTCGTGGATACCCACGTCCAGGAAGACCCGACCGCCGAGCAGATCACCGAAGCGACGCTGCAGGCGGCATACCGCATGAAGCTGTTCGGCATCGAACCGAAGGTGGCGCTGCTGTCGCACTCCAACTTCGGCAGCCACGACTCCAAGGACGCGCTGAAGATGCGGGCGGTCCGCGAGATGCTGCTCAAGCGCAACCCGCGCTTGAACGTGGATGGCGAAATGCAGGGGGATACCGCATGGGATGAAGCCCTGCGCCAGAAGCTGCTGCCCAACAGCACGCTGAAGGGCCGTGCCAACCTGTTCGTGCTGCCCAACCTGGAAGCGGCCAACATCGCCTACAACCTGGTGCGCGTGTTCACCGACGGCGTGGCGATCGGCCCGATCCTGATGGGCGTGGCCAAGCCGGTGCACATCCTGACCACCAGCGCGACCTCGCGCCGCGTGCTCAACATGACCGCCATCGCGGCCGTGGATGCGCAGATCCGCAAGCAGCTGGAGGCGGAGAAGAACGCGTAAGGCGTTCTTTCCTCCTCTGAGTTGCCAGAACGCGCCCTTCGGGGCGCGTTCTCGTTTCGGGCAGCGAAACCGGTAGCTGCCGACCGTTGGTCGGCAGGCCATGTTTGCCTTCGGCCTGCGGTCGTTGTGGTGCGTGCATCTGCCACACACGCGCCGCACGGCGGTCACCGTCCTGCAACGTCCCAAGCGCCCAATACCCCTACGCGGCCCGGCCGTGGCGGCGCTCCGGTGGGGGCGTCGCCACCCTGGGCCCGACCAGATCCTCCACGATCAGCCACGGGAACGGTGTCATGCGCCATCGACGCACGAAGCGGTATTTCCAGCAGCTATTCGCGCTCTACGCCGGGTTGGTCGGCGCGCGCTGAAGACGGCACCGTTGGGACCGGTAGTGCCGGCCGCTGGCCGGCTCCTGGCAGACGCCGACCGGCCACAGACAGTAATCAGCGTGTCTGCACGTACTGCGCCCACAAGGCCGGCAACGCCACGCCGCTGAGTGTTTCCCACAGCGCCGGCGTATAGCCGCCCTCACGCAGGGCACCATCCAGCGCCTTCACCAGCCCGGGATGCTGTGCCTCGCTCCAGGCCAGGAACGCACCGGTCACCCGGTAGCCCGTATCGAAGTTCTGCTCCGGTTTGACCTGCGTCGGCAATGCCCAGCCGGCTGCGGCGTTGTCCTTGCCGTAGCGGTCGCGGGCGTAATCGGCGATGCCTTCCACCAGCCAGCCCGGCACGCGCGCATTGGCGTACTCCGGGTAGCCCTGCACGATGTGCATCGCCTCGTGGGTGACCAGATCGATGTCGCCCGGGTGCGTGTGCAACCAGGCCGGGTTGATCGTGATCGTCGCCGCCTGCGCCTTCTCACCGACAAAGGCGATGCCGTCGTAAGCCGGGTCGATCACGATGCCGACCTGCGTCGGTGCGGCCGGATGGAAATCGGCGCGCTCGCGCAGATACGCGCCGAAGAAGGTCTCGATGATGCGCTCGCGCACCGGCGCGGCCAGCGCATCGCTGGCGTCGCGGTAGTGCAGGGTCACGTCCTCGCGGGTCTGCGTGGTCTCGAACGCGTGCGCATCGGCAAGCCCCGCGGTGACGAGCACGGCGGTCAGCAGGCAACGGGGGATCGGCAGGGCAGTCCTCATCGCGTCGCCGCCGGTGCGAGCAGTTCGACTTCCGCCAGTTGCAGGCGACCCGGTGCACCGATGCGCAGCCGGTACTCGGCGTAGCGGCCCGGCTGGGCGATGCGGAACGGTCGGGTCTGCATTGCCCAGGCGAAGGCTTCGCCACGTCGCTGGTCGACCTGCACCCAGCGGCCACCGGTGGTGCGTGCCTCCAACGTCCACTCGCCACCGCGGATCGGGCCGTTGCCACTGGTCAGTGTGTACATCGCGGGCGTACCCGCTGCGACATTGCTGAAGGTGATCGTGCTCGAGCCGCCCAACGGCAGTGCCGTGGCCGCATCGTCATCGATCAGCGCGGCGGCCGCGCGGCCATCGCCGAGCTGGGCGGTCGCGCCGCTGCCCAGAAGATCATGCAGCAGGGCCGGCTGCTGGCCGCGCGCGGTCAGCGAGCGCGGTGCGTCGTCCGGGCCGGTACCCCAGCGCGAGGGCTCCGGGCCCATGACGAAGTCCAACGTGGCGCCCTTGGCGAGCAGCTCGTGTGGCAGCCAGGTCTTGGTCCACGGCGTGCCGTTGACCTTCAGCGACTGCACGTAGATGTTGGTGGCCGAGTTCTCCGGCGCGTTGACGGTCAGCACCGCGCCGCCCTGCAGCGCCACGCGGGCATGGCGGAACAGCGGCGAGCCGATCACGTACTCCGGTGCGCCCATGCGCAGCGGGTAGATGCCCAGCGAGGCGAACAGGTACCACGCCGAGGTCTCGCCGTTGTCCTCATCGCCCGGGTAGCCCTGGCCGATCTCGCTGCCCAGGTACAGGCGCGAGAGGATCTCGCGCACATGCTGCTGGGTCTTCCACGGCTGCCCGGCATACAGGTACATCCATGGGATGTGGTGGGCCGGCTGGTTGCTGTGCGCGTACATGCCCATGCGCACATCGCGCGCTTCGGTCATCTCGTGGATGGTGCCGCCGTAGGAGCCTGCAAACGCCGCATCGGCGGTTTCCGGCGTGGCGAAGAAGGTATCCAGCTTGGCCGCCAACTGCGCGCGGCCGCCGTACAGGGCCGCCAGGCCTTCACCGTCGTGCGCGGCGGTGAAGGCGAAGGTCCAGCCGTTGGATTCGGTGTAGTCATGGCCCCACACGCGCGGGTCGTAGTCCTTGGCGTCCAGACGCCAGCTGCCATCCGGTTTGCGACCCTGGAAGAAGCCTGCGGCGGGATCGAACAACGTGGCGTAGGTGCCGGCGCGGTGACGGAAGTAGTCGGCCTCGGTCGCATAGCGTTCGCGCGCAGCCGGCGTATCGGCCTGCTTGGCCAGGACCTCGGCCATGTTGGCCACGCCGAAATCGTTGAGTGCGCCTTCCATCGTCCACGACATGCCCTCATGCACGTCGGCAGTGGCATAGCCACGGAACGTGGAACGGTCCATGCCCTTGCGCCCGACATGGCGGTCCGGCGGCACCACGGTCGCGTTCTTCAGTGCGGCAGCGTAGGCCTCCTGCGGGTCGAAGCCACCGATGCCCTTCAGCCACGCATCGGCGAACGCCACGTCCGAACTGGTGCCCACCATCAGGTCGGCATAGCCGGGCGAGGACCAGCGCGCGACCCAGCCACCGGCGCGGTACTGCTCGATGAAACCCTGCACCAGCGCGCCGGCGTCGTCCTTGGTGAACAGCGCATAGGCCGGCCAGGTGGTGCGGAAGGTATCCCAGAAGCCGTTGTTGACGTACACCTTGCCGTCGCGCACCGGCGCGAAGCTGCGCGTGGCGCTGCCGTCGGTGTTCTCATCCGAGGCGCTGGCCTGGCTGGCGTAGCGCCAGTCCGGTGCCGCTGCGGTGCCGGCGTTCTCATGGCCGGAATTGGGATAGAGGTAGAGGCGGTACAGGTTGGAGTACAGCGTCGTCTTCTGGTCATCGCTGGCATCGCCCACATCGAAGCGGGCCAGGCGCTGGTCCCACGCTTCCTGCGCACGCGCGGCCACGCGATCCACATCGTCGGCAGCGGCCACTTCCAGGGCCAGGTTATGACGGGCCTGCTCGACAGAGATCAACGAGGTGGCGATGCGCATGGTGACGCGGCGCTCGGTACCCGCATCGAACTTGATGTAGCCGGTCGGGCGGCCGGTCTTCACCGTGCCGCTGCTGCGCCACGGCCGGTCGAAGCTGGCCACCACATACATGCGGGTGGCACCGGTGGACAGGCCACTGCGGGTATCGGTATAGCCGGAGAGTGTCTGTGTGCCCGCATCCAGCGTCAGCCCGCCGCGCGCGTCGACGTTGTCGAACAGCAGGTTGGCATCACCGCCTTCGGGGAACGCGAAGCGGAACACCGCGGCGTGGTCGGTCGGTGCGATCGAGGCGGCGATGCCGTTGTCGAAGCGCACGTCATAGCGGTACGGGCGGGCCTGCTCGTTCTCGCGCGAGAAGCTCAGCGCACGCTTGCTGCGGTCGGCCTCGGGCACGCCACGGGTCGCCGATGGCATCACCTGGAAGGTCTGGCGGTCGCCCATCCACGGGCTGGGCTGGTGGCTCAGCGCCAGCGCCTGCAGGCGGGGCCGGTTGGCCGCATCGTTCTGTTCGTTCCAGCGATACAGCCAGGTCAGTGAGCCGGCGTCGGTCACCGGTGTCCAGAAATTGAAGCCGTGCGGCACGGCGGTGGCCGGGAAATTGTTGCCGCGCGAGAAGGTGCCATTGGCCTGCGTGCCGCGGGTGGTCAGCACCCAATCCGAGGGACGCTGCGGCGTACTGCGCGGTTGCGTGTCCAGGCGGACATCGTCGATCCAGCCGGCCACCGGTGCGCCATCGGCGCTGGCCACCTCCACCTCCAGCGCGACCACGCGACGCCCGCGCAGGGCCGGGGTATCGCCCAGACGAACGGCTTTGCGTGCCCACTGCTGCGGGTACAACGTCTTCGAGTCGCCCTGTGCACGCGCACCCAGTGCCACCCCGTGATGATCGCGCGCAGCACTCGCCGAGACCCGGGTGCCGTCGTCGAGCACCAGATCGAGCGAGACGTAAGTCGAGGCCACGGTGTCCTTGCCGACGATCTCGGGCAGCACCAGCCAGGACAGGGTGGTATCGGCTTCGATGGCCAGGTCGGTCGTGAACAGCTGGCGGCGCGCCTTGCCGCCGGCGCTGGCGTAATGCAGTGCATGCAGGCCGCTGTAGCCGACGCCGGGCTTGGCGGCATAGGGCGCCGCCGGCCCGGTGCCGATCCGCACCTGCAGCGCGTCGTCGCCGGCGGCCGGGGCGGGCTGACCCGGCTCGAACGAGGTCTGCAGGCCCTGCGCGGCAGCCGGCAGGGCGATCAAGGCGCAGGCCAGGGCCAGGGCGAGCGGAAGGGCACGGCGGGCGGGGCGCAGGTCGGACAGGGTCATGCAAGGGTCTCCCGGGGAGGGCAGGCGGCAGGCAGGACCCGCATCGATGGCCACGGCGGACGGCGTCGCCCCAGCCATCGGCAGACGGCAGGATAGAGGCGATGCATGTCCGGTGGGGGTCGGGCAGGCGATCGGGTCGATGATCAGTACCCGTTGATCCTGCATCACGATAACTGGCTGTGACAAGTGCAATTAGTTCGATCTAAATACGGCAAATTCGTTTCATTTCGAAATATTGACAATGGATTTGGATCGATTTAAAAGGTCCGGTGGTTCTCCCCCCGGATGGCCAGCGCTTCAACCTGGCGCCCTCCGATCCAGCGGCCTTCGGCGGCCGCCAGATGCTAGAATCGGCGGTCTCGCAACCCCCTTTGTGTGTCCACGCCATGAGCCATACCGCCACCGCGCCCGCCAATGCCGAGAAGCGTTACACCGTGCACCGCAGCGACCTGCCGCTGAGCTGCCCGACGCCGGAAATGGCGCTGTGGAACTCGCACCCGCGCGTGTACCTGCCGATCGAAGACGAGCCCAACTGCGAGGCCGCGTGCCCGTACTGCGGCGCCGTGTTCGTGCTCGCCGACTGATCCGCGGACGACACTGTGCGCCGACTGACCGTGGTGCAGCTGCTGCCGGCGCTGCACTCCGGCGGGGTCGAACGCTCCACCCTTGAGATCGCCTCCGCCCTGGTTGCCGCCGGCCACCGGGCCATCGTCGTGTCCGCCGGTGGGCGCCTGGTCGAGCCGTTGCTCGCCAGTGGCGCCGAACACCTGACCCTGGACATCGGCCGCAAGTCGCTGCTGACGCTGCGCCACGTGCTGACCCTGCGTAACCTGTTCAACGAGGTGGGCGCGGATATCGTGCACGCGCGTTCGCGGTTGCCGGCCTGGCTGGGCCTGTACGCCGTGCGCAACCTGCCGGCGGCCACCCGCCCGCACTGGGTCACCACCGTGCACGGGCTCAACTCGCCGGGCCGCTACAGCGCGGTGATGACCAGCGGCGAGCGCGTGATCTGCGTGTCCAACAGCGTGCGTGAGTTCGTGCGCACGCACTACCCCAGCGTGCCGGCCGAGCGCCTGCAGGTGATACCCCGTGGTGTCGATGTCGCGCAGTTCCCGCGCGTGGGCCGGCAGGATCGGCGTGCGCGCCTGGCCGTGGCCGAGCAGCATCCCGCGCTGGCCGGCGAGGCACCGTTGCTGTTGCTGCCGGGCCGTGGCACCCGCCTGAAAGGGCATCGCCACGCGCTGACGCTGCTGGCCGGGCTGCACGCTGCCGGCGTGCCGGCCACGCTGTGGATGCCAGGCACGCGCGAGCCCGGCCGCGAATCCTATGTCGCCGAGCTGGACGCCCAGGCGCGCAGTCTCGGCGTGTTCGATGCGGTGCTGATGACTGCGCCGACCTCACGCATCGCGCAGGCCTATGCGGCCAGCGACCTGGTACTGCAGTTGTCGGACAAAGCCGAAGCGTTTGGCCGCACCGTGGTCGAAGCGCTGTCGGTGGGCCGCCCCGTGCTGGGCTGGAACCATGGCGGCGTCGGCGAGTTGTTGACTCAGCTGCAACCCTCCGGCGCGGTACCCTTGGGCGACGCCGATGCACTGCTGGCGCGCGCGCAGCAGTTGCTGCTGCAGCCGCCCTCACTGCCGACGCGGATCCCGTTTACCTTGCAGGCGATGCAGCGTGACACGCTCCAGCTCTATACCTCCCTCATCGGCTGAGCCCACCGTCCTTCCCGGTTCGCCGGGCTCCCGCGCGGGCCGCTGGGCGCCGTGGTGGGTGATTGCGTTCGTCGCCTTGTGGCCGCTGCCCGGGATCGCCGAGGGCGTGCTGGTGCTGGGTGCGCTGTACGCGGCGGTGCGCATGGTGCAACTGCGCCTGCAGGGTAAACAGCGTCTGCTCAGCAGCCCTGCGTGGGCACTGACCAGCATCCTGTTCCTGGGCTACTGGCTGCCGCAGGCGTTTTCCGCCTTCGATGCGATCGACCCCGGCACCGCGTGGCGCAAGGCGGCTGCCGGCCTGCGCTATCTGCCGTTCATGTGGCTGGTGGCCATTGCCGTGGCGACCCCGCAGCGGCGCGCGTTGACGCTGGGGGGGCTGGCGCTGATCACCGGCCTGTGGACCGTGGATGCACTGGCGCAGGCGATCATCGGCAGCAGCCCGCTGTTCTGGTCGATGGACCAGCTCAAGTGGGCGGTCAGCGGTCACGGGCTGTGCTCACCGCAGGAGATGGCGGCGGTGGATCGCCTCAGCGGCGTGCTCGGCCCGTGCAACCTCAAGTTCGGCCAGGTGCTGGCCAGCCTGTCACCGTTCCTGCTGTTCGCCGCCGCACGGCGTGCCGGCATTCTCGGCTGGTCACTGGTGGCCGCCGCGGTGGGTGTCGTGCTGGTCCTGGCCGGTTCGCGCGCGGCGTGGCTGACCTATGCACTGGTGCTGGTGTTCTCCGGTTGGCGGCTGATCGGTGTGCGCGGGCTGCTGGCCTGCGTTTCGGTCGGCGCGGTGGCGGCGGTTGCACTGGCGGTGACCGTGCCGCAGGTAGGGGACCGCGTCGCGCGTACCGCAATGGCGTGGGAAGGCGAGAACGACGGCGTCAATCAGGCATTGTCCGGCCGCGCCCAGATATGGGCCGCAGCAACCTGCATGATCGAGGAGCATCCGATCAACGGCGTCGGTGCGCGTGGTTTCCGCGACGCTTACCCCGCGTGCAATCCGGACCCGGCTGCCCGGGAAGTGTGGGGCGCCGGCCCGGCCCTGCACGCGCACCAGATCGTGCTCGAGATCCTCGCCGAAACGGGCATCCTCGGCCTGCTGCTGTGGTTGGCGGCCGTGGCCCAGGCGTGGCGCGCGTGGCGTTTTGCACCTCCCGAGGCGCGTGAGCGCGCGCGCCCGGCGATGCTCGCGCTGGCGGTGACGGTGTTCCCGCTCAACACCCACCTGGCGTTCTATTCGACCTTCTGGGGCGGCCTCACGCTGCTGCTGGCCGCGCTGTATGCGGGCAGTCTGTTGGCGAAGGATGAGGCCCAGTAGCGTCGCAGAGGCCCGTCAAGCAGGTAGATCCACGCCGCCTGCTGAGATGCCCGGAGGCATCCGCGTCATCCATCACTGGTAGTAATCGCTCCGGCCACCGGGCTGGCGCTTGAACCGGCGGTGGATCCACAGGTACTGGTCCGGCGCCTCGCGCACCATGGCCTCGATGGCCTGATTGACGCGGGCGGTATCGGCCTCGACATCCTCGCTGGGGAAATTCTCCAGCGGTGCGCCGATCTTCAAAAAATACTTGCCGCCTTCGCGACGGTGGAAATACGGGATCACCGCACAGCCGGTCATCCGCGCCAGCTGGTGCGTGGCGGTGATGGTCGAGGCGGTATGGCCGAAGAACGGCACGAACACCGTGTCCTTGCCGCGCATGTCCTGGTCGGGCGCATACCAGAGGAAGCCCCCCTTCTTCAGGTGCCGCACCGTGGCACGGATGTCTTCGTTGGCGTACATCGCCTTGGCGTAGCGCAGGCGGCCGAACTTCACCGCCCACTCGTAGACCGGGTTGCGGTGCTTGCGGTACATGCCGGACAGCTCCACGTGGTCGCACAGCAGGCGGCCGCACATCTCCAGCGTCATGAAGTGGCCGGAGACCAGCAGCACACCGCGGCCTTGGGCCTGCATGCGGTGCAGGTGTTCCAGCCCTTCGATCTGCACCTGCGGGCGGATGCTGTCGATGCTGCCCCACCAGGCCCGCGCGAATTCGAAAATACCGACGCCCAACGCGTCGAAGCTGTCGCGCAGCAGGCGTTGGCGCCAGGCGTCGTCCTTCTCCGGGAAGCACAGCTTCAGGTTGACCTCGGCGGCGCGCCGGCGGCTGCTGGCCAGCCGGTAGGCGACCGTGCCGACGCCGCGCCCGAGCGCGCGCTGCAGCATCCACGGCAGGCGGGCGATCGCGAAGGCGACCAACATGAAGGCGAAGGTCGGCCAGTGGCGCGGATTGCGCAGGGACGGCCGGGTGGCGGTGGAAGCGTTATCGGACATGCCTCGATTCTAATGGATGCGCCCGGATGCGTCCCGGCGCGGCCATCACGGCGGCGCGGCGTGTCTTCCCCGCGCCGCTCCCGTATCCTTTGCGCATGCGTAAAAGCCCTGTCGAATGGATCCTGCGCGGCCTGTACTCGGCCGTGCTGTACCTGCTGTTGCCGATCACCGTGTACCACCTGGTATGGCGGGGCTTCCGGGTGCGCGAGTACTTCCAGCGCTGGGATGAGCGCTATGCCTCCTATCCGCACTCCAGCGGCCAGCCGCGGGTCTGGCTGCACGCGGTCTCGGTGGGCGAGGTGAATGCTGCCGCGCCACTGGTGAATGCCCTGCGCGCGCTGCGCCCGGACATCCGCTGGGTGATCACCACCATTACCCCGACCGGCTCCGAACGGGTCCGCGCGCTGTGGGGGGATGCGGTCGACCACGTGTACCTGCCCTACGACGTGCCGGGCAGCGTCGGCCGCTTCCTGGGCCACTTCAAGCCCAGCCTGGCGCTGATCCTGGAAACCGAGCTGTGGCCGAACCTGCTGTTCGGCTGCCGCGACCGCCGGATCCCGGTCTACATTCTCAATGCCCGGCTGTCGGCGCGCTCACTGCGCGGCTATCGGCTGCTGCGGCCGCTGATCGGCCGCGCACTGCGCACCGTGACCTGCGTGGCCGCACAGTCGGACGATGATGCCGAGCGCTTCATCCAGCTCGGGGCGCGCCCGGACCAGGTGCAGCCGCTGGGAAATCTGAAATTCGATATCGCCACCCCGAACGTGCAGGACTTCATCGCGCGCTTCCATGCTCTGGTGCCCGCCACGCGCCCGGTCTGGATCGCCGCCAGCACGCACGAGGGCGAAGAGCAGGCCACCCTCGATCTGCATCGTCGCCTGCGCGAGGCGATGCCGGGGGTGCTGCTGTTGTGGGCGCCGCGGCATCCCGAGCGGTTCCCGCGGGTGGAAGCACTGGCCCGCGAGCAGGGCTGGAAGGTCGCCACACGCCGCCAGCAGCAGTGGCCGCTGGCCGATACGGATGTCTTCGTCATCGACACGCTCGGCGAGCTGATGTCGTTCTACGGCTGCGCGCAGGTGGCCTTCGTCGGGGGCAGCCTGCAGGCCATCGGCGGGCACAACCTGCTGGAGCCGGCGGCGATGGGCACGGCCGCTGTCACCGGCCCGCACCTGCACAACTTCGCCGAGATTTCCCGGCGCATGCGCGAAGCCGGTGCGGTGGTGATCGCCGAGGATGCCAGCGGGGTCGGCGATGCACTGCTGACCCTGTTGCGCGATCCGCAGGCACGCGAAGACATGGCCCGCGCGGGGTGTGCGCTGGTGAGCAACGGCCGTGGCGCGTTGAAGCGCACCGTGGCCCTGATCGCCCCGCAGTTGCCGCCGCCGGTGGCGTGATCGCGGCCCGCCTGGCCGCCACGCGCGGCGACCAGGCCTGCCGATCCATCAGCCCGCAGCGACCAGCAGATCGCCCAGGAAGGCGTACGCAAACCCGAAGTAGATGAACACGCCGATCAGATCCATGACCGAGGTGATCATCGGGGCTGACAGGGTGGCCGGATCCGCCCCGATGCGGCGTGCGGCGAACGGCAGCAACGCGCCGATGATGCCGCCGAGCGCGGTGCACACCAGCATGCTCGAGCCCACCACCAGCAGCACGTCCATGCCCACACCCTTGCTGAAGTAAGCCAGGATCGCCTCCAGCACGGCGATGCTGATGCCCAGCGCCGCGGCCACCGGCAGTTCGCGCTGGATCACGAACCCCACATCGCGCCAGCTCAGTTTCAGCTCGCCCAGCGCCATGCTGCGGATCACCAGCGTGGCCGACTGGCTGCCGGTGTTGCCGCCCATGTCCACGATCGGGGCGATGAAGGCGGCCAGCACGATCACCTGCGACAGCAGCTCCTCCTGCGCGGCGACAAACGTACTGGTGACGATGCCGAAGCAGGTCAGGATCGCCAGCCAGAACACACGCACCCGGAACATCTGCTTCAGCGGCGTGCTGCGCACATCAAGATCGTTCCCGTTTCCGCTGACCGTGCCGCCAAAGCGTGCCAGCTGCGAGGCATCCTGCTCCTTCTCGATATCCATCGCATCGTCCACGGTGACGATGCCGATCATGCGATCCCCGCCATTGGTCACCGGCAGCGCGAGCAGGTCGTAGCGACGGATCAGTTCGGCGGCCTGCAGCCTGGGCCAGTGCGCCTTCGCGGCGACCGGCTGCTCATGCATGATCGAGGCGACCGTGCGGTTCTCGTTGGCCAACACCAGATCACGCAGGGCCACCGTGCCGCGCAGCCGCAGCGTGTGGTCGAGCACGAACAGGATGTTCACCGTTTCGCTGTGCAGCGCAGTGGCGCGGATATGTGCCAGCGCCTGGGCCACGGTCATCTCCGGAGACACCCAGACATAATCGGACGTCGTCGCCGAGCCGACCGTGCCCTCCGGATAGGACGCCATCTTGAGGATGTCGTCGCGCTCGACCTTGGTCAGTGCCGGCAGCAGTTTCTGCTTGGCGTCATCGCCGAGCCGGTTGTACAGATCGGCGCGGTCATCCGAGGGCATGTGTTCGAACAGCTGCACCACCGCCTCGCGCGGCATCGCCGCCAGCAGCTGATCCTGGCGTATCTCGGTGAAGTGCGCGAACAGCTCGGCGCGTGCCTGCGGGTCGAGCATCATCAGCAACGGGAGTGTCTTGTCCACGCTCAGCGCGTCGAGCGCATCGACGAGGTCGGACGGATGCGTGGTGGCGGCGATGCTGACAAAGCCGGCCGCGTCGAGGGAGAGCGAGAGGGTGCGGATCGAGAACAGGAGGTCTTCGCGGTTCATGGTGGTTCTCCAGCAGAAAGCGGCGCGTGACGGAGCAACGCGCGGTGATGAGGTACAGGCATCCAGCGCACCGGATTGCGTCCGGCGCGGCAGGTACAGGGCGTGGGCCGCGTGCAGCGTGCAGGCGGCGGGTGAGGTCAATCGTTGCCGTCAGCCGGCACGCACGGCACTACGGTGCGGCCGCGAGATTGAAGCCGAGCGTCAGCCATCGACCATCGCGCTGGTGATGCATGCGGCCGGCCAGCAGATCCACGCTGGCGCCGCGCCAGAGTTCGTGGCGCACGCCGAACTGACTGCTGCGCTGGCGCGTTGCATCGCGGGCGGTTTCGGCCAGGAGTGACCAGTGCGGTGCGGCCACGATTTCCAGGCCGACGCCATCGGTGCGGCCCCGTTCCCCTGCCGTGCGTGCCCAGCCCAGGTTGAGGTGCAGCAGCGTGCGATCAGAGGCACCGAGCGCCACGGTCAGGGGGGCATTGAGGTTCCAATCGTTGGCGCGCGGGCGGTGCCAGTCGCTGCCTACGCCCGCACTGACCGCCACCCCCCAGCGTCGCTGATCGAGATCACGCAGCACGCGCTTGGCGCCCACGGCCCACTGCGTGGCGGCAGTGGCACGTTGATGGCTGACGCCGAGCGACCACTCGGTCCCGGCGATGGTGCAGGCCGGCACGGCCGTCCATTCGTTGCCGGCATCGGTATGCCGGCCCCAGCTTTCCAGCTGGCAGCGACCGGCATCGGTGATGGAGGCGTCATCCACCATCAGGCTGGCGGCGGCGCGGGTGTCGAACGGAAGCATCGCCACGGCCACGAGCGGCAGGGCGAACACACGGGAAACGTGCATGGGCAATCTCCAGGCAAACGGAAACGCCAGCGGCACCCTTCTTGGGGTCGGTGGAACGGCGATACGGATGATGCGAGGCGGGCGAGCGTGTCAGCTGCGCCGGTGGGCCCCGTCCTGTGCGGACGGAACCGACCTTGGGGTCAGTGGGTCCGTCGGCTCAGGAGCAGCAACGAGATCGACTATGACTGTCCAAGGAGGGGGCCTCTGGAGGGAAAGGGAAGGTGGTGCGGGGCGGACCTTAGTCGGCCCATGCCGAGGGGTCAAGCCATTTTCCATGCGACGTGCCGGACTGTGGACCGGTTCACGGTGGAGACTGTGCGCGGGTAGGCATTACGCGATGAAATCGCCGCGGCAGTGATCGCGTGTGTGACGCCCACGACGTGTCGGAATCAACAACCTGCGCGCATAAAAAAACCACCCGCATGCGGGTGGTTTTCTGTCACGCGCTGCGCCGTCGATCAGTTGACGGTGGTGCTCGGCGTGGCCGCCTTCTGGGTGAGCAGGCGGTTGATGTCCTGCAGTTCGGCGATGTCCAGCGTGCCGACCGCCTGGCCCAGCTGCAGGCGGTTCTGCAGGAAGGTGTAGCGGGCGTTGGCGTAGTCCAGCTGCGCGGAGAACAGGATGCGCTGGTTCTGGATCACGTCCAGCACGGTACGCGTACCGACTTCCAGACCGACCTGCGAGGCGTCATAGGCGCTCTGTGCCGACACGACGGCCAGGCGACGCGCTTCCACTTCGCTGATGCCGGCCACCAGGGTCTGGTAGGCATTGCGCGTGTTGCGGTCCAGGGCGCGCTTCTGCTGCTCGTAGCCGTCCTGGGCGATGTCACGCTGGGCCAGGGCCTGGCGCACGCCGGACTGGGTGGCGCCGCCGGAGAAGATCGGCACGTTCAGGGTCAGGCCGACGCTGTTGGTGCGGCGGTCCGGGCTGAAGCTGCTGCCGCCGTCGCCGACGACATCACCCCAGCTGGCCGACTTGCCGGCGGTGGCACCCAGCGACAGGGTCGGGTAGTGCGCGCCGCGGGCGGCCGAGACGCCGGATTCAGCAGCGTTGACCTTCAGTTCCTGCGCCTTCAGCGCCGGGTTCTGCGCAACAGCCTCGTTCACCAGCGTATCGATGGTGGCGTACTTGGCCGGCAGCTCCGGACGGAAATCGGCCGGCAGAGCGCGCAGGTCGGTGACCGGCTGGCCGGTCAGTTCGGTCAGCGCCTGGTAGGCGTCGGCCAGCGTGTTCTGCGCGATGATCGTGTTGGCGCGCGCCTGGTCGTACTGGGCGCGGGCTTCGTGCACGTCGGTGATCGGGGCCAGGCCCACTTCCAGGCGCTTGTCGGCGAAGTCGAACTGCTTCTTGGCAGCGGCTTCGTTGGTCTGCGCGGCCGACAGCGATTCAATGCCCACCAGCACGTTGAAGTACGCCGCCGAGGTGCGCACGATCAGGTCGTCGTTGGCCGAATCCAGGGTGAAATCCGCTGCACGGCTCAGCTCGCGCTGCGACCGCAGATTGGCGAACTGGGTGAAGTTGAAGACGGTCTGGCTGCCGTTGATCGTGTAGTTCCGGCTCTTGGTGGTGAACGAGCTGGAGGTCAGATCATGGTTCGGGTTGGTGCGGCTGCGGTTGAGCGAGGCCTCGCCGTTGAGCTGCGGCAGCAGGGCGGCACGCGCCTGCACAGCGCCTTCCTTGTCGTACAGACGGGTCGACTCGGCAGCCGACAGCTGCGGATCGCCGTTGCGCGCCATTTCGTAGACCTGCAGCAGGTCGGCGGCAGAGGCGGTCATCGGCAGCAGGGCGGCGGCCAGCGCAAAGGCGAGGGATCGGCGGATCATTGCGGCTTCCTTGGACTCAGAGTTGGAACTGGGGTGCCGGGGCGGCACCGCGCAGGTAATCGATATCGGTTTCGAACAGCGATTCAGTGGTGCCGTCCGCCTTGACCAGCACCGCTTCCATGACCGGCGACCGGCCACGGATCACGAACAGTCGACCGCCGGGACGCAGCCACTGGGCGAAACGTGACGGAATGACATCCACCGCGCCGGTGACGCAGATCGCATCGAAGCGGCGCTCGGTGTCCCAGCTCAGGGCGTCGGCGGTTTCGATACGGACGTTGTTGCCCAGGCCGGCAGCGTCCAGACGCGCGCGCGCGGTGGTGGCCAGGTCGGCATCGATTTCCAGGCTCAGCACTTCGCGGGCCAGTTCGCCCATGCAGGCGCTCAGGTAGCCGCTGCCGGTGCCGATTTCCAGCACTTCATCGCCCGGCTGCAGATCCAGCGCCTGCAGCGTGCGGCCTTCGATGACCGGCTTCATCATCTTCTGGCCGTTGCCCAGCGGCAGCTCGATATCAGCGTAAGCCAGAGCCCGGTGCGATTCAGCGACGAACGCCTCCCGCGGCAAGCGTGCCAGTACATCGAGCACGCGGATTTCCAGCACATCCCAGGGGCGGATCTGCTGTTCAACCATCAGTTCGCGGGCGTGGGAGTAATCGATCGTCATGAGGTTCTATATCCAGCGCAGTGGGCCGGCCATTTTACCGGTGCCGGGAGCCGGCGGCGCGCTGAAAGCATCGCTGCCGTCGCGCCGGGGTCGCAGTGCCGGAAGTCACCGCGACCTCCGGTCCATTCAGTTTAGTGCCGCCGGGCATACGCCCGCAGGAAAAAGTCGACGCTGGCGCACACGTGGGCGTCGGCATCGCACTCGGCCGGGGCCGGCCGCAACCCGCACATCATATGCGTATGCAGCTCGCCCTTGATCAAGGTCAGGAACTGGAGGGCGGCGGTCTGGAAGTCGGTGATCTCCAGTTCGCCACGGGCGGCCCGGGCACGCAGGAAGTCCCCCAGTGCATCGGTGGTCCGCTGCGGGCCGGCCAGCCAGAACATTTCGCGGATGCGGTCATCGGTATCGGGCGACATCATCACCCGCTGCACGGCGACGGCCGCATCGGAGGTGATCAGGCTGAAGAAGGCGTGGCCGATGCCCATCAGCTGATCGCGCAGTGGGCCCTCGATGTCGGTGACGAACAGCTCGTCGGGCAGCATCTCGACACATTTGGACTGCACAGCTTCGGTGAAAAGGGTCTCTTTATCGCCGAAATGGCTGTAAACGGTCAGCTTTGATACGCCAGCCTGGGCGGCGATGCTGTCCATGCTGACCCCGTTGTAGCCCTGGTCGACGAACAGCGATTTGGCGGCTTCCAGAATGGCCGCGCGCTTTCCCAGATCCTTCGGGCGCCCCGGCCCGGCGGCCTTGGCGGCCGGCTTGGAAGGCGATGTGGAGGAGGTCGGATCAGTCATCCAATCAATACTAGACCAATCGGTTCGATATTTATACTATACCGGCTGGTTCAATATTGAGGCGGCTGGAACAGAGCGTTTCCAGCGGCTTTTTCCGGGTTACTTTTCAGGTCCAGGACCTCATGAAAAACATGCGATGGATGGGTGGTGGGTTGCTGGCGATCGCGCTGGCAGCATGTGGCAAGCAGGACGCCGAGCCGGTTGCGCCGATTCCGGTGCTGGTGGTCCACCCGGGCACCGTGACCGGCCAGGAAGTGGCTGCCTATCCCGGTGAGATCCGCGCCCGCGAGGAAAGCCCGCTGTCGTTCCGCGTCGGGGGCAACCTGATCAAGCGGCATGTCGATGCCGGCCAGCGCGTGCGCAAGGGCCAACTGCTGGCCGAGCTGGATGCTGCCGACTACGCCTCCCAGGCCAGCGCCTCGCAGGCCCAGCTGGCCGCTGCCGAAGCCGATCTGATCCGCGCCCGTGATGACCAGAAGCGCTACGCCACGCTGGCCGAGCAGCAACTGGTCAGCCAGTCCGCACTCGACAGCCAGACCGCCGCGTTCAAGGCCGCGCAGGGCCAGGCCAATGCCGCCCGCGCCAATCTGGCCGTGGCCCGCAACCAGGCCGAGTACGCCCAGTTGCGCGCGCCGGCCGACGGCGTGATCGCCAGCCGCCAGGCCGAAGCCGGGCAGGTGGTCAGTGCCGGGCAGACCGTGTTCACCCTGGCTGCGGATGGCGGCCGCGAAGTCGTGATCGCCCTGCCGGAAAGCACCATCCGCGATTACCAGGTGGGCCAGCCGGTACAGGTGGAACTGTGGAACCGCCCGGGCCAGCTGTTGGCCGGCACGATCCGTGAGATCGCCCCGGCTGCCGATGCGCAGGGGCGTACCTATGCCACCCGCGTCAGCCTGGCACCGGAAGCGCTGACCGAGGTCGAGCTGGGCCAGAGCGCGCGCGTGTTCGCCGCGGCCGGGCGCCAGGGCACCCTGCAGTTGCCGCTGGCGGCGGTGCAGCGCGGTGCCGATGGGCGTAGCAGCGTGTGGGTGGTCGATCCGGCCAAGCGCACGTTGAAAGCCACGCCGGTGGCGGTCGGTGCGTATGGCGTTGAATCCGTTCCGGTGCTGAGCGGGGTGAACGCGAACGACTGGGTGGTCGCCGCCGGCGGCCATCTGCTGCGCGAGGGCCAGCCGGTGACCGCGGTGGACCGCCAGAACCGCCCGGTGCTGGCACCGGCGGCCAAGCCTGCCGCGCCTGCCACCGGCAAGGGGAACTGATCCCGTGCGCCGCTTCAACCTCTCCGAATGGGCGCTGGGCAACCGGCCACTGGTGCTGTTTGCGATGCTGGCCTTCGCGATCATCGGCGCGTGGTCGTACAAGCACCTGGGCCAGTCCGAGGATCCACCGTTCACCTTCAAGGTGATGGTGGTGCGCACGAACTGGCCCGGCGCGACCGCCGAACAGGTCTCACGCCAGGTCACCGAGCCGATCGAGAAGGCACTGCTGAACACCGGGCAGTATGAGTTCATCCGCTCCTACTCGCGCCCGGGCGAATCGCAGGTGATCTTCGTGGCGCGCGACAGCCTGCGCTCCAAGGCGATTCCCGACCTGTGGTACCAGGTGCGCAAGCGTGTGGGCGACATCAAGCCGACCCTGCCGCGCGAAATCGTCGGCCCGTTCTTCAACGACGAGTTCGGCGATACCTTCGGCAACATCTACGCGTTGACCGGGCAGGGCTTCGACTACGCGGTGATGCGCGATTACGCCGACCGCATCCAGCTGGAACTGCAGCGCGTGCCGGATGTCGGCAAGATCGAGCTGGAAGGCCTGCAGGACGAGAAGGTCTGGATCGAGCTGTCCAACACCAAGCTGGCCACGCTGGGCGTGTCGCTGCAGCAGGTGCAGCAGGCATTGGCCGACCAGAATGCCATTGCCGCCACCAGCTTCTTTGAAACCCCGACCGACCGGGTGCAGCTGCGCGTCACCGGCCAGTTCAAGAGCGTGGAGGACATCCGCAGCTTCCCGATCCAGGCCGGCGACCGCACCGTGCACCTGGGCGACATTGCCGAGATCAAACGTGGTTTTGCCGATCCGGCGTCGCCGAAGATGCGCTTCATGGGCGAAGACGCGATCGGCATCGCCGTGGCGATGAAAGACGGCGGCGACATCCTCAAGCTGGGCAGTACCCTGGATGCCGAATTCGAACGCCTGCAGAAAACGCTGCCGGCCGGCATGCAGCTGCGCAAGGTCTCCGACCAGCCGCATGCGGTGGAGGAGTCCGTCGGCGAGTTCGTGCAGGTGCTCACTGAAGCGGTGGTGATCGTGCTGCTGGTGAGCTTCTTCTCGCTCGGCCTGCGCACCGGCCTGGTGGTGGGTGTGACCATTCCGCTGGTGCTGGCGATGACCTTCTTCGTCATGCATTACTTCGGCATCGGCCTGCACAAGATTTCCCTCGGCGCGCTGGTGCTGGCGCTGGGCCTGCTGGTGGACGATGCGATCATCGCGGTGGAGATGATGGCCACCAAGATGGAGCAGGGCTACGACCGCCTGCGCGCGGCCAGCTTCGCGTGGGAGTCGACCGCGTTCCCGATGCTGACCGGCACGCTGATCACCGCGGCCGGCTTCCTGCCGATCGCCACGGCCGCTTCCAGCACCGGCGAATACACCCGCTCGCTGTTCCAGGTGGTGACCATCGCGCTGGTGGTGTCGTGGATCGCCGCGGTGCTGTTCATCCCGTACCTGGGCGACAAGATGTTGCCGGACCTGTTCAACCCGCAGCCGCCCAAGCCGGACAGCCTGGCAGGGCGCTGGCATGCCCGCCGCCTGCAGTGGGCCGACCGCCATCCCGCGTTCGCGCGCTGGATCGCGCCGAAGGTGCATGCGCACGACCAGGATCCGTATCAGCGTCCGTTCTACGTGCGCTTCCGCCGTTTCCTGGATGTCTGCCTGCGCCATCGCTGGTGGGTGATCGCCGCCACGGCCGCGCTGTTCGTGTTCTCGCTGCTGATCTTCCGCTTCGTGCCCCAGCAGTTCTTCCCGGATTCGACCCGCCCGGAACTGATGGTTGACATCGAACTGGCCGAGGGTGCCTCGTTGCAGGCCACCCAGGCGCAGGCGACCAAGCTGGAAAAGCTGCTCAAGGACCGCGAAGGCATCAGCAATTACGTGGCCTACGTGGGCACCGGCTCGCCGCGCTTCTACCTGCCGTTGGACCAGCAGCTGCCGGCCACCAACTTCTCGCAGTTCGTGGTGCTGACCGAGAACGCCACCGCACGTGAGGCGACCCGCGACTGGCTGCTCAAGGACGTGATTCCGCAGTTCCCGGACGTGCAGATGCGCGTGACCCGCCTGGAGAACGGCCCGCCGGTCGGCTACCCGGTGCAGATGCGCATCTCCGGCGAGCACATCGAGCAGGTGCAGGCCATCGCACGGCAGGTGGAAGCCAAGGTGCGCGCAAACCCGCACGTGATGAACGTCAACCTGGATTGGAGCGAGCCGAGCAAAGTGGTGCGGCTGGTGATCGACCAGGACCGTGCACGCGCACTGGGTGTGAGCAGCGCGCAGGTGAGCCAGCTGCTGGGCACGTCGTTGTCGGGCATGAGCGTGAGCACCTATCGGGAGGGCAACCGCCTGATCGAGATGCTGCTGCGTGGCCCGGACAACGAACGTGTGCGGCTGGACATGCTGGGCAGCCTGGCCATTCCGACCGCCAGCGGGACCTCGGTGACGCTGTCGCAGGTGGCGCGCCTGGAGTACGTGTTCGAGGACGGCATCATCTGGCACCGCAACCGCCTGCCGACGGTGACCGTGCGCGCCGACATTGCCGACGCGAAGCAGCCGCTGGACGTGGTGCAGCAGATCCTGCCGACGCTGGAGGGCATCCGTGCCGAGCTGCCGTCCGGCTACCTGCTGGAAACCGGCGGTACGGTGGAGGATTCCACCCGTGGCCAGGATTCGATCAAGGCCGGCATGCCGCTGTTCCTGATCGTGGTGGCCACCTTGCTGATGCTGCAGCTGCGCAGCTTCTCGCGTGCGGCGATGGTGCTGGTCACCGCACCGCTGGGCATCATCGGCGCGACCCTGTTCCTGCTGCTGTTCCGCGCGCCGTTCGGCTTCGTGGCGTTGCTGGGGACGATCGCGCTGGCCGGCATGATCATGCGCAACTCGGTGATCCTGATCGATCAGATCCAGCAGGATATCGACGCCGGGCATGACCGCTGGCACGCGATCATCGACGCCACCGTGCGCCGCTTCCGCCCGATCGTGCTGACCGCGCTGGCGGCGGTGCTGGCGATGATCCCGCTGTCGCGCAGTGCGTTCTACGGTTCGATGGCGATCTCGATCATGGGCGGCCTGATCGTCGGTACCGTGCTGACCCTGGTGTTCCTGCCGGCACTGTATGCGGCGTGGTTCCGGGTGAAGCCGGACGAGGCCAAGACCAGCGAAGGCTGAGGGACGATGAAGCCGGCCGATGGCCGGCTTCATGCTTTCAGTGCGACGCGAATGCCTGTCGTCTTTGCGGTGCCTGCAAGCGCACAATGCACACCGGATTTCTTCGGTCGCGCATGATGTCTTCACGTTCCTCTTCTCGGTTCGCCACTGCGGCGGCGATCGTTCTGGTGATGGTTTCCGCGTTGCCAGCGCAGGCGAACCCCGCTGCGAGTTTTCAGCGCGATCTCGTCGAGCTGCTGGAGTGCCGTGCCTCACCGGCAACGATGCAGGCGGTGACGACCGCGTTGCGTGGCGCACGGTATGGCACGCCGCAGGAACGACCGGCCCATCGGAAGGGCTGGAGCTTCACGCGCAGCGGTGACGAGGAGCACGCGACGACCCTCATCGACATGCCGGTGACGTTGACGGCACACGGCATCACAACGCACCGCGTGGTGGCGGATGACATGGGCTTCTCCATTCCCATCGATGCAGGGCAGCGTGCGCGCATCGTTGGCGAGAACGGACTTCGGCACCGGTCGAATACGTTGCGTGAGCCGTTCCAGGTCTGGTCGCCACCAGAGGCATCCGGCGATGCGTCATCGCCGGGCGGCATCGTGGTGAGCAGCGATGGTGAGGGCTATCGGGTGGGATGTGACTACCCCGGTCCGATGCGCGAGGCGCGTGTTCCACCGCGATTGCGCGAGACGGCCACGGCAAGTGATGTTGGCGCCGCGCTCGAATGTCGGGCTGACGACGCTGCCATGCAGCGCATCGCCAACCTGTGGGAGCGTGTGTCGGAACTGTCGCCGCTGGCATGGCCGGACAATGTCCGCGCGGTGGCCGAGCATGAGTACCTTGCCGATGGCCAGGAGATGCCGGTCATGGTCATCACCCTGGAGCAGCCGGTGGCGTTGAAGGGCTTGGCTGCGACGTCGCTCGTCCTCGCGTATGGCGGCTATGTCGCAGCCGACATGGGCGATGCGCCGCTGAAGGCGGTGCTCGATGCCACTGGCCTGGGCGCAGCGGATCGTCAGGCGGAAGGGCATTGGATGCGCGAAGCATCCCGGGAGGCGTCGTCCGGATACACGCGCGTGCAGGCATTCAGCGTGATATCCACCGATGGCGGCGCCGTGCTGGCTGGGTGCATGACGAGCGAGGTCCGCTCGGCGCACTGACCGCTGCGGCGGGAAATGCTGCAGGGCGCAGCGGATGAACACCGCTGCACCGCTTCACCCATCTACCCTCAGTAAACGCCCTGCGCCAGCATCGCATCGGCCACCTTGACGAAGCCGGCGATATTGGCGCCATCCACGTAGTTCACGCTGCCATCGGCGCGCTTGCCGTGGCGCACGCAGTTGGCGTGGATGTCCTTCATGATCCCGTGCAGACGCTCATCGACATCGGCGTGATGCCACGACAGGCGCTGCGCGTTCTGGCTCATTTCCAGCCCCGAGGTGGCCACGCCGCCGGCGTTGCTGGCCTTGCCCGGCGCATACAGGGTGCCCGCCTTGAGGAAGACCTCCATGGCCTCGAGTGTCGATGGCATGTTGGCGCCTTCGGCCACGCACAGCACCCCGTTGTCGACCAGGGCGCGGGCGTCGTCTTCGTCCAGCTCGTTCTGGGTCGCGCAGGGCAACGCGATCTCGGCCGGGATATGCCAGGGGCGCTTGCCGTCCAGGTACTCGAAGCGTGTGTCATCGGCCAGTTCGGACAGGCAGCCGCGGCGCTCGTTGCGCAGTTCCACCACCTCCTGCAGCGCCGCCTCATCGAAGCCATCACGGGCGTACAGCGTGCCGCCGGAATCGGAGAGCGTGAGCACTTTCGCGCCCAGTTCGATGGCCTTGATCGCGGCATGCTGGGCGACGTTGCCAGCGCCGGAAATCAACACTTTCGCGCCATCGGTATCGCGCCGCGCATGGTGCAGCATCTGCTCGACGAAATAGACGGTACCGAAGCCGGTCGCCTCCGGGCGCATCAGGCTGCCACCGTAGGACAGGCCTTTGCCGGTGAACACGCAGGAGGCGTCATTGGTGATCTTCTTCATCATGCCGGTCATGTAGCCAACCTCACGTGCGCCCACGCCGATGTCACCGGCCGGCACATCGGTATCGGCACCAAGGTGACGATGGAGCTCCAGCATCAGTGCTTGGCAGAAGCGCATCACTTCGGTATCGCTGCGGCCTTTGGGATTGAAATCCGAGCCGCCTTTGCCACCGCCCATCGGCAGGGTCGTCAGCGCGTTCTTCAGCGTCTGCTCGAACGCGAGGAACTTCAGGATCGACTGGTTGACCGACGGATGGAAGCGCATGCCGCCCTTGAACGGACCGATTGCCGAACTGTGCTGCACGCGCCAGCCGCGGTTCACATGGGTCTTGCCGGCGTCATCGGCCCAGGCCACGCGGAACTGGATCACCCGCTCCGGCTCCACCAGCCGCTCCAGCAGGCCCTGTTCCAGGTAGCGGGGGTTGCGCTCCAGGAACGGCCACAGGCTCTGGATCACTTCTTTGACGGCCTGCAGGAATTCCGGCTGATGCGGATCGCGCTGGGCCACGTGGTTGAGAAAGTCGACAGAGGAACGATGGTTCAAGGGCTTTCCTTGTTGGGGGCCAGCCGCTGGCAGCGACGTGACCGACGGGACAGGGAGGCCGTGCGGGATGTGGAAACACGAACGCGGCCCTGAGGCCGCGTCCTTGCGATCATTGCAGCTTGGCAAGGACCGCGTCGGTCGCTGCGGCGGTACTCACCGCATAACCCTTGGCGGCGAGATCGGCGGTGAACACGCCGTCATCCAGCACGGCATACACCGCTGCCTCGACCGTAGCAGCCTCGTCGTCCAGCCCCAGTGAATGCCGCAGCAGCATCGCCGCGCTGAAGATCGTGGCATACGGATTGGCGATTCCCTTGCCAGCGATGTCCGGCGCCGAGCCGTGGATCGGCTCGTAGATGCCCACTGCGCCGGGTTCGCCCAGCGACGCTGAGGGCAGCAGGCCGAGCGAACCGGCCAGCATCGAGGCTTCGTCGGTGAGGATGTCGCCGAACATGTTCTCGGTCACGATCACGTCGTACTCGCGCGGCTTGGCCAGCAGGTGCATGGCCATCGAATCGACCAGCTGGTGCTCCAAGGCGATGTCCGGGAATTCCTCGCGGCCGATCCGGGCGGCGACATCACGCCACAGGCGCGAGGTTTCCAGCACGTTGGCCTTGTCCACCGAGGTGACCTTGCCGCGGCGGGTCTGCGCCAGCCGGAACGCGGTGCGCATGACGCGCTCGATCTCGCCCACGCTGTAGCTGCACAGGTCGCTGGCGGTATCGGCAGTGCGGGTCTTCTCACCGAAGTAGATGCCGCCGGTCAGCTCACGCACGACCACGAAGTCCACGCCCTCCAGCAGCTCGGCCTTGATCGGCGAGGCGCCAAGCGCGGCCGCATGCGTGCGTACCGGGCGCAGGTTGGCGTACAGCCCCAGCGCCTTGCGGATCGCCAGCAGGCCCTGCTCCGGGCGGACCTTGGCATTCGGGTCGGACCACTTCGGCCCGCCGACCGCACCGAGCAGGATGGCGTCTGCCTTGCGGCAGGCGTCCAGCGTGGCGGCCGGCAGCGGCTCGCCGTGGCGATCGATGGCGATGCCACCGATGTCGTGTTCCTGGAACCCGAAGCTGTGTCCGAAACGGGTGGCGACGGCCTCCAGCACCGCCACGGCGGCAGCGGCGACTTCCGGACCGATGCCGTCACCCGGCAATACGACAATCTCAGCGTGCATGTTCACTCTCGTAACGTTCAATGTCAGGGGTACGGCCCAACAGATACCCCAATTGGTCCACGCCTTCCAGCAGGCAGGTCTGTGAGAAGCCGTCCAGCGGGAAGGCATACACGCGCCCATCGGGGGTGCGCAGTTCGCGCGCGGCCACATCGATGGTCAATGCGTCATCCGGGCGTTGCATCAGCGTCTGCACATCGGCTTCGTCCAGCACGATCGGCAGCAGACCGTTCTTCAGCGAGTTGCCGCGGAAGATATCGGCGATCTCGCTGCTGACGATGGCGCGCAGGCCCAGGTCGGTCAGGGCCCACGGCGCATGCTCACGCGAGGAGCCGCAGCCGAAGTTGCGGCCGGCCAGCAGGATGCTGCGGCCAGCGTTGTGCGGCTGGTTGAAGGCGAACGCCGGGTTCGGCACGCCCTCGCGCTGCCAGCGCCAATCATTGAACGCGTGCTTGCCCAGGCCGACGCGCTCGGTGGTGGACAGAAAGCGCGCCGGAATGATCTGGTCGGTGTCGATGTTGGTCTCGCGCAGCACCACGCTGGTCGAGGTCAGGGTACGGAAGCCGCTCATCAGGCCACCTCCAGCGTGGCATACAGTTCGCGCGGGTCAGCCACGCGGCCGTTCACCGCGGCCCAGGCGGCCGTCATCGGCGAGGCCAGCAGGGTGCGCGAGCCGGGGCCTTGGCGACCTTCGAAATTGCGGTTGCTGGTGCTGACCGCCAGTTGCCCCGGCGCGACCAGATCGCCGTTCATGGCGATGCACATCGAGCAGCCCGGCTCGCGCCATTCGGCACCGGCCGCGCGCACCACCACATCGATGCCTTCGGCTTCGGCCTGACGCTTGACGATTTCCGAGCCCGGCACCACCAGCATGCGCACGCGGTCAGCGACACGGCGGCCCTGCAGCACCTGCGCCACCTCGCGCATGTCGCTCAGGCGGCCGTTGGTGCAGGAACCGACGAACACCACATCCACCGGGGTGCCGGCCAAGGTCTGCCCGGCGTGGAAGTGCATGTAATCCAGGCCCTTCTGCGCGGCCGCGTCGTTGGCCGCCGGAATCGGCTGGTCCACCGCGATGGCGGTGCCGGGGTGGGTGCCCCAGGTCAGGGTGGGGCGGATGTCGGCGGCCTCGATGTGGACCTCGACATCGAAGCGCGCACCTTCATCGCTGCGCAGCTGCGACCACGCGGCCACGGCGGTATCGAAGTCGGCGCCCTTGGGGCCACGCGGGGTGGCGGCCACCCAGTCGAAGGTGATCTGGTCGGGGGCGACCATGCCGGCACGTGCCCCGGCTTCGATGGACATGTTGCACAACGTCATGCGCTGTTCCATGTCCATCGCTTCGATCGCGCTGCCACGGAACTCCAGCACATGGCCGGTACCGCCGTTGACGCCGATCACACCGATGATGTGCAGCACCACGTCCTTGGCGCCGACACCCTGGGCCAGCGCGCCATCGACGGTGATCGCCATCGTCCTGGCTTTACGCTGCAGCAGGCACTGCGTCGCCAGCACATGGCCGACCTCGCTGGTGCCGATACCGAAGGCCAGCGCGCCAAATGCACCATGCGTGGAGGTGTGGCTGTCGCCACAGACGATGGTCATACCCGGCTGGGTGAAGCCCTGTTCGGGGGCGATCACGTGCACGATGCCGCGGCTGGCCGACTGCAGGTCGAACAGCTCGATGCCATGCGCGGCACAGTTGTCGGCCAGCATCGCTACCTGGGCTTCGGAGGCGGCGCTGGCATAGGGCAGCTTGCCGTCGGCGCCGGCCGGCAGGGTGGGGGTGGAGTGATCCATCGTGGCCTTGGTCCGGTCCGGCCGACGCGGGGAGAGGCCGCGCTCGCGCAGTTCGGTGAAGGCCTGCGGCGAGGTCACTTCGTGGATCAGGTGCAGGTCGATGTACAGCACGGCGGGCGCGCTGTCGGTCTCGGGAACGACGACGTGGGCATCCCACAGTTTGTCGTACAGGGTGCGGGGAGCTGGGGTCATGGACTGGCCTTGCTGCGGTTCGGGGTACGTAGTGGGGGCTCAGGCCGCGGCGGTGGTCGCGGGCTGCTCGGCCGTCGCGTTGCGCTGGCGCAGCAGACGGTTGGCGACCTCCAGCCACGCCAGTGCGGAGGCTTCGATGATGTCGCGGCTGGTGCCGGTGCCTTCGTACTCCACACCCTCGTGGCGCACGCTCAGGTTGGCTTCGCCGCGCGCATCGGCGCCGATGCCCACACTGTGCACGTGGTAGCTGTCCAGCATCAACTGCACGCCGGTGGCGGCCGACAATGCGCCGAACAGTGCATCGACCGGACCATCGCCTTGGGCCGTCTCGGCAACGCGGTTGCCCTCCGGATCGGACAGCTCGACCAGCGCGTTGGCGCGGCTGCCCACATCGCTGATGGTCATCGAGGCCAGGCGATAGCCGTTCTGGGTCGCGCTGCCCTGCATCAGGGTCTGCAGGTCGGCGTCGGTGACCACGCGCTGCTGTTCGCACAGTGCCTTGAACTGTTCAAAGACGTGTTTCAGTTCCTCCTCGTACAGGAAGAAGCCCAGCGCACGCAGGCGTTGTTCGACCGCGGCGCGGCCACTGTGGCGGCCCAGCACCATCTGCGAGGATTCCCAGCCCACGTCTTCCGGGCGCATGATTTCGTAGGTGCCGCGGTGGCGCAGCATGCCGTGCTGGTGGATGCCCGACTCGTGAGCGAAGGCGTTGGCGCCGACGATCGCCTTGTTGCGCTGGACCGGCATGCCGACCAGGCGCTGCAGCAGCTGCGAGGTGGCCACGATGCGCGGGGTGTTGATGCGCGTGTCTTCGTCGTAGAAGGCATTGCGGACCTTCAGCACCATCGCGATTTCTTCCAGCGAGCAGTTGCCCGCGCGCTCGCCGATCCCGTTGACGGTGCATTCGACCTGACGCGCGCCGCCTTCGATGGCAGCCAGCGAGTTGGCCACGGCCAGGCCCAGATCGTTGTGGCAGTGCGCGCTGAAGATGATGCGGTCGCTGTCCGGCACGCCGGCGATCACGCGCTGGAACATGCCGCGGATCTCTTCCGGCGTGGTGAAGCCCACGGTGTCGGGCAGGTTGATGGTGGTCGCGCCGGCGGCCACGGCCACGCGGGCGACCTCGATCAGGAAGTCTTCCTCGGTACGCGTGGCATCTTCAGCGGAGAACTCCACATCGCCCACGTAGCTGCGGGCCAGGCTGACGTGCTTGTGTACCGACTCCAGTACCTGCTCGCGGCTCATGCGCAGCTTGTGCTCGCGGTGCAGCGGGCTGGTCGACAGGAACACATGCAGGCGCGGGTTCGCCGCGGCCTCCAGCGCCTTGGCCGAGGTTTCGATATCGGCGGCCAGGCAGCGCGACAGCACGGCCAGGGTCGGGCGTCGCACTTCGCGGGCGATCATCGCCATCGCTTCGCGGTCGGACTGGGAACTGGCCGGGAAGCCGGTTTCCATGACATCCACGCCCAGTTCGTCCAGTGCGCGGGCCATCACCAGCTTCTGCTGCGGGCTCATGCTGCAGCCGGGCGATTGCTCGCCGTCGCGCAGGGTGGTGTCGAAAATTCTGATTCGGGGGGAGGTGGGCATGGTCACCAGGAGGTCTCCTCGACGGCAAGGTCGGATGGGATGGCAGAGGTAGGAATCGAAGCGGAAATCGGGGATGTCGCGAGCACGGTTGGTAGGGGCGGGCGTGTTCGCTCGCTGGCGCGGCGGCGCGGTTTGCGCGGAGGGCGGGGACGGATGTCGGCCAGCAGCTGGGCCAATACCAGCGCATCGATGTTGCCACCGGAGACCACCGCGCACTTGCGCTTGCCGGCGACGCGGCGACCGGCGGCCAGTGCCAGCGCGCCGGCACCTTCGGCGATGACGTGCTCTTCCAGCGCCAGCCGCACCAGCGTCTCGCGCAGCTCGGCTTCACGCACGATCACCACATCGTCCAGCAGTGCACTGCACAGCTTGCGGGTCAGGAAACCGGGAATCTTCACCTTGACGCCGTCGGCCAGGGTGGCGACCGGGGCGATCTCACGCACGTCGCCGCGGATGGCGCGGGCCATCGAATCGACGCCCTCCACCTGTGCACCGACGATGCGCACGCCCTGCAATTTCAGCGCCAGCGCCACGCCGGACGCCAATCCACCGCCACCGATCGGCACGATCACCACGTCCGGCGCATGCGGGGCCAGCTCAATGCCCAAGGTGCCTTGGCCGGCGATCACGTCGGGGTCGTCGAAGGCGGACAGGAAGCGGTAACCGTGCTGGTCGGCCAGCGCGCGGGCGAAGGCGTAGGCCTCGTCGTAGCTCTCCCCGTGCTGGCGTACGGTGGCGCCCCAATGCGCCACGCCGGCGATCTTGGTGGCCGGTGCGCCGTGCGGCATCACCGTGATCGCCGGAATGTTCAGGCGGTAGGCGGCCCAGGCCACGCCCTGGGCGTGGTTGCCGGCCGAGGCGCAGATGACCGGGCGGTCATCGCCGCGTTCACGGCCGGCCAGCAGGGCGTTCAGTGCGCCGCGTACCTTGTAGGAGCCGGTGCGCTGCAGGTTCTCCAGCTTCAGCCACACGCCGAAACGCTCGGCGTAATGCAGCGGCGTGGGCGGCAGGAAGCGCCGCAGCCGCGCCTGCGCGGCCAGCACATCGGCGACGCTTACGTCGCCTACGTCCGGTTCCTGCGGGGTACGGCTAGCCGGCATCACGCACCCGGCCATGGTGATCGTTCCGGAGCGACGCGCGCTGCCACGGCGCACGGTGCGACGTCGTGCCTCCTGCAGCGCGGTGCGACGTTGTGCATCCTGCACGCGCACCATTTGCACATCCATGTGCTGCAAGAAGGCACCTCCGTACCGGCACCGATGCAACGGTGCGGGCGTTCATGCGGATACTCCAGTACCGGGCTCCAGTGCGCTGATGCGCACCGACACACAATCGTAGATCTTCTCGATCTGGCGGCGCAGCGTCTCCGGTGGACGCGTGCTGTCCACCACCAGCTGCAGGTGCCAGCGGCCATCATCGGCGGCATTGGGCGCACCGGCGATCGCGCGCGGCGCGAAGCCGCGGCGTTCGGCCATGCCGATCACGCGCAGCAGCGCGCCTTCGGCCGGGGTCAGCACCAGGTCAAGCCGGTATTGCATTGGGGAACTCCTGGGACTGATGAGCGGGGTTGCTTTCCAGCATCGTGCTGTTGGCATTGTTGGGCGGCACCAGCGGCCACACGTTGGCACGCGCATCGATGGCCACATGCAGCAGGGCCGGACCAGGCTGGGCCAGCATCGCGGCCAAACCACCTTCAACATCGTCACGCGCTTCGATGCGCGTGGCCGGAATGCCGAACACCTGCGCCAGCGCGGCGAAATCCGGGTTGTCGGACAGATCGATCTCGCTGTAGCGCTCGGCGAAGAACAGCTCCTGCCACTGGCGGACCATGCCCAGCGAGCTGTTGTCCAGCAGCACGATCTTCACCGGCAGGCGGCAGCGGGCGATGGTGACCAGCTCCTGCACGTTCATCATGAAACTGCCATCGCCGGAGACCAGCACCACGGTGCGATCCGGGCAGGCGAACTGCGCACCCATCGCTGCGGGCAGGCCGAAGCCCATGGTGCCCAGCGCGCCGCTGGTCAGGTGGTTGCGCGGGTGGGTGAAGCGGCAATGCTGGGCGACCCACATCTGATGCTGGCCGACATCGCAGGCGATGATCGCATCGCTCGGCGCCAGCTCGCTCAGGCGCTTCAGCAGCGCCGGGGCGTAGATGTGCTTGCCCGGTGCGTCGTAGCGCGGGGCGAAGCGTTCACGATGACCCTGGCAGCGCTTGGTCCAGGCCTCCTGCGTGGCCGGGGCGGTGGCCGCGGCGGTCAGTGCGCGCAGCGCCGTACCGACATTGCCCGGCACCGCGATGTCGGCGGTGCGCAGCTTGGAGATCTCGTACGCATCGGCATCGATATGCACGACGCGGGCAAACGGGGCGAACTCGTTCAACTTGCCGGTCGCGCGGTCATCGAAACGGGCGCCGACCACCACCAGCAGATCGCTTTCCTGCACGGCCATGTTGGCCGCGCGGGTGCCGTGCATGCCCAGCATGCCCAGATAGTGCGGATGCTGGGGCGGCAGCGCACCCAGGCCGCGCAGGGTCAACACGGTCGGAATACGGGTCGCCTCGACGAAGGCACGGAAGTCCTCCACCGCATCGCCCAGCGCCACGCCACCCCCGGCATAGATCACCGGCTTCTCGGCCCCGGCGATGGCGGCGATGGTCTGCGCGATGGCGTCGTCATTCGGCGCCGGCGGTGCGACCACCGTGGACGGCACGTGGTCCGGCAGGTGCGACGCATCGGCCACCTGCACGTCCTTGGGCAGATCGATCAGCACCGGCCCCGGGCGACCCTCGCGGGCGATGCGGAACGCATCGGCGACCACCTGCGGCAGGTCATCGACCGAGCGCACCAGCCAGCTGTGCTTGACGATCGGCAGGGTCAGCCCGAACACGTCCAGTTCCTGGAACGCATCGGTGCCCAGCAGCGGGGTGGCGACCTGGCCGGTGATGCAGACCATCGGCACCGAATCCAGCATCGCATCGGCGATGCCGGTGACCAGGTTGGAGGCGCCCGGGCCGGAGGTGGCGACGCAGACGCCGACCCGGCCGCTGGCACGGGCGAAACCGTTGGCGGCCAGGGCTGCGCCCTGCTCGTGGCGGACCAGGATGTGCTTCAGCCCGGAATCCACCAGGGCGTCATAGAACGGCATGATGGTGCCGCCCGGATAGCCGAACAGCGTATGCACGCCCTCGGCTTCCAGGGCCTGCGTCAACCAGCGTGCGCCGTTGCGGGGCGCGGTGCTGTGAGCGGAGGTATTCATGCGGTGACCTTTACGAAAGCGGGTGGGGGAGCCGCGCGTTTACGCGGCTTGACTTTGCAACCAGACCATCTTGGCGCGCAGTTCTTTGCCTACCTTCTCGATCGGGTGCTCCAGGTCGGCCTGCTTGAACTTGTTGTAGTTCGGCAGGCCCGCTTCGTACTCGGCCACCCAGTTCTTGGTGAAGGTGCCGTTCTGGATATCGGTCAACACGTCCTTCATGCGCGCCTTGGTGCCGGCGTCGATCACACGCGGGCCGCTGACGTAGTCGCCGTACTGCGCGGTTTCGGAGATGAATTCCAGCATGCGGGTGATGCCGCCTTCGTAGAACAGGTCCACGATCAGCTTCAGTTCGTGCAGTACTTCGTAGTAGGCGATTTCCGGCTGGTAGCCGGCTTCGACCAGGGTTTCGAAACCGGCCTGCACCAGTGCCGAAGCGCCACCGCACAGCACGGCCTGCTCGCCGAACAGATCGGTTTCGGTTTCTTCCTTGAAGGTGGTCTGGATCAGGTTGGCGCGCGCGCCACCCAGGCCACCGGCGTAGGCCAGGGCGAACTCGGCGGCCTTGCCGCTCTTGTCCTGGTAGACCGCCCAGATGCACGGCACGCCGCGGCCGATCTCATACTCGCGACGGACCAGCGCACCCGGGCCCTTCGGCGCGACCAGCACCACGTCCAGATCCTCGCGCGGTTTGATCATGTCGAAATGCACGTTCAGACCGTGCGCGAACAGCAGCACCGCGCCCTGTTTCATGTTCGGCGCGAGCACGTCTTCGTAGAGCTTCTTCTGCACCATGTCCGGGGTCAGCACGGCGACCAGATCGGCCTCTTTCACCGCCTCGGCCGGGGCTTTGACGGTGAAGCCGTCGGCCTGAGCCTTGACCTCGGTCGGACCGCCCGGGCGCAGCCCGACGACGACATCGAAACCGGATTCACGCAGATTCAGCGCGTGCGCGCGGCCCTGGCTGCCGTAGCCGACAACAGCGATCTTGATCTGGGGCAGGTCGTTGGTGCTCATGGGGGAGGTCCTTTGGAGGCAAGAAAAAAGAGGGCCGACGGTCAGCGACGCGTCGGCCCATCAGGGGAAGGGGTGGCACCGGCCTGGCCGCGAGCACACGCGAACGCACCCGCCGTGGGGGCGGTGGGCATCGGCTGGCTCGAGGTGGGCTGGGGGGTCATGGTGGAGGGCAACTCAGAGGGGAGGAGGGAAATCAAAGGGTTCTGAAACGAAAAAACCCGCACCTGGTCGGGTGCGGGTTTTGATGGATACCTGGCAGTCTTGCTTACACGCCGGTCCGTCCCGCACCTGTTGGTTGGGTAATAAGTACGAGGACGAGAAGCGAATGGATGGAGGCCGCGCCGTGGTCGGCGTGCTCGATGGATTCGCGGGTGGCTGTGCGCTGCAACATGAGATCGAGAAAACCACACGGGTTTTGGCGGTGTCAACCCTGGAAAGACAATTTCCATCGGTTTCGCCTGCATCCACCGCAAGGCCCCGCCGTACAAGGATGGTTGCGGCTGAAAGCGTTCCGATGAACTGGAATTCAGCATTTTGGTGCAGCGGATTGCGCGGATCGGGGGTCAATTTCAACCTCGGGGCATGACCATTGTGGGATGTCATCCAGCGGCCTCTGCCGCCACCATCGGGTGGCTACCACCCTCAGGAACCACCCCGTGTCCTCACGCCTTGCCCGCGGCCTGCTTGCCGCCGCCGTCCTGTGTGCCCTGCCCGCCGCGGCGATTGCCGCCGACCGGATCACCGGCCACACCTTTGCCACCCGCTCGGAGGTGATCGCCCCGCACGCGATGGCCGCCACTTCCCAGCCCCTCGCCACGCAGATCGCCCTGGACGTGATGAAGTCCGGTGGTTCGGCGGTGGATGCCGCGATCGCGGCCAATGCCGCCCTCGGTTTGATGGAGCCCACCGGCAACGGCGTCGGTGGTGATCTGTTCGCGATCGTGTGGGACCCCAGGACGCAGAAGCTGTATGGCTACAACGGCTCAGGCCGCTCGCCGAAGTCGCTGACCCTGGCCGAGTTCCAGCGCCGCGGCCTGAAGGAGATCCCGGCGACTGGCCCGCTGCCGGTCTCGGTGCCCGGCGCGGTGGATGGCTGGTTCGCCCTGCACGACCGCTTCGGCCGCAAGCCGATGGCCGACAACCTCGCGCCCGCGATCCGTTACGCCCGCGAGGGCCACCCGGTCGCCGAGGTCATCGCTTACTACTGGGACCGCTCGGTGCCCCGGCTGTCCAAGTACCCCGGTTTCACCGAGCAGTTCACGATCGATGGCCATGCCCCGCGCAAGGGCGAGATGTGGAAGAACCCGAACCTGGCCCACACCCTGGAGCAGATCGCCCAGGGCGGCCGCGATGCCTTCTACAAGGGCGACATCGCCCGCACCATCGGCACCTACTTCAAGGCCAACGGTGGCTACCTGAGCTATGACGACATGGCCAGCCATCATGGCGAGTGGGTCGAGCCGGTCAGCAGCAACTACCGCGGCTATGACGTATGGGAGCTGCCGCCGAACAGCCAGGGCATCGCCGCGCTGCAGATCCTCAACGTACTGGAAGGCTACGACTTCTCCAAGATCGCCTTCGGCTCACCCGAGCACGTGCACCTGTTCGTGGAAGCCAAGAAGCTCGCCTTCGCCGACCGCGCGCGCTTCTACACCGATCCGGCATTCCACCCGGCCCCGGTCGACCGGTTGATTTCCAAGGGCTACGCCGCTGAGCGCCGCAAGCTGATCTCGATGGACAAGGCCCTGAGTGAAGTGCAGCCGGGTACGCCCAAGCAGCTGCAGGAAGGCGACACGATTTACATGACCGTGGCGGATGCCGACGGCATGATGGTCTCGCTGATCCAGTCCAACTACCGCGGCATGGGCAGCGGCATGGCGCCTCCGGGCCTGGGGTTCATCCTGCAGGATCGTGGCGAGATGTTCGTGCTGCGCAAGGATCACCCGAACGGCTATGCGCCGGGCAAGCGCCCGTTCCAGACCATCATTCCGGGCTTCGTCACCAAGGACGGCAAGCCGTGGATGAGCTTCGGCGTGATGGGGGGCGCGATGCAGCCGCAGGGCCATGCGCAGATCGTGATGAACATGGTCGACTTCGGGATGAATCTGCAGGAAGCCGGCGATGCGCCGCGCATCCAGCACGAGGGCTCGACCGAGCCGACCGGGCAGGCGACGGCGATGAGCGATGGCGGCGAGGTGAATCTGGAAACCGGCTTCCCGTATGACACGGTGCGCGCGCTGATGCGCAAGGGCCACCGCGTGGTGTTCGCGGATGGTCCTTACGGTGGGTATCAGGCGATCCTGCGTGATCCGGAGACCGGGGTGTACTACGGCGCTTCGGAGAGCCGCAAGGATGGGCAGGCGGCGGGGTACTGATTCTCTCGTGCTCCGTAGTGCCGATCGCTGGTCTGCAGAAGCGCAGAGCAGAGCGTAAAGCAGGACGCTTTGGGGGCTACGGGTAGTGGGCCGGCCTGGGTGGGTTGGCGGGACACGCCGTGAATCCATCCATGGAGGCTCATGTCGCCGCATCCATGCGGCTCATGGTCCCGCCAACCCACCCAGGCCGACCCACCCACAATGGATCGGCGCCCATGCGAAAGCGGTAGTAACTGTGTTGCTGGAGGAGCTTCAGCCCCCAGCGGACGGGCGCGGTAGTGCCGGCCGCTGGCCGGCAGCCGTTGGAGATGTGCCCAGGCGCGCTTCAGGCGGGGATCGATTCGCTTTGAGCGTCGCGCATCCGGGCGTTGAGGATGACCAGCATCTTGCGCATGACAGCTACCAAGGCGACCTTGCTCGCCTTTCCTTTGGCTTTCAGGGTCGCGTAAAAGTCGCGTAGCTTGGGCTCGTAACGGATGGCAGTTAGCGCCGCCATGTAGAGCGCTTCGCGCACTACGGCCCGGCCCCCGGTGATGCTGCGCTTGCCCTGCCAGGTACCGCTCTCGCGGTTCATGGGAGCCAGGCCGACCAGCGAAGCAATGGCCTTGCTCCCCATTGTTCCCAGCTCGGGCAGTTCGCAGGCCAAGGTGCTGACCAGGATCGGCCCAGCGCCTTTGAGCGTTCCGATGTTCTTCCAGCCCGGCTGCGCGGCGAGCTGCTCGGCAATGGCCTTGTCCAGCTGTTTAAGATCTTCGGACAGCTGGGCAAGATGGCGCTGGTTGATCGTGATCAGGACTGGATCGGTCAGCTGCCGCAAGCGCTGCATCTCACTGACGCGCATCTGCACCAGATGACAGCGGCACTGGGCAAATTCGGCCAAACGCCGCTGCCACGGCGCCGGTGGCACGTAGCGGGTGAGCGGTAAAAGGTGAGCCATCTGCGCCAGCACGGCTGCATCGAGTCGATCGGTTTTGGCAGCACGTCCCGTAGCTTGGGCGAAGCGGCGTGCCCGAGCGGGATTGATGCGGACCATCGGAAGCCCAGCCTCGTGCAAAGCCTCCAGGGCGGCACGCTCGTAGCCGCCGCTGGCTTCCAGAACGACCTGCGTGATGGGCCATTGTTTCAGCCATTGAATCAGCCGCACAAAGCCGCGCTTGTCGTTGCTGAATTGGTCAAACGCCTGTTCATGGATAGCCACATCCAGCGTGGCCTGACTTACGTCGATCCCGATCCCATACATGGCAGAACTCCGCTAGGCTGACAGGGTCGAGAGCTCCCCCCCGCTTGCCCAGTCTTATCAGTCCGAGCGCCAACTCGATCAACTGTTCGGGCGGATCAGGGAGAAACCGGCGTGGGGACCCAAGCTACCTAGCGGTCGCAAGACCTAGAGCCACACGGTCGCCCACGCCGGGCTCTCGGCACCTAAAGTGCCAGATCGGCAAGAGATAAGAGCCACGCCATGCGTGGCTCCTTTTTTCTCAACGATGATCCGATGCGTCAGGTGCACGCTGCTGTGCCGAGCGTTGCTCGGCTGCGTTGCCCGAATTACCCCAAGCGCACTGCGCGGAACGTCGACTGTGTCGAGCTTGGCTACGCTGCTCGCGTTGGAACTCTGACACTGTGAGTCGGGCGCGCCTTGCCTGGCACTGCTCGGCGGCTTTACCAGAACCACCTTGAAACTGTGAGCGGGACGGGGCGGGTGGGTTGTCGGGACCATGAGCGCCATGG
>NZ_JBSZJV010000014.1:0-117062 GCF_054188265.1 Stenotrophomonas sp. IS26
GGCAGGATCAGGAGCGGATGGAGCCATGGGCATCGACGGGGCAAGCGTAAGCCGTGTATGGCACCGCGTCTCTCGCGATCTGGGCGGATATCGTCGCGTTAAGGACATGCCGGCGTCTGTGACATTACAACTAATTGCATATCTTCAAGAGGGCAGCGCTCCTAAAGTCGTCGGCTTCATAACGACCGGCTATCCCGACATGACCACTCGCACCCTCAGTCGCCTGAACCGTCTGCGCCCGCTTTCGCTCGCCATTGCCGCGACCTGCGCGTGCAGCGGGCCCGTCCTGGCCCAGAGCCTGGGGCCGGTCGTCGCCGATGGTCACCCGCTCGACGTCATCTCGGGCAGCTATGCGTCCGCCGATGACGGAGCCGCCGGGTATGTCTTCCACGCGCTCAATGGCGGCAGTATCGGCTCCGGCGGGCCCGTATCGCTTACCACCAGCGGTGCCAATACGGCCGCCGCCCGCGCCGAAAGTGCTGGCACGCTCATCTTCGCTGCGGGCGACATCACCACCTCGGGGGCCAGTGCGGTTGGGCTTTCTGTCGCCACGGGCGGCCGCATCGAGCTGCAGGCCGATGCTGGCGGACAGGGCACCAGGGTCGCCACGAGTGGCCGGGGCAGCACGGCGGCGCAGGTCGATTCGGGCACGCTGGTGATGGGCAATGCGACGCTGGAAACCACCGGTAGCGGGTCGCACGGGGTGCTGGCCACCGGCACTGCGCAGGTGGAGATGGTGGGAGGCCACATCCAGACCAGCGGTGACTGGTCCCACGCCGTGATGGCAGACAACGGAGTGGTGACGCTGCGCGATGCACGGATCCAGACCGGTGACAGCTACTCTGACGGCCTGTATGCGCTCAATGGTGGACACATCGAGGGCGACAACGTGCAGGTCAGCACCGCAGCCGATGGCAGCGCCGGGGCGCGTGTAGAGGGTGGCGCTACGCTGTCGCTGATCAATTCCGACATCCACGTCGCCGGCGAATACGCCATGGGCGTTGAACTCAGCGGTGGCACCTTGCGCATCGAGAACAGCGCACTGCGCTCGGACCACGAGCGCGGCGATGGTGTTTACCTCAGGGCGAACAGCCGGGCCGACATCATCGGGACGACGATCACGGCCGGGGCGTTCGGGATCAACATCAATGGCGACGGCAGCGATGTGCAGCTGAGCGATGTGGAGATCACCGCAAACCGGCTCAGCGGCATCTGGATGCCCAGAGCGTCTGCTTTGACCATGCTTCGCGGCAGCATCACCACCAGCGGCGATGGTGGGGTGGGCATCGACAATCGCCAAGGCGTTGCAACGCTGGATGGGTTGACGATGCACACCGGTGGCGCCTCGGCGCATGGTCTGTATGCGTCCTACGACACGGGTGGGCGGCAGCCGCGCTTCGAAGCCGATGGCGTCGACGTCACCACCACCGGCGCAGGCAGCATTGGTGCGGTCGCACGTCTTGGCGGCACCGTGCACCTGCGCGACAGCACCCTGCTGACCACTGGCGCCAAGGGCTACGGCGTGCTCAGCGGTGGCCCGGGGGAGCTGACGCTGCGCGACACGCACGTGCGCACCCAGGGCCTGGAGGCCTATGCAGGCGTGGTCAATGCCAACGGCCGGCTGGATATCGATGGCGGCTCGCTGATCAGTGAACGCCATGCTGCATTGTGGGTGCGTACCGCGCGTGAGGTGTCGGCGCGCAACGGCGCCCAGCTGATCGGCGGCAATGGGACGTTGATGAATGTGGATGCTGCTTTCTCGAGCCCGTTCGAGCTCCACCTGGACCAGGATGTCTACGCGCAGGGCGACATCGCAATCACCCCGGAGGACATTGCCGCCGGCGTACCGGTACTGGCCGACATCCGCGTACGCCTCAACGGCCGTTCGCACTGGGTGGGCGCCACTACCGCGGTCAACCAGGTGGCGCTGTCCGACAACAGCCGCTGGACCCTCACGGGGGACGCCAGCGTCGGCCAGCTGAACCTGCAGGACAGCACCCTGGCCCTGTCGGCAGCGGGCAGCACGAGCTTCAACCGGCTCACCGTGTCCGGCGACGTCGAGGCGAACAATGCGCTGCTGATCTTCAACGGCGCGCTGGGCGATGACACCTCGCTGATCGACTTCCTGCACGTGCGCGGCGACACCCGCGGCAGCGCGGGCATCCAGGTCAACAATGTGCACGGCCTGGGCGCGCAGACGAGCAACGGCATCCAGCTGATCCAGGTCGATGGCCGGTCCGATGCGGCTTACACCTTGAACGGGCGGGCCGTGGCAGGCAGCTATGACTATTTCCTGCACAAGGGCGGCGTCACCACGCCCGGCGATGGGGGTTGGTACCTGCGCTCTGCGCTGACCCCGACCCCGCCGGACCCGTGCGATCTCGACCCGACTGGCCCCGGCTGCGTCACCTTACCGCCGCCGGACCCGTGCGATCTCGACCCCACTGGCCCAGGCTGTGTCATCGTGCCGCCGCCGGAACCGTGCGATCTCGACCCCACTGGCCCAGGCTGCGTCATCGTACCGACGCCGGAACCGTGTGAGGCCGACCCGACCGGCCCCGGCTGCGTCATCGTACCGCCGCCGGAACCGTGTGAGGCCGACCCCGCCGGCCCTGGCTGCGGCATCGTACCGCCGCCGGAACCGTGTGAGGCCGACCCCACTGGCCCCGGCTGCGGCATCGTACCGCCGGATCCCTGCGAAGCCGCGGAAGGCGACACCGCCTGCGATCGCCCGCCGCCGCCGCAGATCGTGCGGCCCGAAGCGGGGGCCTATCTGGCCAACCAGGCGGCCGCCGTGTCCCTGTTCCAGCATCGGCTGCAGGACCGTAATGGTGCTGACGGCATGGGCGAGGTGCGCGGTGCCGGTTGGCTGCGTGTCAGCAGCAGCCAGACCCGGCAGGACGTCGCCGGGCAGCTGGCACTGACAGGCCGTGCAACGGTGCTGATGGGCGGCCTGGATGTGTTGCATTGGGGCGGGGCCAGCCAGGGCAGCGCCGGTGTGCTGCTGGCGGCCGGGCAGGCCTCGACCGACGTGCGTTCGCGGCTGAGCGGTTATGCGGCGACGGGCACGGTAAAGGGCGGTGCGCTGGGCATCTATGCGACGTGGCTGCAGCGTCCGGGCGAAGGAACGGGCGCGTATGCCGATGGCTGGGTCCAGCATGGCCGCTACCGCAACACCGTGCAGGGCATCGGTCTGGCGAAGGAGCGTCAGGACGCGCAGACGCAGGCCGCCTCGGTTGAGACCGGCTACGCGTGGGCCATGCGGATGCGCAGCGGGACCCAACTGATGGTGCAGCCGCAGCTGCAGCTCACCTACACCGACTATCGTGCCGACCGGATCACCGAACACAACGGCACCCAGGTCGCCGTCGGTGCCGCGGGGGGGCTTTCCTCTCGATTGGGCGTGCGCCTGAGTGGTGACGTGCGCACCGAGGAGCGCCGCGTGCAGCCGTTCGTTGCTGCGCACTGGCTTCACGAGGGTGGCGGAAACCGGATCTGGATGGACGATGCGCTGATCGAGGGTGCGGTGCCGAAGAACCGTTACGAAGTGCGCGGCGGTGCGATGCTGCAGTTGGGGACGCGCTGGTCGGCGTGGGGCGACCTCGGCCTGCAGCGTGGCGATGCTGGGTATCGCAGTGTGAGTGCGCAGCTGGGCCTCAACGCACGCTGGTAAGCAGCGGCAGTACGCAAAGCACCAGCAGGTGAGCAGCGTCTGGATCGGCAGGGCTGCCCTGTGGATGCGCATGCAGCGCGGTTGAGGAGCGCATGCATAATCCATCTCACGGCCGGGCCGAAGCCCCGTGCACGCGAGGACAGGAGGGTGTTGATCAGATTGCTCACCTTTGCGCTGCTGTTCGTCAGCGCCAGCGTCTGGGCCGCCACACCGGCGGCCCCTGTTTCGGCCCAACAGATCTTCAATCGCTGGCTCGCGGCCTACAACGTCGGCGATCCGGACACACTGCGGACCGTGCTGTCGACCTACGGCATCGACCACACCCCGCAGCGGTATCTGGATATCCGCGAGACCTTCGGCCCGTTCGAGGTGCTGACCAGAACCGTGGAGACACCCGATACCGTCGCGGCCATCGTGCGCGGCACAACCAGCGATCGCGGGGTGCTGATCACCGTGGCCATCGATCCTGCCAACAGACCGCGGCTCAAGACCTTGCAGCTGGAAGGCGTGGAGATACCCGTCGCCTTGCGGCCCGCGCGGCTTGAGATGCCCGCGCTCATCGCGCAGAGCCCTGCCCGTCTGGATGCGCTGGCAGCACAGGACAAGCTCTCCGGCACCTTTCTGCTGGCGCAGGACGGCAAGGTGCTGATGGCGTGGCAGGGCGGGCTGGCCGACCGGGAGCAGGGTATTCCGGTGGATAGCACCACGACATTCAGGCTCGCCTCGTTGAACAAGATGTTCACCGCGGTGGCGATCCTGCAGTTGGCCGAGGCGGGCAAGCTGACACTGGACGATAGGATTGCCCAGCATCTGAAGCATTACCCCAATCCGGCCGTCGCCACCGGTGTCACGATCCGGCAGCTGCTCAACCACACCAGCGGCCTTGGAGAGATCTTCGACGAGGCATTCGAGGCGCGGAAGACATCGCTCAAAACGCTGGCCGACTATTGGCCCGTCTATGGCGCTGCGGCCCCGGCCTTCAAACCCGGCACCCAGGACCAGTATTCCAACTACGGCTACATCCTGCTTGGCTCGATCATCGAGGCGGCATCGGGACAGTCTTACGATGCCTACGTCGAACAGCACATCTTTGCGCCGGCGGGCATGACCTCCACGGGAGCGGCGCCCGAGGCGACCCTGGTGCCAGGCCGCGCGGTGCCCTACACGCTGAGCGAGGGCCATTGGGTGCGCGAGACCAAGAGCCTGCCGTTGCGCGGTACATCGGCGGGCGGCGGTTACAGCACCGCCCAGGATCTGCTCCGGTTCGCCGAGGCGTTGCGCAGTGGCCGGCTGATCCCGGCCGCGGCATTGGACGCGGCCACCTCACCGCAGAATACCAAGGGCTGGTACGGCTACGGCTTCATGGTGAGCGGTGAGGGAGAGCAGCGCCAGTATGGCCACGAGGGTGGGGCGCCCGGTGCGAATGCCGCGCTCATCGTGCTGCCCAGCAACGGCTACGTGGTGATCGGGCTGAGCAATGTCGATCCCGATGCGATGGAGAACGTGGTCAACTTCGTCGGCAACCGTCTGCCGCTGCCGCAGCGCGGCCTCAGCGCCAGCCCAGCAGCGCCGGCAACGACGAGGCCAGCAACGCGATCCCGGACACGGTGAGCAGGCTGAGCACGATCTGCCGGAACCGCAGGTCGCTGATGCCGATGTACAGGCGGGTGCCGAGCAGGGTCGGGATCAACATGGCTGGCGCCACGATGGCAAACATCGGCAGCATTTCGCGGGTGACGATGCCGGTGCCGACATAGGTGCCCATGGTCACCAGCAGCATGGACAGGTTGAAGTTCTGGACCACGGAGCGCTGCACGTCACGCTCGTAACCGCGCAGCGTGCACCACAGCGTCGGCAGGGTGCCGGTGAAGCCGCCCAGGCCGCCCATGATGCCGCCGGCAAATCCCACCACACCATCGGCCGCCCGCCCGCCCGCCGTGACCCGCGGCAGCTGGCGGGACAGCAGCATCGCCGGGCACCACAGCACCAGCAAGGTGCCCAGGATCGCCTTGAGCCAGTGCATGTCGAGCAGGGGCAGCAGGTAGACGCCCAGCGGAATGCCGGCCAACCCGCCCAGCACGAAAGGCAGCAGGGTCTTCAGATTGAAGCCGCGGCGCACGGTGAACGCCGCGAGCAGCTGGCCGGTCAGGGCACCGAACACCGAGAGGGTGGCCGCCAGCCTGGGATCCAGCACCCACGCCCAGAAGGAGAGCGCCACCAGCCCGAACGCGAAGCCCGACAGCCCCTGCACGAAGCCCGCCACGATGGCGCCCAACGCCACCACCAGGTAGATCGAATCCACGATGACTCCTTACTGCGCGTCGGCGAAGGCATCCGTCGCGCGCACCAAGGCATCGGCAGTCGCCGGTTCCGTTGCGCTGTGACCGGACACCACCATCTGCAGCGAGGCCTCGGGCCAGGCACAGGCCAGGTCCCAGGCACTGCGGGCCGGGCAGATGATGTCGTAGCGGCCCTGCACGATCACGCCCGGCAGATGCCGGATGCGGTCGATATCGCGCAGCAGCTGCGCATGATCGAGGAAGGCATGGTTGCGGAAGTAGTGCGCTTCGATGCGCGCCTTGGCCAGGGTGTGCAGCGGATCGTCACCGGACACCGCGCCGACGTCGTGTTCCAGCGTGGCAGCGTGATCTTCCCACCCCAGCCAGGCCTGCGCGGCGGCGATGCGGGTCGCTTCGTCCGGGCTGTCCAGACGACGCCAGTATGCGGCGATCATGTCGCCGCGTTCGTCTTCAGGGATATGCGCCTCGTAGGCCGCCCAGCGCTCCGGGAACACCCAGCGCGCACCGCCGTCGGCTTCGGCGAACCAGCGGTTCTCTTCGGCGCGGCCGAGATAGACCCCGCGAAGGATGAGGCCGGTGGCACGTTCCGGATGGGCCTGGGCGTAGGCGAGTGCCAGCGTGGAGCCCCAGGAGCCGCCGAACACCAGCCAGCGCTCGATGCCCAGCCGCGCGCGGATGATCTCCACGTCGGCGACCAGGTGCTGGGTGGTGTTGTCCCGCAGCTCACCGAACGGGGTGGAGCGGCCGCTGCCGCGCTGATCGATCAGGACAATGCGATACCGTGACGGGTCAAAGAAGCGCCGGTGGGTGGGCGATACGCCGGCACCCGGCCCGCCATGCAGGAACACCACCGGGATGCCGTCCGCAGCGCCGCACTCCTCGACGAACAAGGTGTGCAGGTCATCGACCGCCACCTGATGGGTGCGGAAGGGTGTGATCGCGGGATAAAGCGTGCGCATGGTGGGCGTCCTACGGAAAACTGACGCCCCATGATACCGCCCGGGTTCGTCGAGCCGCGTCCGTGACGCGTCACAATGGCGGCGCGCTGTCCCTGTCGCGCTGCACCCGCGTCCGATACGCCGCCACGTTGTCACCGCGGATGCGTCGCTCCTGCGTGCCGATCACCGTATCGACCTTGCGGTCCGCGCCGGTCACCGGCTTGGCCTCGATCGCGGTATCACGCTCGAACGCATGCGATTTGTCGGTGTTGCGGTAGTACCGGTACAACGCCCAGTACAACGCCGTGGCACCGGCGGGGCCGGCGGCAAGCAGCCAGAGTCCACTGTCATCGCTCATGAGGCAGCTACCAGGAAGAAGAGAACGAGGGCTTCAATGATGGTGCCGGTGGTCAGCGCGGCCAGCAGCAGCTTCCACTGCTGCACCGGCACGCTGCCCATGGTTTCACCGGTGCGGCCATTCACCGCGATGTAGTGCAGCATGCCGCCATTGCGGCCCGGCTGGTGGTACGAGTACAGCCACACCGGCAGGTACATCGATACCCAGCGCGTGCCGTGCACATCCACGCGCTCGCGTTCCCAGCGCACGCCACGATCGTAGCGGCGCACCGAGCCTTCCACCTGGGCGCGGGCGATCGACAGCAGCTGGTCTTCCAGCCGTGGGTGCAGCTTTTCCACGTCGAGGTTGCGCTTTTCCGAGGTGAAGCCGGCCAGATAGGAGGCGTTCCACTTCAGGGCGTTCTTGGTATCGAACGGCAGGATCGCGTTGATGATGTTGTTGGTGTTGGTCTGCGTATCGAGGTTGCCACGCTCGGCCGAGGATTCCATGGTGAGATCGTCCACGGTGAAATCCACCTGGCGATCCACCTGGTAAACGTCGGCGTCGTAATACGTTTTCTTGTTCTTCTCGGTGCCGCGCGTGTACTGCCGGGTCTGGATCTCGCCCTTGCCCGATACGCTGGCGCTGACATTGCTGTCCACCACCATGTAGGGCAGGTAGACGCCGGAGACATTCTCGGGCGTGAACTGATCCTTGAATGCCTTCAGTGCGAACAGGCGGCGCTTGTCCACGAACTGGCGGATCCGCGCGACCGCATCGTCCTTGCTGATATGGAACGGCAGCACCGCATCGGGCACCGCGCCATTGGAGATCTGCTCGTTGACCCCGAACACATGGCGGCACCAGTGGCAGCGTGCGGTCATGGTGCTTTCGGTGTTGATCGTGACTTCGGCACCGCAGCCAGTGCACTTGAAACTCATCAGGCTGGCGGTATCGGCTTCGATGTCGCGTGCGCCCGAGGCGATGACCGTGCCGCGCAGCTCACCGATGCCTTCACCAAAGCCAAAGGCCTCCTCAACGCGCTCACCGTGCCATTCGTGCCGGCAGAACTGGCAGACCAGCACATCGGTGCCCAGCTTGAGCCGTATATCGCTGGAGCCGCACTTCGGGCAGCGGTTGAGACCGTCCTTCAGCTCGGCCGCGGCGGTGTCCAGCGCGACCGGATCCGGGGCCTGCACCTCATCGCGGATGGGCTGGGGCAGGGTGGCTGGATCCACCGGGAAACTGCCCGGCAACGGCGGCACCTCCCGGGGCGAGCCCGGGCCAGTGACCGGGGCCACCGGGGAAGGCGGCAACGGCGGCGGAACCGCCGGGATCGGCGGTGGAATCTTGGGGTCGGACATGGTGTCGGTGCGCTCGGTGTCTTACAGCCCCAGCGCCTTGGCCTTGAGCTTGTCGTAGTCGTCCTGGGTGATCAGGCCGAGGTCCAGCATCTCTTTGGCCTTCTTCAGCTTGGCGACCGGATCATCCGCGGCCGGAGCAACCGGCTGCTGCATGCCGCCGACCCCGAGCATGCCCGAGGCCATGCCCACGCCGACCAGGCCGGCCGCGCCGCCGTTCTCGCCCGCCGACTGGATGCCCTGGGCCACACTGGCCTGCAGGTTGGAATTGCCACGCGAGCCGGCCAGGGCATCGGCGCGCTGCACGGTCTTGAGCAGCTCGCGGGTGTTGGCGTCGTACTCGATCGAGACAATGGCGGTCTTGACGATGGCCAGGCCACGGTCGGACTTCCATTGGTAACCCTGCTCGACGGCAGCGGACAGGCTCTGCGCAAAGCCGAGCGAATCCTGCTGCAGCTTGGTGATGCGGTTGCCCTTGCCGGGATCGTTCGTATACAGGCTGAAGGCTGGCGCGAGCGAGCCCACCACTTCATTGAACAGCTGGCTGGCGGCGGCGTTGTCCAGATCGGTGAAATCGAACACCTGGCCGGGCTGGAGGTAGCTGGCCGGCACGAAATTCTTCACGAACAGGATCGGATCGACGATCTTCAGCGTGTACGAGCCGCGCGTGACCGCGCCGACCTGCGTGCCGAGGAAACCGTCATCCCAGTAGATTTCGGACTGCGTGCCGAAACGGTTGTCCGGCAGTTCCTTCAGCGAGACAAAGAACGCCGCCTGCTGCGACCCTGGCTGGCCGCCGAACTTGAAGCGCTCCCAGCTCTGCTTGATCAGCGGGCTGACGAACCCGTCGCCGGCGAAGATCGACTGCGAATTGGTATCGTCCGAGCGCCATTCATAGCCACCCGGTTCGGCGACGAAGCCGGTGATCGCGCCGTCCTGGAACAGCAGCAGGCCGTACCCTTCGGGCACGACGATCTTCGAGCCGTTGGTGATGATGTTGGAGGAGGCGCTGGTGTTGGAGCCGCGCCCGGCATTGGTGCCACGCGGCACCGCCGCGAACAGCGCTGCCGTGGAGGGCAGGCCCGTCGGGACGGTGTAGAAATCCTTCCACTGGTCGGCCAGAACACCACCGACTGCCCCTGCCACTGCCTGACGAAGACCCATGACCCACTCCCTGCGATTCGTGGCCGGGCACCGTGCCCGCCATGCTCGTCTGACTATATCAGCAGCCAGTGCGCCGGCAGTGGCGCCCTGATCCGGCCGCGGTGCCGGTCAGGTAGCGGCTGCATCCAAACGGCTCCGCCGCCCGTAGACCGCCCATGAACCCCAACTCGCCGATCGCCCGGAAGTGGCCTACGATGGACGCTGACCTGCCTGCTGCAAGGATGACGCCCTTCGAGGCTGCCCGGATGACTGCCGCGCCTGCTCAACACCCGGTGGAGCTGAAAGCCTGGGCTGCGGACGTGGCGGCGGTTGCCAGTACGCGGGATCGTGAGTGTTTCATGCGGATCTACGATCACTTCATGCCGCGCCTGTGCCGATATCTGAACGGGCTGGGCGCGCCCCACGGCGTGGCCGAGGACCTGGCCCAGGAGGTCCTGCTCAAGTTGTGGAACCGCGCCGATCTCTACGATCCGATGCGGAGCAGCCTGGGCACCTGGCTGTACCGGGTGGCCCGCAACCTCCATATCGATCGCGTGCGGCGCGAGCACATCTGGGTGCATGCCCATGACGTGGTGGAGCAGGCGGCAGAGCAGGACGACGGGCGCGGCTCTCTGGCCGAGCTGCACACCGAGCATGTCCGGCTCAAGCAACGGCTGGATGAACTGTCCGCCACCCAGGCACGGTTGATCCGGATGTCCTATTTCGAAGCAAAGACCCATGTCGAGATCGCCAACGAGTTGAACATGCCGCTGGGCACAGTCAAATCACATATCCGGCGGGCCTTCCTGCAACTGCAGGCGTTGATGGGAGAGCAGCGATGAATCCTCGGCACCATCTGGATCCGGCCACCGTGCTGGGGTTTGCGACCAGTACGTTGGCCCCGGAGATGTCCGTGGTCGCCGCTGCCCACCTGGAAGGGTGCGCCCACTGCCGGGAGCAGCTGCGTTCGGCCGAGCGTTTGGGGGGCGTGTTGCTGGAGCAGCAGTTGTCGCCGCCGCCCGAGGAGAATCGCCAGGCAGCACTGCGCGAGGCGATGCTGGGCCGGCTTGATGCGTCGGCACGTCCTCCGGTGGCGCGGGAGGGTGCGGAACCCGGCCACGCGCGGGTGCACGATCCGGATCAACTGCCGGCCGCACTGGCACCGCATTTCGGGACGTCCTACCGCTCGCTGAAATGGCGCTGGATGGCGCCGGGTGTCCACTGCATCCGTGCACCGGCGCACCCGTCGTTGATCATGCTCAGGATCGCCCCCGGCAAATGCCTGCCCATGCACAGCCATGGCAACAGCGAGCTGACCCAGATTCTCCGCGGCGCTTATGACGATTCCCTGGGGCATTTCGCCCCCGGCGATGTGGCCGATCTGGACAGCGACGTCGAGCATCAGCCCGTGACCACCCCCGGTGTGGCGTGCATCTGTGTGTCAGCGCTGGATGCGCCGCTGGTCTTCAGCGGGTGGTTCGCGCGCAAGCTGCAGCAGGTGTTCAAACTCTGACGGGGCGCGGTGTGATCGCGGCCTGTTCGAACACCTGCATCACCGCGGCCGGCGCCATGGGCCGGGCAAGCAGGTAGCCCTGCACTTCATCGACCCCCATCGCGGCCAGTACATCCACCTGCGCCTGATGCTCGACCCCCTCGGCCACGGTGAGGTAGCCCAACTCGTGGGCCAGATGATGGATGGCCGAAACTTTGGCGCGCGCGCGCGAACTGCTGGCGATGCCATCGATCAGTGACTTGTCCAGCTTGACGGTGTGGATGGGAAGGTCGGACAGGTAGCTGAAATTGCTGTAGCCACTGCCGAAGTCATCGATCGCCACCGTGATGCCGGCCTGTGCCATCGCCGCGATGTGGCCGATGGCCGGCGATCCCGGGCGCAGCCATTCGCCTTCGGTGATCTCCAGTTCGATCATCGAGAACGGCAGCGCCCTGTGCTCCAGCTTGCTGCGGATGTCCTGCCAGGCCGAGGCATTGGACAGATAGCTGCTGGACAGGTTGATCGAGACCGGAATGTCCTGTCCTTGGGCGCGCCACGCCTGGACCTGATCCAGCGCGGTGTCCAGGACCCAGTGGGTCACCTCGTCCATCAGCGCCGTCCGCTCGAAGACCGGAATGAACTCGCCCGGGCTGATCGGCCCCAGGGTGGGGTGGTTCCACCGGATCAACGCTTCGGCCGAGACCGGGCGCCGACCGTCAAGGGTGAAGCGCGGCTGGTAGTCCAGATGGAAGTCGCCGTTCTGCAGGCCGCGTTCGGCATCCGAGGCCAGACGGTAGGCGCGGTGCATCTTCTCGTCGCGCTGTGCGGAATACCAGCAGAAGGGCTGCCGCGCGTCGAACGCGCCCTGCATGCTCACCAGAAGCCGCCGCAACAGGTCGTGGCTGTCTTCTTCATCCGGATCGACCGCACAGATGCCGGCATGGAAACGGGGGGACATCGGGACCGCCGCGGCCATCAGCGGACGCAACATGCGCGTTCTCAACTCCAGGATCAGCGCCTCGACCTGTGCCGCGGCAGGCATCTCGACCACGAAGGCGAACCGCGTCACCCCCACGTGGTAGACCGTCGCCACGCCCCCCAGCGCGGCGCGCAGGCGGACACCGGCGCGCCGGATCAGGGCCTCCAGCGGGCGCAGCCCGAGCACCTGACCGACCTGGTTGGCCCGCGGAATGTCGAGGATGTCCACGGCAACGGCATACGCGGTTCCATCGGCGCAGCGCGCAAGGATACCGGGCAGATCCGCATGGAACTGGTGCCGGCTTGGCAGGCCGCTGACCGGGTCCAGCCGACCGGACATCGCCCGCAGCTCCAGCTGCGCGACCACCAGTTCGGCCAGGGTGCTCAGTTGCTCCTGATCCCCCTGATCGAACGTGCGCGGGCGCGTGTCCATGATGCAAAAGGCCCCGATGGGCACGCCGTTCTTGGCCACCAGGGGGGCGCCGGCGTAGAAGCGCAGATGCGGGCTGTGGGTGACCAGCGGGTTGTCCCGGAAGCGGGGGTCCTGCTGGAGATCGGGCACCACCAGCACGCCCTCGGAGGTGACGGCGTGGGCGCAGATCGAGGCGCGGATGTCGGTCTGCGCCATGGGCAGGCCGATCCGGGAAAGGAAGCGCTGCTCCACATCCCCGAGGATGGAGACGAACGCCACCGGGGCATCGAAGGTGTACCCGGCAAGTGCCGTAAGCCGGTCCAGCGCCGGCACGGATGCCAGGCCATCGAGCTGCATGGCACTGAGGACCGCGCTGCGTTCGTCGCGTTGTGAGGTGGGGGGAGTCATTCCACGCTATACGGACGAAACACGCCCCTGGATGCGCTTACCAGTCGGTCGGCGCGTAGTCCTTCAGGAACTGGCCCCAGACATGTTCGCCGGTGTTGAACCCGTGGATGATCGGATCAACGATGCGCGCAGCGCCGTCGACGATATCCAGCGGCGGATGGAAGCGCTCTTCCTTCACCTTCTTGGCCGCGATGTCCGCCGGATCCTCGTCGGTCACCCAGCCGGTGTCCACACTGTTCATGTGGATGCCGTCGTTCTGGTAATCGGCGGCCGAGGTGCGCGTCATCATGTTCAACGCGGCCTTGGCCATGTTGGTGTGCGGATGGCGGGTGGTCTTGAAGTTGCGGTAGAACTGCCCCTCCATCGCCGAGACGTTGACGATGTGCTTGTCACGCTCAGGCGTGCGCAGCATCAGCGGCTTCAGGCGCGCATTGATGATGAACGGCGCGATGGCATTGACCAGCTGGGTTTCCAGCAGTTCCACCGACGGCACTTCGGCCATCAGCATGCGCCAGGAGTTGCGACCGCGCAGATCCACCTGCTGCAGGTCCTGATCCAGCCGGCCATCCGGGAACAGATGCTGCTGGGCGACCAGCTCATCCTCGAGCAGCGGGACCTGCGACAGCTCGGCGGCACGGGTCAGACCATTGGCGGCATTGAAATCACGCCCCTGGACCACCGGCAGCGCGGCCGAGGCGGTGGTGCCGAGCAGTTCGGCACTGCGCAGGCCCTCGTAATCGCCGATCAGCTTGCGCAGCGTCTCGGGCACCTCATGCAGCGCGGCGGTTTCGCCGGCCATCATGTGCGCATAGAACTGCGGCGGGCGGCGCACGGTCTGGCAGGCATTGTTGATGATGAAATCCAGGCGCGAACGGGTGGCCAGCAGTTCGTTGCAGAAGGCCTCCACGCTCGGGGTGTGGCGCAGGTCCAAGCCGTACACCTGCAGGCGGTGGCCCCACACGCCGAAGTCCGGCTCTTCGGCGTAGCGCGCGGCCGAATCCCGCGGGAAGCGCGTGGTCACGATCAGCTCGGCACCGGCCCGCAGCAGCTTCAGGCCGGCCTGGTAGCCGATCTTGACCCGGCCGCCGGTCAGCAGCGCGACGCGGCCGGTGAGGTCCGCCGTCTCGGTGCGCTTGACGAAGTTCAGCTCGGCGCAGGCCGGGCACATCTGGTCATAGAAGTGGTGCAGCTGGGTGAACTTCTGCTTGCAGACATAGCAATGGCGCAATTCCGGGGAATGCACCGGTTCCGGCGTGGCCGCCGCATTCTCGCCGTTGGAGGCGTCATGCAGGCCGGCCGCGTGCGGCGGGAAATAGTTCGGGGTGCTGAACACCGGCTTGCGGCGCAGGGCGCGGATACCGGTCTGCGCCAGCAGCGCCTCGGACTTGGCCACTTTTTCCTGGTGCCGCGCCTTGGCCTGCTGCTTCAGCTTGGCCCGGCGGGCCTTGGGCTCGGGGTGATACACCTTGGCCACCACCTGGTGCAGGCGCACGCGGTCTGCTTCGGGCAGCGTATCGAGCACGCTGCGGTCGGCTTCGATGGCCTCCAGCAGGTCCAGCGCGGTGCGCAGGCGGTCGGTCAGGGGCAGGTCGTCGTCGGCAAGGGGCAGGGCGGTGGTATTCAATTCGGATCCGGAAAGCAGCAGGAAGGCAGGCATGGGCCGCCGCGCGACGGCCCCTGATGGGGGCATCCGCCAGCAGCCCGGGGCATACGGTGGGTGGCTATTGTCCCTGATCCTGAGTCTGCTTGCTTTCCCGTCGCCATCAACCTGAATGGAGAAAGCGTGTGCGGGCCGAAACACGTGGCGTCAGGACCTCTGGCGGCAGCGGTGTCGTTCTGGATCGGCGGCCTCGCGCTGCCGTACGGTGACGACGGCATCGGGCACTGCTGCTCATTGACCTCAGTCCACCTGCCGCGCATCGCATCGCGTTGGACGCTCGATGCCCCGCCACTCAGTGCCCGAGTGACGCCTGAAGCGCCGTCGCCAGCGCCGCGTCACCGTTGACCAGTTCCGCCCATTTCAGGGTCACACCGTTCCGCTTGCCCTTGGGCACCAGCTTCAGGCCCTCCGGATCAAGGGTCAACGTATAGACCTCGTCGTCGATCTGGACTTCCCGGCGGAGTGGTTTATCGAGTGGCGTCATGACGTGCTACGGCTTCGGCGGCGATTCGCGCTTCGGCTCCGCACCGGTCCCGGTGCCATGCCCGGAGTCCTGCTGTTCGGAGGCGGCTGTACCACTGCCGCCCCCGGGCACGTTACGGGCGGGCTCACTGCCTGCCGCCGGGGCAGGCTGCTCGATGGTATCGGCGTGCTTGCCCTGATCGGTAGGCTCGGCCTGATTGCAGGCCGACAACGCCATCGCCGCGAGGGCACTGAACAACAGGGTTCGCATGGCAACTCTCCGGAACTGAGACTAGCCCGCGTTGTAGCGCTGATTCCGTGCGCGGTGCGTGAGTCATCACTTATCACTCCGTGATGACAGACAGGGGGAGTAGCCTTGTCGCCGTCGAAGCTTAGCCGTTCCGTGGTCTACGGGCGGGGAGCCGGCGTGTTACGGAGCAGAGTTCACATCATGAGTATTCCCGAGGGATTGGACGAGCATCGTCGGGGGCAAGGCCTCACACGACGAGGCTTCCTTCTTGCGGTCGGTTCGGTTTCACTGCTCGCAGCCTGCCGTGACAAAGCGCCTGCCGTTGCAGGGCCGGCCGCAACAGCGCCCGCGGCCAAGACCGACACCGCCTTCCTCGAGCTCTCTTACGCGCTGACCGGTAGGACCGATCTGGACCCGGCCACGGCCGACCGGATCGAGCAGGCGTTCGCCCATCTTCAGCCCGAGCTGCATGCGCAGTTCCCCACCCTGGTCACTCTTGCAGGGCAGGTGACTGGCGCACAGGCGCTGATCGCGGCGGCGGGCGACGCGAAACCCGCCGCTTTGGCCGTCATCACCGCGTGGTACACCGGCACCGTGGGCAAAGGCGTGCACGCCGTGACCGTGTCCTACCGCGATGCGCTGATGCAGCGCTGCGTGGATGACGGTCTTTCACCACCGACCTACGTCCAAGGCGGCCCCGGCTGGTGGACGGCTGAGCCGCCGGCCCCGATTCGCGCCCACGCCTGAGCCTGCGCAGTCCTTTTTTCCCTGTTATCGATCTGGAACCCCTCTCATGAAAGCTCCGGTTTTCCGTGATGGCGACGCCGATGCCGACGTCGTGATCGTCGGTTCGGGCGTCGTCGGTGCATTGATCGCCCACCAATTGGTGCGCGCCGGCAAATCGGTCCTGGTCCTTGAGGCCGGCCCCCGTCTGAACCGTTCCGACGTCGTTGAGAACTGGCGCAACGTCAGCTTCGAACGACGCATCGGCAGCGATTTCCAAGGCCCGTTCCCGCAATCGAAATTCGCGACGGCGCCACTGTATTTCCCCGCCAACGACTACGTCGGCCTGACCGGCCCCGATGCCAGCAGCTTCCATCAGGGCTTCATCAAGGCGGTTGGTGGCACGACCTGGCACTGGGCTGCCTCCTGCTGGCGCCATCTTCCGGTCGATTTCAAGATGCAGTCCGCCTACGGGGTCGGGCGCGATTGGCCGATCAGCTACGAGGACATCGAGCCGTATTACTGCCGCGCGGAGGAAGCCATGGGCGTCTCCGGGCCGAACGATCCCGCGCAGCAGAGCCCTTCGAAGCGCTCCAAGCCGTACCTGGCCGACATGATTCCGTGGGGCAACGGCGACAAGGTGTTTGCCGAGGTGGTCAATCCGCACGGCTACAACCTGGTGCCGATTCCGCAGGGGCGCATGATCAAGCCCTGGAACGATCGCCCCGCGTGCTGTGGCAACAACAACTGCCAGCCGATCTGCCCGATCGGGGCGATGTACAACGGCGTCCATACCGTGCAGGCCGCCGAAGCGCTGGGCGCCAAGGTGCTGGCCGAAGCGGTGGCGTACAAGATCGACACCGATGCGCAGAACCGTGTCACCGCCATCCACTGGTATGACAGCGACAAGGTCAGCCACAAGGCCACCGGCCGCAGTTTCGTGATCGCCTGCAACGCGCTGGAGACGCCGCGTCTGCTGCTGCTGGCCGCCAACGAACAGAACCCGAACGGCATTGCCAATTCGTCCGATCAGGTCGGGCGCAATATGCTGGACCACTCCGGCTTCCACTGCTCCTTCATCGCGGACCGCCCGATCTGGCTGGGGCGTGGCCCGGCGCAGTCCAGCTGCATGGTCGGGCCGCGTGATGGTGCGTTCCGGTCGGAGTATTCGGCGACCAAGATCATCCTCAACAACATCAGTCGGGTGGCGATCGCCACCGACCAGGCCCTGAAGATGGGGCTCGCCGGTGAGGCGCTGGATGCGGAAATCCGACGCCGCGCGATCTACGGGGTGGATCTGTCGATCAGCCTGGAGCCGCTGCCCGACCCGAGCAACCGGCTGACACTGTCCACGACCCGCGTCGATGGCCATGGCCTGGCCTGCCCGGACATCCATTACTCGCTGGGCGACTACGCGCGCAAGGGCTACGACAAATCCTGCGAGCAGCTGCGGCACATCGGCACGCTGTTCAACGCCGAAGAGTTCGTGATCACCACGGCGCTCAATGCCAACAACCACATCATGGGCTCGACCATCATGGGCGCGGATCCGCGTGATTCCGTGGTCGATGGCGATTGCCGCGCGCATGACCACCCGAATCTGTGGCTGCCGGGAGGCAGCGCGATGGTCTCGGCCAGCGTCGTCAACAGCACCCTGACCATGGCCGCGCTGGCCTTGCGTGCGGCCGATGCCATCGAGCGTGCCGTATGAAGGCCTTTCTGCTCATCGCATTGGGCCTGTTGGCTGGCGTCAGCCACACTGCGCGCGCCGATGACACCGTCGAACGTGGGCGCTACCTGTCCGTGGCTGCGGACTGCGTGGCGTGCCACACCAGCCCGAGGCAGGGCAAGCCCTACGCCGGCGGCTACGCGATCGCCTCGCCGCTGGGTGAGATCTGGGCGAGCAACATCACTCCGTCCAAGTCCCACGGCATCGGCAACTACACGGAGGCCGATTTCGCCCAGGCCGTGCGCGAAGGTGTACGCAAGGACGGCGCCCACCTCTATCCGGCGATGCCGTACACCTCCTACGCCAAGCTGACCGACGAGGACATCCACGCGCTGTACGTCTATTTCATGCAGGCGGTCGCACCGGTCGATGAGGAGGCACGTACCACCGAACTGCCATTCCCCTTCAGCGTGCGCTCGTCCATGGCGGTGTGGAATCTGCTGTTCCTGGACAAGACCCCGTTCAAACCGGATCCGGCACAGAGTGCGCAGTGGAATCGGGGTGCCTACCTGGTGGAAGGGTTGGCGCACTGCTCCAGCTGCCACAGTCCACGCGGGTTGATGATGCAGGAGGTGGGCGGCAAAGCCTTCGCCGGTGGTTCGCTGGGCGATTGGTATGCGCCCAACATCACTTCGCACCCGATCAGCGGGATCGGCGGGTGGACCGATGACGAACTGGCCCAGTACCTGAAGACCGGCCGGGTTGAGGGCAAGGGGCAGGCCGGTGGCGGTATGGCCGAAGCGGTGACGAACAGCCTCTCCAAACTGCGCGATGAAGACATCCGTGCCATCGTGACTTACCTGCGCACCGTGCCTGCCGTGGCCGACAAGGACGCCACGCGTGCGGCCTTTGCCTGGGGTGACCCCACCGCGGCGCCGGGCGAACAACCGGTGCGTGGCACCAATGCCCCCCTGGCCTCCGGTGCAGTGCTGTATTCCGGGCTGTGTGCAAGCTGCCATGGCCCCAAAGGGGAGGGCAGCAAGGACGGCTATTACCCCTCGCTGGTGCACAACAGCACCGTCGGCATGACCCGGCCGCAGAATCTGGTGGCCACCATCATCGGCGGCATCGACCGCGAGGTGGACGGCCAGCACGTAGTGATGCCGCACTTTTCGGAAGGCTCGTACGTGCAGGCGCTGAGCGATGCCGATGTCGCGGCGGTCGCGAGCTATGTGCGGACCAGCTTTGGGCCCGGTGACCAGGTCACGGAAGCCCAGGTCGCGCTGATCCGCGATGGCGGTGAGAAACCGCTGCTGGCCAAGATCGCGCGCCTGTGGCTGCCGCTGCTCATCCTCGGGCTTGCGGCGTTCGTGGTGGTGATCCTGATGGTGCGACGCGCCTGGAAGAAACGCAGGCTGCGGAGGGCCTCGACATGAAACACACCCCTTATCTGATCAGCCTCGGGCTGATGGCGATCGCCGCCAGCCTACCGGCCTGGGCCGCCGCCAGCGATGCGCCCACGCCCAAACCGGTGGACACCATTGCCCAGACCCCGCTCAGCGCGGACTGGGCGACCCGGATCTGGCTGCAGGACCGGGGCGTGACGCCGAGCGCCCGCATCGTGATTGCCACGGGCGTCAACAGCGACGGCTACAAGGGCACCGGCTGGTCCACCGCCGAGCACGTTGATTTCGGTGCCATGATCGATACCGGCAAGGCCTTCGGCTTCGACGGCACGATGCGGGTGGTGTTCTCCGACCGCTTCGGCAATGCGGTCAATGACCGCTCGACCGGTTCCTACGTGCAGAACCAGGCGTTCTATGGCCAAGGGCAGAACCTGCGCTTCAACGAGCTCTCCTACGAGCGTTGGCTGCTGGACAGGCGGCTGAGCCTGAAGGGCGGCTTCTACTCGATGGGCAACGACTTCGGCGGCTTGCCGTACACCTGCAATTTCAACAACAACGGCCAGTGCGGGCATCCGCTGGGGCCGATCTACAGTTCCGGCTGGCTGGACAACCCGACTGGTCAGTGGGGCATGCGGGTGAAGTGGGCCGATCCCTCAGGCTGGTACGCACAGACCGGCATTTACGATGTCGTGCCGATGCGCAAGCAGGAGGGCAGTGGCTTCCGCGTGTCCGACCGCGGCAAGACCGGCCTGTTCCTGCCCGTGGAAGTGGGCTACAGCCACGGCAACACCGGCGAGCATTACGGCGGTACCTACAAGGCCGGCTACTACCTGGATACCTCCAACGCCGACGACATCGGCAATCCGGCCGCGCCGCGCGCTTCGCATCGCAGCGGTTCGTACATCCAGCTGGCGCAGCGCGTGCTGAAGCCCGAAGGCGACACCGTGCGCGGCCTGTCGGTATTCGGCGTGGCCACGCGTGCCGATGCCAAGACCGGACTCATGCGGTATTCGTGGGAAGCCGGCCTGAGTTGGCGCGGTGTGGTGGCCTCACGCGAGGATGATGTGCTCAGCCTGGCGTGGACCCGGCTGGACATCTCCGACCGCCTTGCCCAGTACCAGCGCATCACCGGCAAGGACGTGCAGAGCAACGAGCAGTTCGTGGAGCTCAATTACGGTGTGCAGGTGACCCCGTGGCTGATCCTGCGGCCTGCGGTGCAGTATGTGGCCCGGCCGGGGGCGTATGAGAGCCGGCCGGACAGCTGGGTGTTCACGCTGCAGGCGCAGGCGACGTTGTGATCACGCGGGACGGTCGTCTAATGCACGCACGCTCCACATCCGGGTGCCTAAAGTGATGCCCACACCATCGAGGCTGGCACGCGTGAATCTGCAGACGACCGTTTCCCCACCGTTTCCCCGCCGCGCGATGCCCGACAGCTGCCACTTCGACCTGCTGGATGTGAGCGCGCTGCAGGATCCCTGCAGCGGCCGCATCGTTCACCTGTATTCGATGGTGGCGCGCTGCCTGTCGTGTGAGGTGATCTTCAAGGCGCAGGAAGGCGCTGGCTTTGTCAGCAACGCGGCCGCGCGGGTACTGCGTTGCCCCACCGGCTGCGGCGAGCAGTCGCTGAAAGCCGCCACCCTGCGCCAGTGGACGCCGAAAGCCGCCTGAGACGGATGTAGCGTCACGGCAGCCCGACGACACGGTTGCACCGTTAGCGCATCAGCATCGCTACAGCAGCAGCAACGCCACGATCAGCGCCGGCGGCATCACCAGTATCCCCAGTTTGAAGAACTGCAGGGCGCTGACGTTCTCGCCCTCCCGCCGCAGCGCGACCAGCCACAGCATCGTGGCGAGCGAGCCGGTGACCGACAGGTTCGGCCCGAGATCCACGCCGATCAGCAGCGCCGCGAGCGTCTGCGCCGGCAAATCAGCCATCTGCCCCAGTGATCCGGCGACCAGCCCGATGGGCAGGTTGTTGGCCAGATTGCTCGCCATGGCGGCGGCAATACCCGCAGCCCAGCCGGCCTCGCTCGGCGAGGTTCGTGCGAGTGCTTCCAATGCGTGCGCGGCCGTGCGGATCACGCCGGTCTGCGCGACGGCTTCGACCAGCACGAACAAGCCTGCCACCAGCGGGAGCACCCCCCAGGCGACGTGCCGAAGTATCGACATGGCACTGCGCCGCTGGCGCAGGCGAACCGCCGCCAACGTGAGCGCACCGGCGCAGAAGGTGGTCAAGCCGAGCGGGCCGTTCATCGCCGAGGTCGCCAGCAGCACGATGCCGGTGAGCCCGACACCGATGGCGCACAGGCGACCGCCCTCGGACAGGGCGCGCTGCTCGATCCGCTCCGCCAGCGGGTGCGCGATCTCACGGCGCTGAGCCAGGCGCAGCACCAGGTACGTCATCGCGATCGCGGCCAGCGACGGCAGGCTGAACTGCCGCAGCCACTCCGGCAGCGAGGGCATGTGGCTGCCGAACACCACCAGGTTGGCGGGGTTGGAGATCGGCAGCACGAAGCTGGCTGCGTTGGCAATGAACGCGCAGACGAACAGGTAGGGCAGAGGATTGGCGCGGGCCGCTTTGCAGGCCGCGTAAACCGCCGGTGTGAGCACCACGGCGGTGGCGTCGTTGGACAGGAAAATGGTCACCAGCGTGCCGACCAGGAAGACCAGGTCAAACAGGCGCCGTCCAGACCCCTTGGCATGCTGGACGGCATACATGGCCAGCCAGTCGAACAGGCCTTCGTGACGCGCCAGCTCGGCCAGTACCATCATGCCGATCAGGAACAGGTAGACATCGCCGCCTTCAGCGACCGCCGTGATGGCCGTGGGGATGGGCACCAGCCCGGTCGCGACCAGCAGCACGGCAGCGCCCAGTGCCCAGACATACTCGGGGATCCGCCAGGGACGGAAGATGACGCCGCTGGTGGCAACGGCGGTCACTATCCAGATGATCAGGGAGGGGGTGGGGACGTGCATGGAGGGGTTGCTTGGGCACACAGCTTGGCGAACGCGACATCATACCCAGCGGACGAGGGGATCACGCCTGCGCGCCCAGATGAAGCACCCTGGATACGTCGCGATTGCCGACGCGTTAAAATGGCCCACCGCCAACGCCGTTCCAAGGCCCATCGCAATGCCTTACGCCACCCGCGACGCGATCCAGCGTCTGCGCGACCAGATCCCGACCTTCCGCTGCATCGTGGGGTGTACGGACTGTTGTGGCCCGGTCACCGCTTCAAGCGAGGAAGTGGCGCGGCTGCCGGTCAAGAGCGATGCCGAGCATGCGGCAGCCTTGGCGGACCTGAGTTGCCCGTATCTGGGCAAGCAGGGCTGTGAGGTCTACGAGGAACGCCCCTTGATCTGCCGCATGTTCGGGACGACCCCCAGCCTGCGCTGCCCCAACGGCCAGCGGCCGGTCTACATGCTGGATGAATCGGTGGAGAAAGAGATCCATCAGTTTCTTCGCAGCACGCGGCAGGTATTGATCTAACGCGCGGAGTGTCCGCAACAGCATGAGTCAGTTCGACCTGCGGGCACCCAGCCGCCATATCGCCAGGCCCCCGTACAGCACCAGCAGCGCGAGCAATGTCCAGAGCTCGTGGCTGACTTCACCCAGGCGGGCATCCATCTGATTCAACCGCACCATCAGGTTGATGCCGGGGGTGGTGGGCAGCAGGTGCGCCAGCGCGACCAGCGCCGGCGGCGAAGTGACCGCCGGCCAGGACAGGTTGGCCAGGAAGAACAACGGTATCGAGCAGGCGATCACGACCTGGAACGCACGCTCGCGGGTAGCGAAGAAACTGCCGACGAACAAACCGAATGCCACCGTGGCGGCGATGAACAAGGTGCCGCCCAGCAGCTGCCCGAGTGGATTGCCACCGCGCGGGTAATCCTGCACCCACGCGGTGAAACCGGCGTAATAGAGCAGCCCGAGCAGGCCGATGGCACCGAAGCCCACCGCCATGCCGGCCAATGTGGGCAGATCGAAACGCAGGCGCCGACCCAGCGCCAACCGCCGGGCGCCAAGCAGCACGCCGATGCCCATCAGCAGCGTCTGATGCACGATCAGCTCGGCCACGCCGGGCACGATGGCGCTGCCGTACCCTTCCTGCGTGTTGAACAGCGGCCGCTGCACCAACGTGATCGGCGGTGCCTGGGGTGCCCCCATGAACGCCGCCTGGGACACGGCCGCCTCGCGCGCGAACGCGGTCAGGGCCTCGGCCACGCCGCCGAGCACCCAACTGGCGCGGCCAAGGTAGGCACCGTTGCCCATCAACACCAGATAGCCGTGGCCGCCGCGCAGGACGTCCCGTTCAAGGTTGGCCGGAATCAGCAGAATGCCCTCGGCCCTGCCGGCCTCCATCTCGTCGCGGGCCTGGTCGATGCTGGCCGGCTGATCCACGATGCGTACCGTGTGCAGCGCGTCCACCCGGCGCAGCAATTCCCGACTGGTGGCGCTCTGATCATGGTCGACCACCACGATGGGCAGGTTGCTGGCCACCTGGTGGCGGTAGGCGGCCGGGTAGAAGAACGAGTACAGCACTACCGCGCCGACCATCAGCACGACGGCATAGCGATCGGTAAGCACCGTGCGCAGGGTCAGGCGCAGGCTGTCGACGAAGCGCTTCATGCACGGGTCTCGCGCGGTGCACCCGGCAGCACCGGATCGGCGTTGTGCGCGGCCGCCATCAATCGCCAGCCACCGATGCCACCGGCCACCAGCACCATCAGCAGCAGCGTGCCCAGCGGCCACAGCGAGACACTCCACGGCGCGCCGACGAACTGCTGCTGGGTCTGCAGCTTTACGTAGGCGGTCAGCGGCAGCAGGAGATTCCAGACCCGGGTGAACAGCGGCGCATCGACCACCGGGAAGGTGGCCCCGGAAAACGCCAGCGCGGTACCGATGCTCAAGCCGATCGCCGACAGTGACGTGCCCATGTCCCGGGTGAGCCCGACGAACAGCAGGGCCACCGCCGCGCAGGCCAGGTAGAACAGCGGTTGCCCCAACATCAGCAGCAGGGCACTGCCGGCGATGCCGTCGCCACGGAGCAGGGCAAGGTAAAGCACCCCAAGCGCACCGTAGACCGAGAACAGCAGCACGTACGGCACGACCTTGCCGGCGATCGCCGACCATGGGGCATCGCCGAGCCATTCGCGCAGGTGCCCGTCACGCACTTCGCGCCCCAGACTGGCCGCGACCGTCAATGCCAGCCCCAGCGACAGCACGGCCGGGAACAGCAAGGGCAGCAGGAACAACTCATAGCTGCGCGCCGGGTTGTGCAGGATGTCCGACTGCACCGCGATCGGCGGCGCGCGCAGCTTGCCCGGGCCCACCTGCTTGCCGATGCGCTCGCCCAGCAGCCGCGCATTCCAGGCGCTGACCGCTTCGACGATATCGCGCACGGCCGATTGGCCGGTGGTGAGGTAGGTGGCGTTGTAGTACGCGAACACCGTGCCCTGTTCGCCGCGCAGTGCCTGCCGCGTGGCATCGCGCGGCACCAGTACGACTGCAAAGACGTCCAACCGGCGCAGCTGCGATTGCGCCTCGGCCAGGCTGGACGGCTGGCTGGCCACGCTGACGCCGGGACTGGCATCGAGCATGCGGGCCAGCTGTCTGCTTTCCGCGCTGCGATCCAGGTCGACGATGGCGATGGGGATATCGCGCATCACCGAGGCGGCAAACAGCCAGGCCATCACGCCCAGCATCAGCGCCGGCAGCAGGGTGATCAGCAGCAGATCGGCACGATCGCGGCGCAGGTGCTGAAGCTCGCGCTGGAACGACGCCGCAGCGCTCGCCCACACCGGCCAGCTCATCCCTGCGGCCACCCGAACAACACGCTCATCCCGGGGCGGAAGCCTTCCACCGGGGCGACCGGGCGCAGCCGGATTTCGAAGCTGCGCACGTCATACCCGGAGGACTGCCGGGTGGCACGCCACGTGGCGTAGTCACCGGCGGGATTGATGAAATACACCTCGAATTCCGCATCACGATCCAGCGCGGGCACCGTGCCACGCAGACGGGCGCCGACCTTCAGGCCCCGCATCTGCGATTCGCGCAGGTTCACCGAGACCCACATGCGGTCGATGTCGACCAGCGTGAAGACCGGGTAGCCGGCCGGCACCAGCTCGCCGATATCCGACATGCGCTTGTTGATCTCGCCGGCCACGGGCGCGCGGCCATTGACCTCCTCGCGGGCGGCGTTCACTTCGGCAACCGCGCCCTGCGCCTGGCGCACCTGACCCTGTGCGGCGCGCTTGTCCTGGTCGCGTGCGCCCGCCAGTGCCTGGTCGTACTGGGCGCGTGCGGCATTGGCCAGCTCGCGCGAGCTGCGCGCCTGGGCCAGTGCTTCGTCACGTTTCTGGCGGGTCATCACCCCTTCGTTGAAGAGGTTCTGCACGCGCTGATAGGTCGCATCGGCCAGGGTGGCACCGGCCTCGGCACGTTTCCAGTTGGCCTGCGCGGCGCGGATGTCCTCGCTGCGCGCGCCTTCATCGGCTTTGTCGGCCACCGCACGCGCCGCTTCGAGTGCACCGTGCGCCTGTTCCTCCTTGGCAGCGACTTCCGGGCTGTCCAGCACGAACAGCACCTGACCGGCGGCGACCCGGTCACCCTCGCGTACCTTCAGCTCGGCCAGCCGGGCGGTGATCTTCGCGGCCACGTTGATGGTGTCGGCGTCGGCCATGCCCTGCAACTGTTCGGCCGGGGTGCGCCAGGCCAGCCACAGCCCGACCACCACCACGATCGCCAGCACCAGCCCGATGAGGAGGCCGACCTTGCGTTTTTTCGGCGGCGGCGCGTCGGCCGGTGCCTGCAGTGTGTCATTCATGCGTGATCACCTCGTCGCCGCGGCGGCGGAATTCTTCATATCGGTCCATCTGTCCACTGATCTCCAACAGCTGGGCCAGCGCCACGTCATATTGATAGGCAGCCTGTGCGCGTTCCACCTGCGCGCCGCCCAGCCCCAGGCGTGCATCGATCACATCCAGCGAGGTGGCCTGGCCCTCGCGGAAGGCCAGCTCCTGCAGGCGCAGGTTTTCGCGGTTCTGTTCGATGCTGCTGTCCAGCAGCAGGTACTGCTGGCGGGCGGTATCCAGTTCGTACCAGGCCTTGCGCACGCCCAGCGTCACCTGGTTCTCGGCCTCGCGCAGGCCGGCTTCGGCCTGATCCTGCTGCGCGCGGGCGGCGCTGATCTGGGCGGGGCGCGAGGTGGGGGAGAGGAAGGTGTACTTCAGGCCGATGCCGAATGCCCAGTCCGGGTCGGTGAGCATCTCGTCGCGGCGGCGGAAATCGTACTGGCCGAACAGGAAGATGGTTGGCTTGAGCTTGGCCTGCTGCACACGCACGCCTTGTTCGGCCTGCGCCACCACGGCCCGCAGCCGGGCAATCTGCGGCTGCCGGGCCTGTGCATCGCGTTCGAAGGTGGGCAGCGCACCGATCGGCGCGCGATGCACGAACAGAGGCGACAGCGGCCGGACTTCACCGCCGCTGCGCAACAGCGTGGCCAGTGCCGCTTTCAGGGTCTGCAGATCATTCAGCGATTTCTGATACTCGCGCTCGGCCTTGTCGCGGGCCACGTTGGCCTGCAGCCGCTGGGCGCGGGTGGCGAAGCCCTCGCGTTCCAGCTTCATCGCATCATCAAGGTGACGCTGCAGCCCATCGCGCACCTCGCGGCGCACGTCTACGGCCTGCTCGGCAAGACGCTGGCCGAAATAGGCCTGGACCAGCTGCACGCTCAGCGACTGGCGCTGCGATTCGCGCTCGGCGCTGGCCTGGTCGGTCGCGCCTGCCGCGGCCTGCTGGGCGGCAGGGATCAACCCACCGGTGTACAGCGGCAACACCGCAGTGACCACCGGGCGGGTGCGCCAATCGCGCTCGGTGAACTGCAGCGGCGAGTCGATACCGAACGCCTCGGCCACCGGGGCCAGCGAACCGAGGGGCAGGGTCAGCGTCTTCTGGAACTGCAGGCGGCGCACTTCACCGGTGATCTCCGGCAGGCGCAGCAGCCGGGTGGCGTCCTGCAGGTCCTGCTTGTTGCGCACCGACGCGTCCGCGGCGGCCAAGGCATCGGAGACCTGCTCCAGCCGCTGGTGCGACTGTTGCCAGTCCAATGCCGGGATTGCAGCGCCGTCGGGCGCGACCTGGGCGGCTGCAAACGCACTGCAGAGCATCAGGGGGAGACTGGTAAGTCCTTTTAACGCGCGCGTTGGCGGCCAATGCCGGCTCACGAGGGGGCAGCTCCATGGGGTGTGACGGCAAGAGGGTAGTGTGCGCCGCGTGAAGTGCGGGTCTTCACACATGTCGGTACCCTTGTTGTCTTTGCCCATCAATGGACTGACCGTGGACAAGCGCTACATCACTGCAGGCACGTTGGCCGTCATTATCTACCTCGCCGCCACAACTGCATCGGCACAGCCCATGTTGGACGAGAGCTGCACCGTGGCCAATGCCCGGGTCAGCCTGGCTAGACTGCATTGCAAAGCGGAGAACGCCAACGCGTGCGGATGCCGGTGGCCGGTCGTATCCGGATGCCGGTGAAGTTCGAGATCGGCGGGCGGCAGAGGCCCGTCGACACCATGCACATCCCGGCGATTCCGCCCGCCGAATAAGGCGATCAGCCCGGCATCGATGCCGCCATCGTCTTTGCCCCCGTGTGATCTGCGCGCTCAACCTCGCCCCAAACGACAGCGGGGTGGCGCACCGCACATTGACAATTCTCCCATCAGGACGTTTATATCCCATTCGGGATGATTGCCTGCCGCATGGGTCAGTCCTCCCTTGAACGCTCCCCGGGCCGGATCCGCGGGGCGGCACGCGCTTCAGTACGCCATTCAAGAGAGCACGACATGACAGCAGTAAAGGGTTGGCGGCGGTTTTGGCGATGGGTGAAGTGGATCCTGCTGGGTCTGCTCGCGCTCGTGATCCTTCTCACCCTGGTCGGGGTGGTGTACGAGGCGCTGGCGCGCCGCAATTCAGAGGTGGACCACCCGCTGCGCGGCCAGATGGTCGATATCGGCGGACGCCAGATGCATATCGAGTGTCGCGGCAGTGGCACCCCGACCGTGATCTTCGAGTCCGGCCTCGGCACGGGCGGCACGATGGACTGGACCCGGGTGCACGACCGGATCGCCGGCTTCACCCGCGCCTGTGCCTACGACCGCGCCGGCATCATGCGCAGCGATGCGAAGGACACCCCGCAGCGTGCGTCGGCCGTGGCCGATGACCTGCATGCCCTGTTGAAAGGGGCGGGCATCACCGATCCGCTGGTGCTGGTCGGCCACTCCATCGGCGGGCCGTACACCCGCACCTATGTGGGGCGCTACGGCGAGCAGGTTGCCGGGCTGGTGATGGTCGACCCCTCGCACCCGGATCAGATCGCCCGGCTCGGCAGCGTGGTGAGCATCGATGTCCACCCGAAGAATGTGTCGCTGTTGATGCATACGGCCACCACACTATCGCGGACCGGCCTGGTGCGCTTCCTGTTCTCGCGCGCCGATCATGGCCCACGCCCGAAGGATGAGGCCGCGGAGATCACTGCCTTCTCCAGTGCCTCGGTCACGGGCGCGACCGCTGAACTCGACGGCTTCGACAGCACCATGGACGATGCCCGCGCGGTCACGTCGTTTGGCGACCGCCCGGTGATCGTGCTGACCGCGTTGAAACCGTTCAAGCCCGACGAGCTGAAGAAGATGGGCCTGACGGCGGAGGAGGGCGCGCGGTTCAAGCAGGAATGGCGCACCCTGCATGCCGAGCAGGCAGCCCTGTCCAGCCGTGGGCAGCAACAGATCGTGAGCGATTCCGGTCACTACATCCAGATCGATCAGCCTGACCGCGTCGTGGATGCGGTTCGCGAGGTCGTGGATGACGTGCGTGCGCAGGCGCGCACCGACAAGGAGATGAAATGATGAAGCGCACCCTGCTCTGGGCGGGCGTATCGATGCTGTTCGCCGCCAATGCGGCCGCCGCCGACTATGACCTGGTGATCCGCGGTGGACGCGTCCTCGACGGCGCCGGCAATCCGTGGGTCCGTGCCGATGTGGCGGTCAAGGAGGGGCGCGTGGTCCGGGTGGGTCAGGTCCCCGGGCAGGGCACCCGCGAGATCGACGCGACGGGGCGCTATGTGTCGCCCGGCTTCATCGACATGATGGATCAGTCCGGCGCGGCGCTGCTCAAGGATGGCGCGGCGGAGAACAAGCTGCGGATGGGCGTGACCACGCTGATCGGCGGCGAGGGCGGACCGCCGGTGCCTGCGGCGGGCATGCCGGGCTACTTCAAGCAGCTTGAAACCCAGGGTATCGCGGTCAACTTCGGCACGTACTACTCCTCCACCCAGGCCCGCGTGCATGTCATGGGCGATGCCGCCGGTGCGCCGACCAGCAAGCAGCTGGATGCCATGGGCGAGCAGGTGAAGATCGCGATGGAGGCCGGCGCGTTCGGTATCTCCAGCGCCTTGATCTATGCACCCAGCAGCTTTCAGAGCACCTCGGATCTGATCTCGCTGGCCAAGGTGGCCGCGCAATGCGACGGCTTCTACGCCACGCATATGCGTGATGAGAGCGAGGGCGTGGTCAAGGCGATCGAGGAAGCGATCGAGATTGGTGAGAAGGGCGGGGTCAAGGTGGAGATCTTCCACTTGAAGGCTGCCTATGCGCCGGAGTGGGGCAAGCTGATGCCGCAGGCACTGGCGACGATCAATGCCGCGCGGGACCGTGGCGTCGATGTAGCCGCCGATCTGTATCCCTACACCGCCGGCGGCACCGGGCTGGAAATCATCGCGCCGAGCTGGGTCTGGGCCGACGGGCTTGAGAAAGGTATCGAGCGCGTGCGCGATCCCAAGGTGCGCGAGCGCATGAAGAAGGAGGTCGCCGCCGGTTCGATGCCGGGCTGGTCGAACCTGGTGCATGCATCGGGTGGCTTCCAGAACGTGCGCCTGGCCAACAGCTTCAGTGACAAGTACCGTCGCTTCCATGGCAAGACGCTGGCCGAGATCGGTGCCGAGCTGAATCTGGATCCGGCCGATGCGGCCTGGGACATCGCGCTTGAAGGGCTGCCCAACCGGGCGGTCGCGCTGTATTTCATGATCAGCGAAGAGGATGTGCAGCTCGCGCTGCGCCAACCCTGGGTCAGCATCGGCAGTGATGCCGCCGCGGCGGTGAACTACGGCAGCGACGGTGCCATCGGCCTGCCGCACCCGCGCGCGTACGGCACTTTCCCACGCATCCTCGCCGAGTACGTCAAGCGGCGCCATGTGCTGACGCTGGAAGACGCGGTCCGCAAGATGACCAGCTGGCCCGCACAGCGGATGGGGTTGAGCGATCGCGGGTTGATCCGCGAGGGCATGCGCGCCGATATCGTGCTGTTCGATCTGGACACGCTGGACGATGTGGCGAGCTGGGATGCGCCCGCCGGCGCGCCGACCGGCATCGAAACCGTGATCGTCAACGGTGTGGTGAGCTTCGAGGGCGGCAAGCACACCGGCGCCCGGGCGGGCTCTGCGCTGCGCCACCCATGCCGCGCGCGGTGATCCACGTGCGCGCCTCAACAGACACAGGACACACCTCATGATCCGACACGCCTCCGGCTGGAGTCTTCTCTCTCTGGCGCTCGCCGCCTCCGCGCCGGCACTGGCCGCCGCACCACCGATCACCAGCGCGGAGGATCTGGGCACCGCGGTCTCGGCACAGCTCGCCTGCGCCGGCATTTTCGTGGCCAACCGCGCTGAGGCCGACGTGCTGCGCGATGACATCCACGCACTGGCGCCGTTCACCAGGACGGTGGCGCTGGCGGTCGATCGCAAGGCAGGCACGGTCACCGCCTCCGCGCCTGGTACGGCCACCCGGACGGCGTTGCATCGCCCGGCGGTCGGCTGCACGCTGACCACGGGCGACGTGCCGCTCACCGCGCTCAAGGCCCAGGCGGCCCAGCTCACGCCACTATCGCCACTGGCGGCGCGGCCGTGGCCGCAGGGCGACCGCCCGGTGCCGGCGCTGCAGGCCGCCGCAGAAGCGAAGCTCGACCGTGCCGCACTGGACGCGGCCGTGAGTGCGGCCTTCGATGAGCAGAACGTGGGCGGTTACCCGGACACCCGTGCGATCGTGGTGGTGCAGGGTGGGGCGATCGTTGCCGAGCGTTACGCGCCCGGCTTCAACCAGAACACCCGCATGCTGGGCTGGTCGGCCACCAAAAGCATCATGGGCACGCTGGTTGGCCTGCTGGTGGATGACGGCGTGCTCAAGCTGGATGACCCCGCCCCGGTGCCGGAATGGAAGGGCGAAGGCGATCCACGTGGCGCGATCACGCTGCGCCAGCTGCTGACGATGTCGAGCGGGTTGGCCTTCGTCGAGAGCTACAAGCCCGGCAACGAATCGATCAAGATGCTGTTCGAAGCCGGTGACATGGGCGCGCTGGCCGCCGCGATGCCGCTTGAACATGCGCCAGGCACGCACTGGAGCTACTCCTCGGGCACGACCAACATCCTCTCGCGGATCGTTTTCGAGGCTACCGGCGGCACTCTGGAGGGCATGACCCGATTTGCACAGACACGGTTGTTCGAGCCGGCCGGCATGCGCAGCGCGCTGATCGAGCCGGACGAGTCCGGCGTGCTGGTCGGCAGTTCCTATGGGTATGCAACGGCGCGGGATTGGGCGCGCTATGGGCTGCTGCATCTGAACCACGGCGAGGCCGGTGGCAAGCGGCTGCTGTCGCCGGAATGGCTCCAGTTCGCGGTGACGCCCACGCCGGCATCAACGCGCCCCTCCTACGGCGCGCAGCTGTGGTTGAACCGGCCCGCGGCTGCAGAAGAAGGTCGAAAGGTGCTGCAGGACGTGCCACCCGATGCCTTCATGGCGATGGGCCACAACCATCAGATCATGGCGGTGATTCCTTCGCAGGATGCGGTGATCGTGCGTCTGGGCTGGACGCCGGAAGGGCAGAAATTCGACTGGAACAAGTATCTGTCGCAGATCGCGGCCGCACTTGCACCGGCCCCGGTACCTGCGAAGTAATCCGTAACGCGCCACGAGGGAGGGGGCGCCGGACACGGCGCCCATTGACAGTTCTCTTTACGGAGAACTAATGTCTCAATGTGAGAATTACTCACCTTGAGGCAGGGAAACCAGATGTACTCGATCAAGCTGTTGGCAACGCCCGCTGTGGCGCGTGACGTGGCCGCATCCGGAGTGAACGCCTGATGGCCCGCCTCACCCTCGGCATCGCGGTTGACGCGCTGCGCCTGGCCGCGCCGTTCCGCATCGCCAGCCACGTCTTCGACAGCCGGCTGGCCTGCCTTGTCACCCTGGATGACGGCACGCACATCGGCCGCGGTGAGGCGACCGGCGTCTATTACCTGGGCGAAGACATCGAGACCATGCGCATCCAGCTCGAAGCGGTGCGTGATGCCATCGAGGCACACCCCACGCGCGAGGAACTGCGCACGATCCTGCCAGCCGGTGGCGCACGCAACGCGGTGGATGCTGCCCTATGGGAGCTGGAATCGAAGCAGGCGGGCAAGCCCGTCTGGGCGCTTGCCGGGCTGCCCCCGCCGCGGCCGCTCCCCACGACCTTCACGGTCGGCGCCGATGAGCCGGCGGCCATGGCGGCCGCTGCGGTCGCGTATCGCCAGGCGCGTTCGATCAAGGTCAAATTGACCGGTGATCTCGACCTGGACATCGCACGCGTCGCAGCGATCCGTGCCGTGCGCCCCGAGGTATGGCTGGGGGTCGATGCCAATCAGGGTTACCAGGTTGGCGATCTCGAGCGGCTGGTGGCTGCGATGGTGGACGCCGATGTGGCGCTGATCGAACAGCCACTGGCCCGCGGGCGCGAGGCCGATCTGGATGGATTCGTGTCGCCGATTCCTCTGGCCGCCGATGAAAGCGCGCTCACCCTGGCCGATGTCGACGGCCTGAAGCGTCGCTTCAACGTATTCAATATCAAGCTCGACAAATGCGGCGGCCTGACCGAGGCGCTGCTGATCGCCGCCGCGGCACGCGAGGCCGAGCTGGGCGTCATGGTCGGCTGCATGGTCTGCAGCAGCCTGGGCGCTGCGCCGGGCTTCGTGGTCGGGCAGTTGTGCGATCTCGTCGACCTGGACGGGCCCACGTTCCTCAAGCAGGACCGCACCCCCGGGGTGCTCTATCGCGACGGCACGATCTGGTGTGACGAAGCGGTCTGGGGCGCTGGACGCTGAGGTTCGGGGCGCGCGTGGCGCATGAATTCATGTCAATGCTGCGACGCAGGATTGACAGTTCTCTGAACAGGACTATTGTGTCCTACATGGGCTTACACATAGCCATTCATCCCAGGAGCGTCACTGCCAGGCCGGCCCCCACCCCAGCACGACGGGGTGCCCTGACTGCCGCATTCCGTGCCCATTGCCGTGGGCGTCCAGCTTCGCTACCGAGGTCTCATCACATGAGTCACTGTTCGCTCCGAATGAACGCGTTGTCGCTGGCCTGCACTGCAGGCATCCTGGCCCTGGGCTGCAGCACCACGGCACTGGCACAGGTCGCCGCCGAGAACCCCAACCGCGACGACGTACATACGTTGGGCACCGTGACCGCGACCGCGCAGAAACGCGTGGAGGTGGTCACCGATATCCCGATGTCGATCAGCGTCATCAGCGAAGAGCAGCTCGACCGCCTCCAGGTCAACAACATGAATGACCTGGCCGGGCTGGTTCCCGGCCTGCAGATCACCAGCCTCGGTGCGCCGGGCCGCTCGACGATCTCGATCCGCGGCATCACCCCGATGGGCAACACCGCCGCGACCTCGATCTACGTCGACGACGTGCCGCTGACCGCCAATGGCTCACTGTCCGGCGCCACCTCCGGCATGTTCGACCTGCTGCCGTACGACGTGCAGAACGTGGAAGTGCTGCGCGGCCCGCAGGGCACGCTGTACGGTGCCAGTGCACTGGGCGGCGTGGTCAAGTACGTGACCAAACGGCCGGACCTGGAGTACTTCTCGGGCCGCGCCGGCGCCACGATGCGCGTTGTCGACGATGGCGGCCGGGTGGGCCATTCCGAGCGCGCCGCCGTCAATGTGCCGCTGGTGAAGGGTCAGCTGGCCCTGCGCGCCAGCTACGCCGAGCAGACCAGTCCGGGCTGGATCGACAACAGCGTCCTGCATCGCCGCGACACCAACGATGTGTACCAGAACGCCGGCCGCCTTTCGCTGCTGTGGAAGGCCTCCGATACGGTGGACGTGCTGCTCACCGCGATGCGCCAGGAAAACAAGGGCGACAATTTCGCGACGGTCGCGCTCGACCCGGCCACCTTCAAGCCGAAGCTGCCCGGCTACTCGAACGAGTATCTGTTCCTGCAGCCGAGCACGATCAAGTACGACGTGTACGGCCTGACGGTGGACTGGGATCTGGGCTGGGCCGACTTCACTTCCGCCAGCAGCTGGATGAAATCCAACTCCTGGCGCCTGCAGGACCAGTCGGTGGAGTACATCCCGTTGCTGGGCCAGAAGCCCGGCGTGGGCCCGGTGATGGCATACGCCGGCCTGGACACGGATATCGAACTGAAGAAGTGGACCCAGGAATTCCGCCTGACCTCCAAGGGCGACAGTCGCCTGCAATGGCAGCTTGGCGCGTTCTATACCGATGAAGATGCCGCCTACATCGAGCGCGGCAGTGCATTGAGCCCGGCGTTCAATCCGGTGCTTGATCTGTTCACCGCCTCGGTGCTGACCACGTATAAAGAGAAGGCGCTGTTCGGCAATGCCACCTGGAAGTTCACCGACCGCTTCGATCTGGCCCTGGGCGTGCGCCATGCGCGCAATGACCAGCAATTCCGCCAGACCCTCGGCGGTCCGCTGGGCGGTGACGGGGTGCAGCGGATCACCGACTCTTCGGAAAGCGTGACCACCTGGAGCGCCAGCCCGCGCCTGTTCCTGGGCGAAGACACCATGGCCTACGTGCGCGTGGCCACCGGCTACCGCGCCGGCAGCCCGAATCCCATCCTGCCGGCCGCCCCGGAGGTGCCGTCGCAGGTCAAGTCGGACACGTTGATCAACTACGAAGCCGGCCTGAAGAGCCACTTCTGGGATCGTCGTGCACTGGTGGAAGTGGCGGCCTTCCGGATCGACTGGGATGACATCCGCTTGAACCTGCTCACGGCGCAGGGCATCTCCTATGGCGGCAATGGCGGCGAAGCACGCAGCCAGGGCGTTGAATTCACCGGCGCGCTGATGCCCGTCGACGGCCTGCGCCTGAGCGGCAGCCTGACCTACACCGACGCGAAGCTGACCGCGCCGATTCCCCCGGCGCGCCCGGGTGGCCCGAACCAGGCCGAATCCGGTGCCCAGCTGCCGCAGGTGCCCGAATGGGCCGGCAGCCTGCAGGCCGACTACCAGTTCCCGACGAGCGGCGAATGGGGCTGGAGCGTCGGTGGCGCGCTGCGCTATTACGGCGAGCGTGCGGCATCGGTGGCGGCGACGCAGTCCTTCGACCTGCCCAGCTACACCACCGTTGACCTGACTGCCGAAGTGAGCAGCCAGAACACGACGGTGCGCTTCTTCGTCACCAACCTCACCAACAAGGACATCTACGTGGCGGCCGGCAGGACGATTCCTGCCGCCGGCGCGCAGCAGTACCGCCGCTGGAATGCGGTGATGATGCAGCCGCGGACCGTGGGTGTGTCGCTCGATTACAGCTTCTGATCGAGCGGGGCAGGGCGGCGCGGCACCTTCCCGGTGCCGCGCTGGCCGACAACGCTACGAAGGCCTGCAACGCGGGCCGATACGCGTCGCCGAAGCAGATATGCTTGCACGGGTCCGCCCCACACCCGCAGGCCGCAGCGCGATGGGTTTCAGACTGGATTCCCTCCTGCGTTCCGCCGCACTGCTGGTGTGTGCGGCGCCGCTGTTGACGGCATGTGCCCGGACCAACAGGGAAACCGTGCTTTCCTCGGACACGCTGAAGGTCGTGGCCGTGACCGAAAGCCGACTGGACATCAACGTCAGCAAGTATCAGCACTACACGACGTACGTGCTGTACGTGGACGGCAACAGGCTGTCCGACCAAGGATTCTCGGCGCTCCTGCAGGATCCTGAAGCGGCGGGCGATCAGTTTGTGCATACCGATGCCGTGGTGCTGGACGAAGACGCGGTGCTGATCGCCTCGCATAACCGTGACGGGTCACGCTGCTGGACGACGCGGCTCGTCGCACGCAATGGCACGCCGACGCTGGACACGATCATGAAAGGGACCGCCGACTGCAGCCTCCGCCCGGCAGCGCCGGGCTGGCGGGCGCTTTACAGAGATCCCGGCGATCTGATCCTGATCCGTGAAAGGCCCTTCCAGGTCCATCCCATCGCGGGGTACTGGTACGCGCTGTGGATCGACGGCGACACCGTTGCCCTGTACCGGAAGGACCGGGACCATGAGCGCCTCGTCGTCAGGCTGGCACGGATTTCTTCGGATACCCCGCTCGCCGAGCAGACCCTGCCGATGCAGACCTATGCGGAACCCGACCTGCTGCATGCCCCGCCCGAGCAGCGACGGCAATGGCTGTTCGACAACTTCACGGTCTCTACGGGCGCCTCTCCCTCGATCGCGCTGCGTTCGGACCATCGACTCGACACGATCACGCCCGAGGTATGGGCGGAGTATCAGGAAATCGAGCGGCAGAACAAGGAACGGGATGCCCAGGCACGTGCCGCCGGGGATGCCTGGATCGAGGCCCAGCGCCGGGAGCTGATCGAAGCGGACGCGACGGAGCGCGACACCCCGAAGTAACGCTGTCCGCCCCCCCGTCGATGATGGCTGACGAGCAGCAGCATCATGACCAGCCCCTCCCGCAGGCGCGTTCTGGCCAATGTAGCGATTTGGTATGTTGAACACCCTCAATCCCGGTATTCAAGAGGTCTGGTGTTTCAGTGATAGAGACCCGCCTGCTCCAACAGTTCATTGCCGTGGCCGAGGAGCTGCACTTCAATCGTGCCGCCGAGCGGCTGCACATGGCGCAGCCGCCGCTGAGCCAGGCCATCCGCAAGCTGGAGGCCGCCGTCGGAGCGCCGTTGTTCGAGCGCACCCCTCGCAGCGTCGCGTTGACACCGGCGGGCGCTGCCTTTCTTGAAACCGCGCGCCGTACCGTGCAGTCGCTGGAGGAGGGCGTAGCGCAGACGCGCCGCGTGGCCCAGGGCATGGAGGGCCATCTGACCCTGGCTTTCATCAACATCGCCCCATATGCCTCGTTGCTGCAGGCGCTGCGCCACTTTCGAGAGCGCAACCCGGGCATCGCCTTCACGATGCGGGAGGCCACCACCCAGGAGCAGGTCAACGCCCTGGAGCAGGGAGAGGTGGATATCGGCTTCATGCGGACACCGGGCACCACGACGCCGCACCTGCGCATGCAAAGGCTGCTGAGCGAACGGATCTGCGTCGCGCTGCCGGCCGGTCATCCGCTGGCGGCGAAGGCGCGCATCGACCTGGCATTGCTCAGCAACGAAGCGTTCGTCGCCTCGCCCCGCACACTCGGCAAAGGATTTCATGACCAGCTGATCGGCCTGTGCCAGACAGCCGGGTTCGTGCCCGACATCGTGCAGCACGGCCGGCAGATGCAGACCTTGATTGCATTGGTGGCTGCGGGGTTCGGTATCGCGCTGCTGCCCGCTTCGCTGGCGACGGAAACGCGCGAGGACGTTGTGTTCCGGCCGCTCCAGGTGGATGCGGCCGAGGACGTGTCACGGCTGGACCTGTTCATGGCGTGGAACGAGACCCGGACCTCAGCGATCCGCGACCGGTTGATACAGGCAGTCCTGCAGACCCTTACTCTGCCTTGAGGTGACAGGACGCGCGGCGTCTTGCTGCGGTATGTAAACCGTCCTTCACCCGCACAGGGCGAGGCACTAGGCTTGCGCAGCTCTGCTGTATAGGACCTGCGATGCCTGCTGCCATCTATGTGTTTTCCCTGTGCGCGTTCGCGTTCGGGCTCTCCGAGTTCGTGGTCGCCGGATTGCTGACCACGATTGCCGATGACCTGGGGGCGCGGATATCCCTCGTCGGCACGGCCATTGCCGCCTATGCACTGGGCGCGGCCATCGGCGCACCGTTCATCACCGCCCTGGTCGCGCACTGGCGGGACCGGCAGATCCTGCTGCTGGCCACGGCATTGCTCGGGCTGGGCAGCCTGCTGATGAGCGCCTCGCCCAATCTGATCACACTGCTGGCCATCCGCTTCGTGGTCGGCCTCGGCCACGGGGTCTTCATGGCGGTCGCCTCCGACGCGGCGACCCGGCTCGTGGACCCGCAGCGATCCGGCCGGGCGCTGTCGGTTGTGTGGATCGGGTTGACCCTCGCGCTGGCGTTCGGCGTTCCGATCGGCACGTACCTGGGCAGTCTCTGGTCGTGGCGCGTGGTCTTCCTGTCCATCGGCGTCCTCAGCGTGGTCGGCATGCTGGGCCTGGCGTTGTGCATGCCGAGGGGGGCTGCCCGCTCGGCCCCGTCCCGCGGCGGCGCATGGAAGGGCATCCAGGCCATCATCCATCCCGAGCTGCTGGCGACGGCCGGGATCGGCGCGCTGGTGAGCGTCGCGACGTTCTCGTTCTTCACCTTCGTCTCGCCGTACCTGCAGCAGATCACCGGTGTGGGCGTGCAGTGGCTGAGCCTGGGCATGCTGTTGTTCGGCGTCTGTGCGATCGCAGGCAATCTGCTCGGGGGCGCGCTGGGCGATGCGATGGACGGGGAGCGCAGCCTTCAGGTGGCGCTGGTCGCGTTGGCGTTGAATCTGCTCGGGCTCTACGTGTTCGCCAGCATGCCGGCCATGATGATGCTGCTGATCGGTACGCTCGGCATCTGTTTCTTCTGCATCGTGACCCTGCTGACACTGCGTCTGCTCAAGCAGGCGCAGCGCTTGATTCCCGCCTACAGCCCGGTGGCGGCGGGGTTGAACATCGCCTCCTTCAACCTGGGCACCGCGCTTGGGGGCGCCATGGGCAGCCTTACGATCAGCTATGCAACGTTGGCCTCGGTACCGCTGACAGGGGCCGTGGCCGCGGTACTGGCGGGCACCGTGTTGTATCGCCTCGCTCGCCGCAGACACTCATAAGGTGTACTGGCGCGCCCATCATTGATGTCCCAGAAATGGCGACGGGAGGATTGCAGCTGCCCGGTGGGAATCACCGCTTCTACCAGTTCCAGCGCATGCCCAGCTTGCCGTTCCACGCGGTCTCGTCGCCGTTGAAACTCCAGCTGTAGTCGATATCGGCATACAGGTAGCCGGTCTGGGTGACCTGCCAGGTTCCGCCGATGCCCACTTCGCCCCATGAGCCGCCCATATCGACGGCGAACGGCACGTAGCCGCTGTTGGTGGCGAATGCGGCGCGGGGCGTGCCCCGGAACTCATGCCACACGTTGGCGCGCAGCCAGGCATTGCTGCTGCGGGCCTCACCCTGCGCGGTCTCGTGCTGCCCGGTGCGATTCAATCGCGCGCCGATGCGCCCCACCAGCGAGTCGCCGTCGCTGAAGTGCACCTGCGCGGTGTGATCATCGAGGTCGTCGACGTCGATCTGCTGCCAGATCACCTGCGCCTGCGGCTCCAGACGCCAACGCCCGTCCTCTCCGGAGGACCCGTCGCCCTCGTTGAGAACGAACGGCCAGCCGCCTTCCACCGACAGCGCCAGCCCATCGGCGTCGACAAAACTGTCGGACGTGCGCGGGGACTGCAGGCGCATGTCGTACCACGTGTACTGGGCCACGGCGTCGATATAGGCGCCTTTGGCGGAGAACGCTGTCCAGTAGCCGCCGACCGAGCCGGCCTTGAACCGGTTCGTACCGGCATGGAAGCGGTAATCCAGGAGGTTGTGCCGCACCTCGCCCTTGCCTTTGCCATAGGCGAGGTAGAAACCGGCATGGCGGCGGCGCAGGTCATCGGCATCCACGCGCCGGTAGAGGTCGGTGCCGATCTGCAACGCATCGAAGCGGTAGTCGAAGTCGGGGCCGCGATCGCCATAGATGCCGCGTCGGCCACCATCATGTTCGCCGTCGTGGCCGAGATAGCGCATCCACGCGCCATTGAATCCACTGCGTCCGGTCTCCAGGTCGCCGCGCTGGTGCAGCAGCTGCTCGTCGCCGACCCGTTCGTGCAGGGTATCGATCAGGGTGCGCCCGTACACCTGGGCCATCGCGGGTGCGGCTGCGATCAGCGACACCTCCTGGCGATAGGCCGGGGGCGGCGCCGGGGTGGGCGGTGTAGGCGGTGTAGGCGGTGGCTCCGGTGGTGGCTGGGGCGGCTCGGGCGGCTCGGGCGGCTCGGGCGGCGGGCTGGGGCAGGGGGGTGCCGGTGCGCCCGGGCTGGCGCAATCGATCACCGAGCGCAGGTACCAGCTGTTCTCCACGTCCGGGCCGGAGAGCGTGGCTGCACCGCCGCGGTACAGGAAATACTCGTAGGGGCCGGCCACGACCGGCGCGGACAACGCAAAATTGTCCGCCGTGCTGATGGCGTTGATTGTCTGCACCACGCCGATGCCATCGGCCAGCGTAAGGTCGCCCCGGCCGCCACTGTTGCGGATCTCCAATGCGCCGGGGCCGCTGCTGCTGCCGTCCACCACGACCAGCTGATCCGAAGGGGAGGCATCGTCACCCAGCCAGGTGTTCAGCGCGAGCGTGCCATTGCCGCTGTAGCGCGACACGGCCAGGGTTTTGTAGCTGGCCCCTTGGGCGGGATCTCCGCCAGGCACCGCGAACGCGATCCGGCTGCGATCATTGAGCAGCGTGGTGAGCGTGGAGCTGCCGGTCAGATTCCACAGCGTGTCGTGCAGCGCCACATTGGAGAGGCTGCCGGGCAGGGTGATCGCGGCGCCGGTGAGCTCGCTGGCGGTCGCGGTGATGCTGGCAATGGTCGGGGTGTCGGCGGCCGGCACCAGCGGCATCTGCATCGGCACCGCCATCGGCAAGGGCGCTGCCGGATCATCCGGCGGCAGGTCTGGCGGGAGCACCGGGACCGCCGCATCGAGCCCATCGAAATCGGCGATGGCGCCGACCTTCAGCCATAGATCGCGCCCGCCTACCGTCGCGCCGGTCAGGTCGATCTGCGCCGCGCCAATGGCGCCCACGCCGGGGCCGTCCGCAGCGGAGAGCGTGGACTGCGTAACGAAGGCCGACGCGGGGGCGGGATCGCCGCGGACCAGCAACGCCGCCGCGCCGGGACCGGTCGTGGCCAGCGTGGTATCCGCTACGTCCAACCGCCCGCCGTTCCATGCCACCGCAGCGTGGGCCAGCGCACCACGGGTCGTCACGCGGCTGCCGCCGCCCAGCAGCAGGCGCCCATTGTCGGCCCAGGCAATCAGTCCGTGCGCCTGCACGCCGGTGGTGACGATGGTGCTTGCCGTCGCGGTCAGCAGACTGTCGGCATACGCAGCCAGCCCGTAGCCATGCAACCCGCTGGTGGTGACGGTCATGCCGCTCGTACGGATCTGCCCGGCCCCCGCCGCGCGTGCGCCGATGGAATCGGTGCCGCGTGTGGAGACACTCACATTGGCCAGGGTCGCGATCGTATCCACGCCCTGGATGTTGAAGCCTTCGCTGGCGTTGCCCAGCGTGGTGATGCTGCTGCGTGCGCCGTCGGCCTGACCCGTCACCGGAGTGACGTTCATCCAGACCCGGCCGCCGGCCGTGCCCACGTATACCCCATGCCCGGAGATGCCCGAGGGGACGAATCCGGCGGGATCGGTCACCGCATTGCCGCCGGCATCCACCGGCCGCCCAAACGTCGGCAGCGCCAGATCGGTTCCCAGCAGCACGCCCGTGTGGAGGGTGTCGCCGCTGGAGATCAGCGTGCCAGCCGTGCCACCGCTGGCGTTGAGTGTCATCCCGGGGCGGCCGGCATTGATGATGGTGGAGCCGGCGCTGTCGATGGTGCCGCCCGTCGCGTTCAGGCCGATGCCACCCGCGCCACCGCCGCCGATATAGAGATTGCGCGCGGTGATGCGGGTTGCCGCGCCATCGGCACGGATGCCGCCGCCGCTTCCCGAGGTGGTCAGGGTACTGTCGGTCACGTTGATCTGCGCGCCAGCCTGGCCATACACGCCGTTGGCATTGAGATCCGTGGTGCGTGTATCCAGGCGCAGCAACGTGGCCTGCGGTCCGGTGGTGCCGGCCGTGCCCTGGACCAGTACGGCATTGGCATTGATGCCGTGCGTGGTGATCACCGTGTTGGCCGCCTGCAGCCGCGATGTCGCCGAGGCGGCCTGGGCCACGAGTACGCCGGTGCTGTTGTTGCCAAACGTTTCGATGCGCGTGGCGGTGGCCAGCGGCGAGCCGTCGGCGGCCACGTCCAGGCGCAGCGTGCCGCCGCTGGACGACACCTGCGCACCATTTGCGCCGGTGGTGCCGGTGGCCACATAGGCGGCCGGATCGGTCGTGACAGTGCCACCGGCATCCACCGGCAGGCCATAGCTGGCGGCGGAAGGATCCGTACCGAGCTGTACGCCCGTGAGCAGGACATTGCCTTGGCTGAGCACCGTGCCGCCGCTGGCCGCCTGCAGACCAACCGCCGCATTGCCGCCGGCAATGCCGGAGGTGTAGATCGCACTGCCGCTGAGCGTGAGCGTGGCTGAGGTCAGCGCATGGGCACCGATGGCGCCGTTGAGCAGCGTTGAGAGGCGCAGCCCGTTTGCCGTGAGCGCGCTGCCACTGCCTTCGGCGCGCAGCGCATTGCCGGTCTGTCCCGCAGCAATGACGATACCCGGCGCACCTGCCAGTGTGACCGTGCTGCCGCCCCCGGCCAGCACGCCGTGCGCATTCTGCCCGGCCACGCGGATGTCCAGCCCATCAACCTGCACCTGGGAGGTGCCAGCGGCCGACAGCCCGTGTGCGGTGGTGCCGGTGGCGTTGATGGTCAGCCCGGACATGATGCCTTGCGCATCAGCGAACACCAGGCCGGTCGCGCCGGTGCCGGTGGTATCGATGGACAGCTGGGATGCCTGGAGGCGCGAACCGGTGGCAAAGCGTCCACCACTGTTGTTGTTGCCTCGGGTGAGGATGTTCACCGCGTGCACGTCGAACTGCGCGCCGCTGGCGCCGAGCAACCCGTGGCTGCCATTGGTTGCACCGGCGCCGGCGCCCAGGATATGGATCGATGTGGTGCCACCCGTGGGAATGCCGGCGCTGTCCACATTCAACCGGACGGTGCCGTCAATGGCACTGATGCCGTGGGCCGCCGTTGCGGCCTTGCCCACGTAAGCGCTGGGATCGGTGACGAGATTGCCGCTGGCATCCACCGGCAGGCCGTAGGTGGCGGGGTTGCCGGGTTGCGTCCCGAGCAGTATTCCGGTGGCAATGACATCGCCGCTGCCGGTGAAACTGCCGCCCGCTACCTGGAGGCCTTCGCTGTTGGCCAGGGACGTGTAGAAGCGCGTGCCGTTCGAGGTCAGCGTGGTGCCTGCCTCCAGGCGGGCAGCAGGCCCTCCGGCGCCCAGTCGGCTGACGGTGGAGCCAGCCGCCAGGAAGTTGACCGCGCCCGCGTTGGTCGAGCAGACCGTGGCCGTGTTGGCGGCACTGGTGATCAACGCCACCGCGCCGGTAGCGTTGATCACGCCGGCATTGGCGGCATAGAAGGCCGGTGCACCGGCGGTGGTCGGCGCGTACGTGCCGCTTGCGATCGTCTGGACCGTACCGTTCGCACGGACCTGCTGGGCGGGTACGGTGGCCGGCACCGTAATGCAGCTGGCGGCGTCCACGCTCTGCGCCAGTGCGGACCAGGGCGCCGCGGCCGCCAGACCGACCACGAGCAGGCTGCCGCGGATCGATTGCGGTGACACGAACGTACCCGCACACGTCACGCCGGATGCTGCTCGGCGACCAGATCGGGAAGTTTCCACGTTTTATCCATGTTGTGCTGTGTTGATCTACATGCACGAAGTCGCCACGCACGGCGGGCACCGGGTGTCACTCGAGTCTGGCCACAGCGCTTTACGCGCTCAACCGCAATACATGCGGGATGAGGGCAGTAAAACTACCGGCACCCGCGGGGCACAGCATCCCGCAGACAGGCGACGTAGCGCTGACATCGGCCCGGGTATAGTGATCGTGACTTCACCGCAAGGATCGAAGCAATGCAGAAGGGCTCGGATCTACTGGTCAAGGCGCTGGAGAACGAAGGCGTCGACCGCATCTTTGGTGTCCCGGGCGAGGAGAATCTGGACTTCCTCGAGTCGCTCCGGACCTCGCACATCGAGCTGGTGCTTACCCGCCACGAGCAGGCGGCCGCGTTCATGGCCGCCACCCACGGCCGGCTCACCGGCAGGCCCGGGGTCTGTCTGGCCACGCTCGGCCCGGGCGCGCTGAATTTCTCCACCGGCGCCGCCTATGCCCACCTCGGCGCGTGGCCGATGATTCTCATCACGGGGCAGAAGCCGGTGATGAGCGCCAAGCAGGCACGGTTCCAGATCGTGGATATCGTGGCCTCGATGAAGCCGCTCACGAAAATGACGCGTCAGATCGTCAGCCCGGCCGCGATTCCGGCCACGGTGCGCGATGCCTTCCGCGTGGCCATGGAAGAGCGCCCCGGGCCAGTGCATCTGGAGCTCCCGGAAGATGTCGCCGGCGAGGAGGTCGAAGATATTCCCGTCATCCCGGCCCATCCGCTGGAGCGTCCGATCGCACCGTCTGCCGCGCTCGACCGCGCAGAGGCGGCCATCCTGGCGGCCAAACGGCCGCTGGTGATGATCGGTGCGGCGGGAAGCCGCCCGTGGCTCGCCGAGGCGCTTTCCGCGTTCGTCGCACGGACCCGCCTGCCGTTCTTCAACACGCAGATGGGCAAGGGCGCCGTCACCGGCGGCTCCAACCTGTACATGGGAACGGCCGCGCTCTCCGAGGGCGACTATGTCCACGAAGCGGTTGCCCGCGCCGATCTGATCATCGCCATCGGCCATGACACGGTCGAAAAGCCGCCCTTCCTGATGAAGAGCGGCGGCGGGCCCAAGGTCATCCATATCAGCTTCCAGTCCGCCACGGTGGAGCAGGTGTACCACCCCGATATCGAGGTTCTGGGCGACATCGGTGCCTCGGTGGATGCCCTGGCCGGGCGGCTGGAAGGCCGCTTGGCGTCCGACGAAGGCATGATCGAGCTGCGCCAGAAGATCCTGGCCCGCCTCAATGACCGTGCCGAGGAAGACCGCTTCCCGGTCACGCCGCAACGGGTCGTGCATGACGTGCGCCAGTCCATGCCGGACGACGGGATCGTCTGCCTCGACAACGGCATGTACAAGATCTGGTTCGCCCGCAATTACCGAACGCACGTCGCCAACACGCTGCTGCTCGACAACGCACTGGCCACGATGGGCGCGGGCCTGCCATCGGCGATGATGGCGGCCATGCTGTACCCCCAGCGGCGCGTCATGGCCGTGTGCGGTGACGGTGGCTTCATGATGAATTCGCAGGAAATGGAAACCGCCGTGCGGCTGGGCCTCAACCTCGTCGTGGTGATCCTCAACGATAGTGCCTACGGCATGATCCGCTGGAAGCAGGCGGTGGATGGTTTCGAGGATTTCGGCATGCGCTTTGGCAATCCGGATTTCGTGAAGTATGCCGAGGCGTATGGCGCGAAGGGGAGCCGGGTGACCGCGGTCGACGACCTGGTGCCGATGATCGAGGCTGCTTTCGCTGGTGGCGGTGTCCACGTGCTGGATGTGCCGATCGACTATGCCGAAAATACCCGCGTGCTGGTGGATGAGCTGCGCAACCGCACGCCGGACGTGGGCTGCGCGTGACCCCCCGGCTGCCCCTTCCGCAAGGAGCTCAAGATGCTGACCGTCGTACAGGCCTTTGACCGCGCCCCCATCGCAGAGATCGGGCTGGATACCGCCGCCGCGCTGGAGCGCAAGCTCAGTGCTGCCGAGAGCGTCTTCAAGGACCGCGACGGCTGGCTCGCCCCGCACCAGCGCATCGCCATCCTGCGCAGGCTTGCCGCCCTGATGGACGCCAAGCGCGATCACCTCGCCCTGCAGATTGCACGCGAGGGCGGCAAACCGCTCCCGGATGCGATCATCGAGACCGCACGTGCGATTGATGGCGTCCACAACGCGGCCGACGAGCTGCGCAACTTTGCCGGCCGCGAAATCCCGATGGGTCTTTCGGCAGCGTCCGAGGGCCGCTGGGCGTTCACGACCCGGGAGCCCATCGGCATCGTGGCGGCCATCTCGGCGTTCAATCACCCGCTCAACCTGATCGTCCATCAGGTCGCGCCGGCCATCGCGGTGGGTTGTCCGGTCATCATCAAGCCCGCCTCGGCAACGCCGCTGTCCTGCCTGGAATTCGTGGCAATGGTGCATGAGGCCGGGCTGCCCGAACCGTGGTGCCAGAGTTTCCTCCCGGACGGCAACGACCTGGCCGAGGCGCTGGCGACCGACAAACGCATTGCCTTCCTGAGCTTCATCGGTTCGGCGAGGGTAGGGTGGTCGCTGCACGCCAAGCTGGCACATGGCGCACGTTCGGCGCTGGAACATGGCGGGGCTGCGCCCGCCCTCGTCGATCGCAGCGCTGACCTGGCCAGGATCATCGAGCCGATCGTCAAGGGCGGCTACTACCATGCCGGCCAGGTGTGCGTTTCCACCCAGCGCATCTTCGTCCACAACACCATTGCCGACGACTTCACCCAGGCCCTCGTCGCCCGGGTTGAACGGCTGCGTACCGGCGACCCGACCCTGAAGGACACCGAGGTGGGCCCGCTGATCCAGCCGCGCGAGGCCGACCGCGTGGCCGAGTGGATTGACGAAGCGGTGAGCGGCGGTGCGCAGCGTGCCACAGGCGGCAAGCGCCTCTCCGAGACGATGTTGCAGCCCACCGTATTGCTCGATCCAGCCAGCGACGCTCGGGTAACCACGCTGGAAGTGTTCGGGCCGGTGGTGGCGGTGTATCGCTTCGCGGACCTCGACGAGGCGATTGCTCGCGCCAACGCCTTGCCCACCGCCTTCCAGGCCAGCGTGTTTGCGCAGGATATCGATATCGCCATGCGCGCTGCCAACCGCTTGGATGCCTCGGCCGTGATGATCAATGATCCGACTGCATTCCGCACGGACTGGATGCCTTTCGCCGGCCGCCGCGAATCGGGTTATGGCACGGGCGGGATTCCGTACACGATGCGGGACATGTCGCAGGAAAAGATGATTCTGATGCGGAGGAGTTGAACCCGTTATGGCCAGGTCGGTATCGGCAGAAAAGCAGCGTGAGTACGACCAACTCAAGCGCTTCTTTGTTCACTGGGAGACACATCTCACGCCGCATCGGGTGTTGGGGCTCGAGCACCCGCACAATCCCATCAATGTCCTGGCGGCCTACGAGCGCCAGCTGGGTGTTTCACGTGTGCTGCCAGGCCTGAAGCAAGCGGTCAATGACATCCTGGAGGACTTCGAGGATTTCTCGCCTCAGGAGATCGCTGCAGCCGATGCCTCTCTGGCCCGGGCCGGCGCACCGACGATGAGTCAGCTCTGGCAGGGCCGCTCTCGTCACTACAAGGCGATCCTGCGGCGTGGCCGCCTCCGCAATGACACCGAGTACTATCTGGCCTCATCGATTGTGTGTGATACCGCCTCGCAAGTTCCCCCCGACGAACTGGACCTTCTGGACAGGATGGTGGCCAACTATGCGTTGCAGCGGACCTGACCCTTTACACGCACCCTGGCTCGTCGCCAGGAGAGTGAGGGGGGGTAATTCCTGATCCCTGACACCTGTCACTTGTGATGGGTCGGTGCAAAGCGAGAATGGACCCATTCCCGCGCGGCGTTGCATCGCCGGCACCCACCCACATCAAGGACGTCCTGTGAACATGCTGCTGAGCCTCATCTCGAGTACCCCTGTGTGGGTCTGGGCGCTTCTGGTCTTTCTGGTCACCCGTGGCGTCAGCGCCATGAAACCCGGTGAAACCTCGCTCACGAAGCTGGCGATCGTGCCGGTCCTCTTCACCGCTTGGGGAGTCTGGTCGCTGGGCCACCGCTTCGGTAGTTCCTGGGAGGCGTGGGCGGAATGGCTGGTCGGCATCGGTGCGGGCATGGGCCTTGGGTGGATGCTGCTGCGACGGGCAACGCTCACCGTCAACATGTCCACGGGGAGGTTGTGGCGGCGTGCGGACTACAGCCTGCTGCCGCTGCTGCTGCTCACGTTTGTGGTGAAGTACGGCTTCGAGGTCGCACTCTCCGTTTCCCCTTCGCTCACCTTCGATGTCGGCTTCCGCGCCGCCTATCTGTTGCTGTCGGGCGGATTCACCGGCGTCTTCATCGGGAAGTACCTGCGATACCTGCGTGCCTCGCGGCTTGCCACGCCGCCCTCGGCGCTGGAAGCGGCGGGCTGAGGCCACCTGGGGTATGTCCCGGCTCTGTGATGCCGACGTCGATCTGGCGAGAGGCTTGGTGTCTGCCCCCGATGGCGGCACACTGCTTCTGGACGTGGCATATCGCCACCAGGCAGGAGAGGTATGCGTGACTGATGCGGCAAAAGAAGCGCTGGCGATGCGTCGCGCCAGTGTGGCCGATGCGCCCGCTGTACTGCGCTTGTTCGATGAGGTGATTGCCTGGTTCGTGGCCATCGGCAACCCGCAGCAGTGGGGTAGCCAAGCGTGGTCATCGATTCCGCGCCGTATCACCCAGATGACCGACGCCTGCGCGCTGCCGGGTGCGTGGGTGGCTGAAACCTCACAGGGCGAGGTGCGTGCGTTCCTGGCGTTGGGGGACGCCATGCCTTACGTGCCCGCGGCGGTCGAGCCAGAGCTCTACGTGCGCGTGCTGATTGCTTCGCGCGATCCGCGCGTGCGCGGTATCGGCCGCCGGCTGATGGCGTTCGCCGACGAGCAGGCACGTGCCGCGGGTGTCGCTTCCGTGCGCGTGGATTGCTATGCCGGGGGCAGTGGCGACCTGGTGCGTTTTTACGAATCGTGCGGATACGAGCGGCTGTCGACCTTCAACATGGAAGGTTGGCCGGGCCAGGTGCTTGGCCGCCGCTTGTGAGGCAGCCGCTGGCTAAAGGGCCAGCAAAGGCCTCGAGACAGACGCCCGTGTGACCAGCTGGTGGGGCAGCACATGGTCCACGGTCGCGCGCGCCGAGGACGCGGGATGCCGGATCGCGCGCAGCAGGATATCGACGGCGGTGTCCGCCATCTCGGCCACCGGCTGATGGAGGGTGGTCAGTTCCGGCCACACCATCGTCGCCGCGGAGGTGTCGTCGAAACCCACCACCGAAAGATCCCCTGGCACCTCCAACCCGCGGCGATGCGCTACGGAAACCACGGCCGACGCCATGTCATCGTTGCTGGCGAAGATCGCGCTGGGCGGCTGGGGCAGCGTCAACAACCGTTCGGCCGCCTCCAGCCCGGAGCGGTAGGTGAAATACCCCGGCTGGACGAGGGTGTCGTCGTAGCCGATGCCGGCGTCAGCCAAGGCGTCCCGGTAGCCCTGCCAGCGGTGCGCGCTGGCGGTCTGATTCGGATCGCCGGTGATGTAGCCAATGCGGGCATGCCCGTAAGCGATCAGATGCGACACCATGTCGTGGCTTGCCTGGCGATCATCAATGCGCACGCACGAGAGCCTGTCGCTGAACTGGCTGGATGCGATGGCGACGACGGGAATGCCGGCGGTCACGAAGGTGTCGACGATGTCCTGTGATTCGCACAGCGGCGGCGGAAGAATCACGCCCGCCACGCTGTTGGACAATTGCCGTGCTGCCTCGCGACGTTGCTGGGTGCCCAGTTCATCCCAGGTGGCGATCACCAGCTGTGCCGCTGCCCGGGTGGAGCCGCGCAGTGCGCCCACCAGCAGTTCGCGCAGGTAGCTGGAGCTGGGGTTGGTATAGATCAGTGCGATGCAGGTGTGCTGCGCCGCGGCCAGTGCGCTCGCCGCAAGGTTGGGGCGGTAGTCCAGTGCCAGCACGCTGCGCATGACGCGCTCGCGGTTGCCTTCACGCACGCCCGCATGGCCGTTGATGACGCGCGACACCGTCATGGCGGACACGCCGGCGTGCGCTGCGACGTCGTCGATGGTGATGGCGCTGGCTTTCCGACGCACGACTTTCTGGCTGTTTTTCAGGACACGCGCTCCTTTGCTGCGCTGCATGATGACAAGCGCGACCCCGGATGATTAGTCTGCGGCCGTGACGTGATGGTAGCGCTACCACTTGGCCGGGGTAAGGGCCAACGGGTACCCCCCCTTTACCACGCGGCTGTTCTGGCAAGCCTGAAAGCGAGTGTGAGTCGCAGCAAGCGCACAGCGCGCTGCGATGTTCGGTGTGGAAGACGGGCATCGCCCGTACGTGCCCCCAGGAGGGGCGGTACATCCATTCGATCGTTATGTCAGAGGGGAGAGTCATGAGCGCTTCTACGTTCCGTCGTACCCAAGGCCGGGGGGCTCGTTCATGAGCCGCACGCTGGCGAAGTTCACCTCCAGGGCCATGTTCACGTTTGTCGGTGGCGTCCTGGTCATCAATCCTGCATTTGCACAGGACGCGCCAACGCCCGCGACCGTCGCCCAGCCGCAGGCCCAGCCCAGCCCGACCCAGCTGGACACCGTGCAGGTCACCGGCATCCGCAACAGCCTCAGCCAGGCGATGGACATCAAACGCGACTCGGCCGGCGTGGTGGATGCCATCAGTGCCGAGGATATCGGCAAGTTCCCGGATACCAACCTGGCCGAATCGCTGCAACGCATCACCGGCATCTCCATCGAACGTCGTGATGGTGAAGGTGCACAGGTCACCGCGCGTGGCTTTGGCCCGCAGTTCAACATGGTCACGCTCAACGGGCGGCAGATGCCGGGCGCGGATGCGTTCGGCGCGTCCGGGCAGGTCGCCATCGGCGGCGTGGACGGAGGTACCCGTGCCTTCAACTTCGCCCAGCTGGCCGCCGAATCCATCAATGGCATCGAGGTCTACAAGACCAGCCAGGCCAATGTCCCCAGCGGTGGGATCGGCGCCACCATCAACATCCTGACCGGACGCCCGTTCGATCATGACGGCACCGTCGCCAGCGCCGGTGCGAAGGTCGTCTCCGACCAGAGCCAGCCGTTCGACAACGACCTGACGCCCGAACTGTCCGGCATTTTCAGCTACAGCAACCCGGAAAAGACCTTCGGCGTCGGCGTGAGTGCGAGCTACCAGAAGCGCAAGGGTGGCTCGGTGCAGGCCACCAACAACTACTGGAACATCCAGCCGTGGACGGGCACGATGCCCGGCAACCCGACCGTGGTCAATGCCCCGGCGGTGGGCGCACTGTACGGTCGCCCGAACGACCTTCGCTATGCGTTCTCCGAGTTCGAGCGTGAGCGCATCAATGGTCAGGCGGTGCTGCAGTTCGCGCCGACCGACGCGGTGACCCTGACCCTGGACTACACCTATTCGACCAACGAGATCACCGAGAATCGTGGCGAACAGGGCATGTGGTTGCAGAACAGCAACTACACCGATGTCACGTTCGACACCAGCGGTGCGGTCGCGACGCCGGTCTATATCCGTGAAATCGCGGGCACCAAGGATTTCGGGCTTGAGCAGCAGCGCAGCATGCAGAAGTACAAGCTGGGATCGCTCGGTTTCAACGCCCTCTGGAACGTCACCGACCGGTTCAAGCTGACCTTCGACGCGCACGATTCCAAGAACGAAAGCCGGCCGAACGATCCGCTCACCGGGGGCGGCTCCATCTTCAGCAGCATCGCCGGCACCAACAACTGCACCACCGGGCCGCATTGCGGTGGGTCGTGGGTGCAGGAAATGAACTTCAACAACGGCTTGCCGGTGGGCACCCAGGTCTGGTACCCGAGCACGGCCGATGCCCTCGCCAAAGCCAATGGCGTGGTCAACCCGGGCTTCGTGCCGGGCGAGATCGGCTCGCAGGTGCTGCGCATCAATTCGCAGACCCAGGTCAGCGAGATCAAGCAGGGGCGCATCGACGGTGAGTGGAGCTTCGACAAGGGGCGCTTCCAGTTTGGCGTGGACTCGAGCAAGCAGACCACCCACCGCATCCAGGCCGCGGAGAATTACAGCACGCTGGGCGACTGGGGCGTGGCCAACGTCGACGGGGATGTGGCCAATGGGCTGATGGACCTGCTGCAGCCGGTCAACATCGTCGGGTTGTTCAACGACTTCAATGCCAACAGCTTCACCGCCTGGCGCGGCGATGCGGGCCGCCTCGCGCAATGGGCGGCGGACAACTATGGCGCCAGCCTTGGCGTGAGCCCGCAGCGGGCCGCCGACAACCTGGTGGAGGAGAAGACGAAATCGGCCTATTTCCAGGTCGAGCTGGATGGCGAGCTGGGCGGCCTGCGCACCAATACCCGCCTGGGCGTGCGCTATGAAACCACCGATGTGGTGTCCACGTCGGTCATCGCCATCCCGGAGGCCATCGAGTGGCAGTCCAACAACGACTTCCGCGTGGTGCTGTCCGATGAGCAACAGCCGTTCACCGAGAAGAACAGTTACAGCTACATCCTGCCCAACCTCGATTTCAGCATCGACCTCATGGACAACCTGAAGGGGCGTGTCTCGTTCGGCAAGAGCATCGCGCGCGCGCCGATCGGCAACCTCTATGCAGGCCCGACCGCACAGCAGCCGTTTGGCTCGGTGCTGATCGATCCGTCTTCGCGGGCCAGCGGCACCGCACAGAACCCGCAGCTGAAGCCGCTGGAGTCCGACAACCTCGACCTGGCACTGGAGTGGTACTTCGCCGATGCGAGCTACGTGTCGTTGACCTACTGGAACAAGTCCGTCAACAACTTCATCGGCAACACGATCGTGCAGGAGAATCTGTATGGGCTGAGGGATCCCACCGCCGGTCCGGATGCGCAGGCCGCGTTGGCCTTCCTCAACAGCGGCGCCTGCATCACCCAGGTCGGTGCGGCCAATGCGGCGGCCTGCTCGGCCAACGATACGGCCCTGTTCACCGCGCTGGCCCTGTTGCGCAACAACCCGGCCGGCCTGGGCGCCTATAACGGAACCGACGCGCAGGTGCTGGCCACCGAAGCGGCCTACGATCTGTACGGGGAGGGTGATGACCCGCTCTATGCGTTCAACGTCAACCGACCCATCAACCAGAACCAGGCCAAGCTGCATGGCTGGGAGCTGGGTGGCCAGTACTTCTTCGGCGATACCGGCTTTGGCGTCCTCGCCAACTACACCCTCGTGAACGGCGATGTCGGCTACAACAACGGGGGCGACCCGGCCATCGACCAGTTCGCCTTGACCGGCCTCAGTGACACCGCAAACGCCGTGCTAATGTACGAAAAATACGGTTGGTCGGTCCGCTTGGCGTGGAACTGGCGTGACCAGTATCTGATTCTGGCCAACCAGGGGGCCAGCCGGAATCCGTACTACGTGGAGGCGTACGAACAGTGGGATCTCAGCGTGAACTACACGCTGGACGATCACTGGTCGTTCGGCCTGGAAGCGATCAACCTGACCGGTGAGGACGTCCGTTGGCGCTCGCGCACCTCGCAGATGATCGTGAAGCTGGCTGACCAGAGCCCGCGTTACATGCTCGGCGTTCGTTACAGGTTCTGACGTGTGGGGGTGCCGCTGCCCTGGCAGCGGCACCCGTTCAAGGGTCCTGATGGGGTGGGAAGAACACCATGCCGCGTTACGAAATGCTCAACAACATCGCCCACCGCGATCTGCGCGTGGCCACCGATTTCGGGCCCGCGTTCGGCGATGCGGTCGGCATGGTGCCGGCCTACCCGAGCGAGTTCGCCGAACTGCAGCGGGAATATCCCATTTTCCTTCGCAAGGACGCCGCCGCGGGCCAGTGGCAGGCCGTGGTCCTGCTCGGGTTCGAGCAGCACGAGAATCTTTACCTGCAGGACGGCCGATGGAATGCGTCCTACCTGCCCGGGGCGGCGGCCAAGGGGCCGTTCCTGATCGGCTTCCAGGAGAACCAGATCGATGGCACGCTCACCCAGGAAGCGGTGCTGCACGTGGATCTGGATCACCCGCGCGTGACGGCGATGCAGGGCGAGCCGGTATTCCTGCCGCAGGGGGGCAACACACCTTATCTGGACCACATCGCAGGCGTGCTGCGTGGTATCCACGAGGGACACGCCTTCGGGGCGGCGATGTTTGCCGAGCTGGATGCGAAAGACCTCATTCAACCGATCACGCTCGACGTGCAGGTTGCCCAGGAGCATCGGGTCGGTGTCAACGGCCTGCACGCCATCGACCGTGACCGGCTTGCCCAGCTGGACGGTCCGGCGCTGGCCGAACTCAATCGCACCGGCTACCTGGAAGGTGCCTACCTGATGCTGGCGTCGCTGCACAACATGCGTCGCCTGATCGCGGAGAAACAGAAACGTCTGCGTCTGCAGGATGCCGCCGCTGCGGCGGGCAGGAACTGACCGGTGCTGGACGGCACTGCCATGCGGACACTGGACGGCCTCGCGCCTGGCGCGCTTCCGCTTGAGGCGCTGGTGGATGCCGGCGAGCCGGTGGTGCTGCGCGGCATCGCGCGCGACTGGCCGATGGTGCAGGCAGGATTGCGCTCCACGCAGGCGGCACTGGGCTATCTGCGCGGCTTCGAGGCAGGTGTGCCGGTCCCGTATTCCTTCGGCGGGCCGGAGATCGAGGGGCGCCCGTTCTATAACGAGGATTTCACCCGGTTGAACGTCGAGGTCCGGCGTGGATTGTTGACGCAGGTGCTGGCCGACATTGAAGCCACCCTCGAGGCACCGCGGCCGCCCACCTACTATGTCGCCTCCCTGCTGATCGAACGGGCACTGCCGGGCTTCTCGCAGCACAACGATGCCGGCCTGGCCGGGCAGGGCATCGACGCTTCAGCGAGCATCTGGATCGGCAACCGCGTGACGGCCTCCTGCCATTTCGACACGCCCGACAACCTGGCGTGCTGCGCCGTGGGCCGGCGCCGGTTCACGTTGTTTCCGCCGGAGCAGATCGACAACCTGTACCCGGGCCCGCTGGACCCCACGCCGGGGGGGCAGGTGGTCAGCGTGGTGGATATCGACCGCCCGGACTTCGCGCGCCACCCCCGGTTCCGTGATGCATTGGCAAGCGCACAGACCGCCGTGCTGGAACCGGGTGATGCGATCTTCATTCCGAGCCTGTGGTGGCACCACGTGCGCAGCCTCGCGCCGTTCAATGTGCTGGTGAACTACTGGTGGCGCAGTTCGCCGGCCTTCCTGTCCTCGCCGCTGCCGGCACTCCATCACGCGATGTGGGCGGTGCGCGATCTGCCCCCGCGCGAGAAGCAGGCCTGGGCAACGATCTTCGAGTACTACGTCTTCGGACCGGGTGAGCGTGCAGGGCAACACCTGCCCGACGCCGCCCGGGGCGCGCTGGCACCGTTCGACGAGACGCAGGCGCGCCGCATGCGCGCGCAGCTGCTGGCTCGACTCAACCGCTGATGGGAGCACCGCATTGAACGTGGCGAACACAACGCAGGGACGGATCCGCAAGATCGTCATCGCCGGTGGCGGCACCGCTGGCTGGCTGGCCGGCTGTGCGCTGGCGCACCAGTTCCGCGACCAGCTGGACATCACCCTGGTGGAGTCCGAGCAGATCGGTACGGTGGGTGTCGGCGAGTCGACCGTGCCCCCCATCCGCACGTTCCACCGTTTTCTGCAGATCGATGAGCAGGAGTTCCTGCAGGCCGTCGCCGGCACGTTCAAGCTCTCGATCTCGTTCGAGAACTGGCGTCGCCCCGGGGAGCGTTTCATCCATCCGTTCGGCACGATCGGGCAGGGCACCTGGGCCACGCCGTTCCACCATTTCTGGCTGGACAGCCTACGCCGCGGGATGCCATCGGACCTGGGCGATTTCTGCCTGGAAAGCGCGGCCTCGCGGCAAGACCGGTTCTCGCTGCAGACCCAGCCCCAGGTCAACTACGCCTATCACTTCGACGCCGGGCTCTACGCGAAATTCCTGCGCCGCAAAGCCGAAGGCCACGGGCTGCGACGGGTGGAAGGCAAGATCCGCGAGGTCCGCCAACATGCCCACGACGGCGCCGTTCAATCGCTGGTGCTGGAAGACGGACAGGTCATCGAGGGCGACCTGTTCATCGACTGCACGGGCTTCCGCGGCCTGTTGACCGAGCAGACCCTGCATACCGGCTATGAGGACTGGCACGAATGGTTGCCCAGTGATCGTGCCGTTGCGGTGCAGACCGCGTCGGTCGGGCCGCCGGTTCCGTATACCCGCGCCATCGCGCACGAAGCCGGGTGGCGGTGGCATATCGCGCTTCAGCACCGGGTCGGCTGCGGGCTGGTGTTCTCCAGCCGCCACATGTCCGATGACGAGGCGCACGCCAAGCTGCTGCGCGACGTTGACGGCCCGCCCCTGCGCGACCCCTGGCTGGTGCCGTTCCGCAGCGGAAGGCGGTTGAAGGCCTGGAACAAGAACGTGGTGGCACTCGGGCTTGCCAGTGGTTTCATCGAGCCGCTGGAATCGACCAGCATCCACCTGACCATCACCGCGGTGGTACGCCTGATCCAGCTGTTCCCGTCCGACGGCATCAGCCCGGCACTGGTGGACCTGTACAACGAGGTCAGCCGGCAGGAGATGGAGCACGTGCGCGACTTCATCATCCTGCACTACCACGCCAACCAGCGCGACGAGCCGATGTGGAAGGCCTGTCGTGAGATGGAGCTGCCCGAATCGCTTGCGGTCCGGCTGCGTGCCTGGCGCGAACGTGCGCATGCCTGGCAGGACCCCGGCGAGCTGTTCCGGGTCGACTCCTGGACGAGCGTGCTGATGGGGCAGGGGATCCAGCCGGGACCTGTGCATCCGCTTGCAGCCGCCATCGGGGACGCGGACCTGCGCACGCTGTTGATGCGGATCCGCCAGCCGGTGGAGCAGGCGCTCGCGACGATGCCGTCGCAGGCAGCATTCATCGAACGCTACTGCAGAGCGGCGCAGGACGTATGGCCACGGGCCTCCGCCTTGGCATAGCACAGAGGCACGCTGTTGCCCGGAAATGGTAGCGCTACCTTCAAACACCCACGGGATGGACTACATGGATCTGGTTGCTGGAATCGATGCAGGTACGCAGAGTCTGAAAGTCGTGGTGTACGAGCCTGCCGGGCGGCATCTCATTGCCAGCGCCAGCGCGCCCCTGGAACTGATCTCCACTGCCGATGGCAGCCGTGAACAGGACCCGGCAGCATGGGTCGCAGCCCTTCAGGCCTGCTTCCGTGCGATCGATTCCAAGATCAGGTCCCGCATCTGCGCGCTGGCGGTCTCGGGCCAACAGCACGGCTTCGTACCCGTCGACGCCGCCGGGCAGGTCCTGGCACCGGCCAAACTGTGGTGCGACACCAGCACCTCGGCCGAGTGCGTGCAGATCATGGAGGCGGTCGGCGGAACAGCGCGCACCATCGCGCTCGCCGGCAACCCCGTCCTTACCGGTTACACCGCGTCCAAACTGCCCTGGACGAAGACGCACCGGCCCGAGGCCTACGCCAGGCTCGCAACGATCCTGCTGCCGCACGACTATCTCAACCTCGTGCTGACCGGCCAGCGCTTCTGCGAATACGGAGATGCGTCGGGCACGGGCTGGCTGGACGTGCGCACCCGCACGTGGTCGGCCGAGTTGCTGCGCGCGACCGATCCGGAGCGTGACCTTGCGCTCTGCCTGCCGCGGATCGCCGCACCCGACGAGCTGTTCGACATCGATCCGGCCGCGGCGGCCAGACTGGGGCTGCCCAACACCGTGAAGGTTGCCGTTGGGGGCGGTGACAACATGATGGCGGCCATCGGTACCGGCTGCGTTGCACCGGGCCGCCTGGCGATGAGCCTGGGCACCTCGGGCACCCTGTTTGCCTGCTCCGACACGCCCGTGGTCGATCCCGACGGGGCGTGGGCCGCGTTCTGCTCCTCCACCGGCGGCTGGCTGCCCCTGATCTGCACGATGAACTGCACGGTGGTGACCGAACAGGTCGCCGACGCCTTCGGCTTCAGCACCCGCTACGGCGATGGCCACCTGCGCGCCACGTCGCCCGGCGCCGACGGCCTGGTGATGCTGCCGTTCCTCAACGGCGAGCGCACGCCGGATCTGCCGCTCGGCAAGGGCGTGCTGGCGGGGCTGGACACCACCAACATGACCCCGGCGCATTTCTATCGCGCGGCCATGGAAGGGGCGACGTACAGCCTGAAGTACGGCTTTGATGCCTTCGTGCGCGCCGGCATGTCGTTCGAGCGCATCGTGCTGACCGGCGGTGGCAGCAACAGCACCGAGTGGCGGCAACTGGTGGCCGATGTATTCGGCCTGCCGGTGGATGTGCCGATCCACGCCGAAGGCGCGGCGTTCGGCGCCGCATTGCAGGCCCTGTGGGCCTTCGGCAAGGCACGCGGTGATGCCACCTCCATCGCCGCTATCGCTGACCAGCATGTCGCGCTCGCGCCGCAGCTGTCCGCGCGCCCGGATCCGGCGCGCGCCCAGGCCTATGCCACCGCATATGCACGTTTCCTGCGTCATCTCGACGCCCTCACGCCGCTGTATCGCGGCTGATCCCCCTTTCCGCGACCCCTCGCACAACGACAGGACGAGCCACCATGAGCACGCAGCCCTTCATCGGCGCCAAGGAATACTTCCCCGGCATCGGCCGCATCCCCTTCGAAGGCCGGGACTCGGACAACCCGCTCGCCTTCAAGGTCTATGACGCCAACAAGATCATCGGCGGCAAGACCATGCAGGAGCACCTGCGCTTTGCGGTCTGCTACTGGCACACCTTCTGCAACGCCGGGCATGATCCGTTTGGTCCAGGCACCCGCCATTTCCCTTGGGAAGCCAGCTCGCCGATGGCGACCGCCGAGGCCAAGGTGGATGCGGCCTTCGAGTTCTTCACCAAGCTGGGCGTGCCGTACTGGTGCTTCCACGACATCGACCTGGCGCCGGATGCCGACGATGTCGGCGTGTACGAAAAGAACCTCAAGCACATGGTGGGCCTGGCCAAAGCGCGCCAGGACGCCACTGGAATGAAACTGCTGTGGGGCACCGCCAATCTGTTCTCGCACCCGCGCTACATGAACGGTGCCTCGACCAATCCCGATTTCGCGGTGGTGGCGCGGGCGGCGGTGCAGGTGAAGGCGGCCCTGGAGGCGACGGTTGAACTGGGTGGCGAGCATTACGTGTTCTGGGGTGGCCGCGAAGGCTACGCCTCGCTCGTGAACACGCAGATGAAGCGCGAGGTCGACCACCTCGCACGGTTCCTCACCATGGCGCGGGACTACGGCCGCAGCATCGGCCTGAAGGGGAACTTCCTGATCGAGCCCAAGCCGATGGAGCCGATGAAGCACCAGTACGATTTCGACAGCGCGACCGTGGCGGGCTTCCTCAAGGCGCATGGCCTGGACAAGGACTTCAAGCTCAACATCGAGGCGAACCACGCCACGCTCTCCGGCCACACCTTCGAACACGATCTGCAGGTCGCCTCGGACAGCGGCCTGCTGGGCAGCATCGACGCCAACCGCGGCAATGCCGAGAACGGCTGGGATACCGACCAGTTCCCGAGCGACCTGTACGACACCGTGGGCGCCATGCTGGTGGTGCTGCGGCAGGGTGGGCTGGAAGGCGGATTGAACTTTGACGCCAAGGTCCGCCGTGAATCGACCGACCTGGACGACCTGTTCATTGCCCATATCGGCGGCATGGATGCGTTCGCCCGCGGGCTGGAAGTCGCCCACGCCCTGCTGCACGAATCGCCGTGGGAGCAGTGGCGCAAGGAGCGTTATGCCAGCTTCGACAGCGGTGCCGGCAAGGAGTTTGAGCGCGGCGGGCTCAGCCTCATCGATCTGGCCGCGCTGGGTGCCAAGGGTGGCGAGCCCCGGCAGACCAGCGGCAAGCAGGAACGCTACGAAAACCTGATCAACCAGTACCTGCTGCGCTGAGCGCGGCGGCATGGAGAGCACCATGACCCACCACCACCCCACGTGCCGCACCGGTTTTCTGGTGTCGGTGCTGCTGCTTGCGCTTGCCGCCTGCAAGGGCGAGGACAAGGCCGCGGCACCTCCCCAGGCCCAGGCCCCGGCCAACCCATGGCCGGCGGTGACCTGGCCGCTGCCGCCCGATGCCGCACTGGAAAGGCGGATCACCGACCTCATGGACACCATGACGGTGGAGGATAAGGTGGGCCAGCTGGTGCAGGGGGATATTGCCAGCATCACGCCGGAGGACCTGCGCCGGTACCGGCTGGGCTCGGTCCTGGCCGGGGGCAACTCCGACCCCGGCGGCCGCTACGATGCCTCGCCTGCCGAATGGCTGGCGCTGGCCGATGCGTTCCATGCCGCTTCGATGGATACCTCGCACGGCGGCAAGGCGATTCCAGTGCTGTTCGGTATCGACGCGGTGCATGGCCAGAGCAACATCATCGGCGCGACCCTGTTCCCGCACAACATCGGCCTGGGCGCGACCCGCAACCCGGAACTGCTGCGCCGCATCGGTGAGATCACCGCCCTGGAAACCCGCGCGACCGGGATGGAGTGGGCGTTCGCGCCCACCGTGGCGGTACCGCAGGACGATCGCTGGGGACGTACCTACGAAGGGTATTCCGAATCGCCCGAGGTGGTGGCCAGCTATGCCGGTGCGATGGTCGAGGGCCTGCAGGGCAAGGTGGGCTCGCCAGCCTTCCTTGACGGCCGTCATGTCATCGCCTCGGTCAAACACTTCCTCGGTGACGGCGGCACCACCGATGGCAAGGACCAGGGCGATACCCGGATCAGCGAGGCCGAGCTGGTCCGCATCCATGCCGCCGGCTACCCGCCAGCGATCGCGGCTGGCGCACAGACGGTCATGGCCTCGTTCAACAGCGTCAACGGCGAAAAGATGCACGGGCACACCGGGTACCTGACGGACGCGCTGAAGGGCCGCATGAATTTCGGTGGTTTCGTGGTGGGCGACTGGAATGGCCACGGGCAGGTCAAAGGCTGCACCACCACCGATTGCCCGGCCACCATCAACGCCGGCCTGGACATGGCCATGGCGTCGGACAGCTGGAAGGGCTTCTACGAAACCACACTGGCGGCGGTCAAGGCCGGCACCATCACCCAGGAGCGCCTGGATGACGCCGTGCGCCGGATCCTGCGGGTCAAGATGAGACTCGGCTTGTTCGAAGCGGGCAAACCGTCGTCGCGCGCGGTCGGCGGCCAGTTCGCGCTGATCGGTGCGCCGGCCCATCGCGAGGTTGCACGCCAGGCGGTGCGCGAATCGCTGGTACTGCTGAAAAACCAGGGCGGCGTACTGCCGCTGTCGCCGAAGCAACGCATCCTGGTGGCCGGCGATGGCGCCAACGATGTCGGCAAGCAGTCCGGCGGCTGGACGCTGAACTGGCAGGGCACCGGCACCACCCGCAACGACTTCCCGAATGCCGATACGATTTACGAAGGCATTGCACAGCAGGCGAAGGCCGCCGGCGGCGAGGCGCTGTTTGCGGTGGATGGCAGATACACGACGAAGCCGGATGTGGCCGTGGTGGTGTTCGGCGAGAACCCCTATGCCGAGTTCCAGGGCGATCTGCCCACGCTGGCGTACAAGCCGGGAGATGACACGGATCTTGCGATGCTCAAGCGGCTCAAGGCCGACGGCATTCCGGTGGTGGCGGTGTTCCTCAGCGGGCGGCCACTGTGGGTGAACCGTGAGATCAACGCCGCCGATGCCTTCGTAGCGGCATGGCTGCCCGGCTCGGAAGGCGCCAGTATTGCCGATGTGCTGCTGCGCAGACCGGACGGCAGCGTGCAGCACGACTTCAAGGGAAAGCTGAGCTTCAGCTGGCCGCGCACGGCAACGCAGTACGCCAACAATGTCGGGCAGAAGGACTACAACCCGCAGTTCGCCTTCGGCTTCGGCCTGACCTATGCCGACAATGGCGATCTGGCCGCGCTGCCGGAAGCGTCGGGCGTCACCGGCAACGAAGGGGCGGCCGGTGTGTTCTTTGCGCGCGGGGATGCCGGCTCCGGCATGGCCCTGCGGCTGGAGGACAGCACAGGGCAGGGGGTGACCGTCACCCAGGTGCCCGAATCGCTCGAGGGCGATCTGCTGAAGGTCACCGGCGTGGATCACCTGGCGCAGGAAGATGGCCGTCGGCTTGCGTGGTCGGGCAAGGGGGAGGCGATCGTCGCGCTGCAATCGCACACGCCGCTGGACCTGCAGCGCGAGAGCAACGGCGATCTGATGCTGTTGACCACGCTGCGCGTTGACGCCGCCCCGCATGGCGAGGCCTGGTTGGCGGTCGGTTGCGGCACGGGCTGCTCGGCGCGCATTGCGATCGGACCGGCACTGGCGAGCCTGCCCGCAGGCAAATGGACGCGCGTGGGGGTGCCGTTGAAATGCCTGGCGGCGGCCGGCGCGGAGGTCGGCAAGCTGGATCGCCCCTGGTCGCTGGCAACGTCGGGAACCATGACCGTCTCGGTGTCACGCGTCGCGCTGGGTGCCTTGAATGAAGCCGAGACCACCATCGCATGCCCGGGCGCGTGACAATGCGCCCTGCGTCATCGGCGCTTGGGTGGGCTCGCGACCGAATCGCGCATCACCAGCCGGTGTGGCACGACGTGGTCGGTCAACACGCGGCTATCATCCGTCCTGCGGCGGATGGTGCGCAGCAGGATATCGATGGCTGCATCGGCCATCGAGGCGATCGGCTGATGAATGGTGGTGAGTTCCGGCCAGACGGTGGTTGCGGCCGAGGTGTCATCGAAGCCCACCACCGACAGGTCGCGCGGCACCTCCAGGCCGCGCCGGTGTGCGACGGAGATCACCGCCGCGCCCATGTCGTCGTTGCTGGCGAAGATCGCGGTCGGCGGCCGGCGGTGGGACAGCAGCTTCTCTGTCGCGGCAAGCCCCGAACGGTAGGTGTAGTCCCCCTGCTGGATGAGGCCGGGTTCCACCTGCAGGCCTGCGTCATGCAGGGCGCTGACAAACCCATCGTAGCGCCGCGCGCTCGCGCTGAGATCGGTGCGGCCACAGATGAAACCGATACGGCTGTGACCGTGCTGGATGAGGTGCTCGGCCATCTGCTTGCCCGCGTGGAAATCGTCGATGCGCACGCAGGAAATATCGTTGCTGAGGTGACCCGATGCGATCGCGACCACCGGGATGCCTGCCTTGACCAGCTCGGTCACGGCAGCCTGCGATTCGCACAATGGCGGCGGCAGGATGACGCCATCCACGCGTCCGCCCAAGGCACGTGCGGCCTTGCGCTCGGCGTCGGGATCGAAGTTGTCCCAGTAGTGGATGACCAGCTGGATGGCGGCGTTGGAGGCAACCCGCAGCAGGCCGACCAACAGCTCCCGCAGGTAGGCACCGCTGGGATTGGTGTAGATCAGCGCAATGCGCGTGTGCTGCGCGGCGGCCAGCGAACTCGCCGCCAGGTTGGGCGCATAACCCAGCTCGCGCACCGCGCGCATCACGCGCTCGCGGGTGACATCGCGCACCTTGCCCTGGTTGATCGCGCGCGACACGGTCATCGGCGATACCCCGGCCAGCGCCGCCACCTCGTCGATCGTCACACCGCTGGTTTTGCGGCGGACCGATTTCTTCGGCTTGTCCAATACGCGTTGCCTTTCTTCTTTGTGACGCTGCCGCAAGGCGGGCACGTCCGCAGCTTACAAGGTTTGCTGGCAATGCTGCTGCTCCGCTGGAATGTCGAGCGGTGTCACTGGATGTTGGGTGTCGCCCTGGCACTTTTCGCCTGCGCGGGCAGCGTGCGCGCAGAGGACGGCTACGCCCTCTGGCTGCGCTACGCACCGCTGGAACCTGCCCTCGCGACCGACTACCGGACACGGCTGGGCGGGGTCGTGGCCCCCGATCAGACCCCGACGCAGCGTGCCGCGCGCGAGGAGCTTGTACGTGGCCTCACCGGCCTGCTGGGTCGCGCGCCGCGGATGCAGATCGCGCCCAGCGCGGAGGCCAGCGTGGTGCTGGGCACCCCCGATTCGTCGGCCGTGATCGCGCCGCTCCGCAAGGAGATGGAATCACTCGGCGACGACGGCTACCTGCTCAGGCGTGCGCACATCGGCGGGCGCGAGGCGCTGCTGTTGGCCGCACGCCAGGATATCGGGGTGCTGTATGGCGTGTTCCATCTGCTGCGACTGCTGCAGACCGGTGCGTCACTCGATGACCTCGAGGTTCGCGAATCGCCACGGCTCGGGCTGCGCGTGCTCGACCACTGGGACAACCTGGACGGCTACGTGGAGCGCGGCTATGCGGGCCGCTCGCTGTGGGACTGGCAGACCCTGCCGGAGTGGCGGGACCCACGCTATACGGACTATGCGCGTGCCAACGCCTCGCTCGGCATCAACGGCACCGTACTGAACAATGTAAACGCGAGCGCGCAGAGCCTTGCTCCGGCATATCTCATCAAAGCGGCCGCGCTGGCGGACATGTTCCGGCCGTACGGCATCCGCGTGTACCTGAGCGCGCGCTTCAGCGCCCCCATCGAGCTGGGCGGGCTGAAAACCGCCGATCCGCTCGACCCGGCCGTGCAGCGTTGGTGGCGCGACAAGGCCGACGAGATCTACGCACGCATTCCGGATTTCGGCGGCTTTCTGGTCAAGGCCAATTCGGAAGGACAGCCCGGACCGCAGGACTATGGCCGCTCGCATGCGGACGGCGCCAATCTGCTGGCTGACGCGCTGGCACCGCATGGCGGCGTGGTGATGTGGCGCGCCTTCGTCTACGCGCATGAGGTGCCCGAGGACCGCGCCACGCAGGCCTACACCGAATTTGCCGGCCTGGACGGTGACTTCCGCCCGAACGTGATCGTGCAAGTAAAGAACGGGCCCATCGACTTCCAGCCGCGGGAGCCGTTTCATCCCCTGTTCGGGGCCATGCCACGCACGCCGCTGATGATGGAGGTCCAGATCACCAAGGAGTATCTCGGCTTCGCCACACATCTGGTGTACCTGGGGCCGCTGTACGAGGAGGTGCTGCAGTCCGATACCCATGCAGGCAGCGCGGGCGCCACGGTCGCGCAGCTCCTGACCGGGATCGCCGGCGTTGCCAACATCGGCAGCGATCGCACCTGGAGTGGGTCGCACTTCGACCAGGCCAACTGGTACGCCTTCGGCCGTCTTGCCTGGAATCCGGACCAGTCCGCCCGCGACATCGCGGCGGACTGGGCAGCGATGACGTTTGCGCCGGATCCCGAGGTGGTGGCGCCCATCGTCGACATGATGATGGCCTCGCGCGAGACCGCGGTGAACTACATGACGCCGCTGGGCCTGCACCACCTGATGGCGCGCGGGCACCATTACGGGCCGGGCCCCTGGGTGGACGGCGGTCCGCGCGCGGACTGGACCGCCGTGTACTACCACCGCGCCGACCGCGATGGCATCGGCTTCGATCGCACCGCGCGCGGCAGCAACGCGGTGGCCCAGTACTCCCCCGAGGTGGCCGCCGTGTACGGCGACCTGGCACGGGTGCCGGAGCCGCTGCTGTTGTGGTTCCACCATGTCCCGTGGGATCACCGCACGGCCTCAGGACGACCGCTGTGGGACGAACTGGTGGGGCGTTACTCCCTGGGTGTACGCCAGGTAGAGGGCATGCAGGCCACCTGGGCAGGCCTGCAGGGCAGGGTGGATGCGCAGCGGCATGCGCAGGTCGCCGCCTTCCTCGGCATCCAGCGGCGCGAAGCGCAGTGGTGGCGCGATGCCAGTGTCGCGTACTTCCAGTCGGTCAGCGGCAGGCCCTTGCCTGCGGGCGAAACCGCGCCGCCACACGCGCTGGCGTGGTACCAGCGCCTGCAGTTTCCTTCCGCGCCGGGAGATGGGCGATGAGTCGGACACGGGTGATCGTCTGGATGCTGGCGACCGCCGTGGCATGCGCTGCCATGACGGCCGTGGCACAGGAACCGGCAACACCGCTGCTGCATCCGCTGTTCCAGGATCACGCCGTGCTGCAGCGCGACCAGCCGATTCCGGTCTGGGGCCATGCTGCGCCCGGCACCCCGGTCTCCGTGGTCTTCGCGCGACAAACCGTCACCACGCGCGCGGACGCCGGCGGCCAGTGGCATGCAACGCTGAAACCCATTCCCGCCGGCGGCCCTCACGACATGACCGTCCGCGCAGGGACGGCCACCCAGAACGTGCATGACGTACAGATGGGCGATGTCTGGTTGTGTTCCGGGCAGTCGAACATGGAACTGCCGGTGTGGCGCGCGCTCGACGCAGACAGTGAGATCGCCTCCGCCACGCACCCGACGATCCGCCTGTTCACCGTGCCCAAGGCGGCAGCCGTTACGCCGCAGAGCACGTTCCCGGCGCCGACCGCGTGGAAGCCGGCGTCGCCAGCCGCGGTGCGCGACTTTTCCGCCGCCTGCTTCTACTTCGCGCGTGAACTGCAGAAGACCGTCGACGTCCCGATGGGGCTGATCCAGGCGGCGTGGGGCGGCTCGCGGATCGAGGCGTGGACCAGCGCCGACGCGCTGCGTATGCAGGGCGGCATGGACCCCGCGCTTGACCTGCTCACGGTCTACGCAAGCAACCCTGCGGCGGCAACCGCGGGCTGGGGCGAGGTATGGCAGCAGTGGTGGTCGATGCGCGACGGAGCCTTGCAAGGCGACACTCCCTGGCAGCCGGGCGAAGACAACACGGCATGGCACACGGCCCCCGCCGCGCTGGGCGCATGGGAGCGCTGGGGCGTGCCGGCGCTTGCCGACTACAACGGCATGGTCTGGTACCGCACCCAGGTCACGCTGACCGCCGCGCAGGCGGCGCAGGGCGCACGGCTTGCGCTGGGCGCCGTCGATGAGACGGACATGACCTGGGTCAACGGCGTGGCGGTGGGCAGCCAGTACGGTGCAGCGGAGGCGCGGCGTTATACCCTTCCCGCCGGTCTCTTGAACGCCGGCGAGAACACGGTGGTGATCAACGTGCTGGATACCTACGGCGAGGGTGGGCTGTCGGGACCGGCCGACGCCCATGCGGTGGAGCTGGACGACGGCACGCGCATCGTCCTGGACGCGCCGTGGCACTACCGGGTGGCGGCCGGTGCACAGGCACCGCCGCTGGCGCCCTGGCATGCCGCCACGGGTCTGTCGACGCTGTACAACGGCATGATCGCGCCGCTCGGCGGCTATGGCCTGCGTGGAATGCTCTGGTACCAAGGCGAGTCCAACACGGGTGACGGCGCCGCTTATGCCAACCGGCTGCGCAGCCTGCGCGATGACTGGCGCAGCCGGTTCGGTGCGCGGATGCCGCTGCTGGTGGTGCAGTTGGCCGGCTATGGGCAGCCGCCTCAAGCCCCGGGCGAGAGTGGCTGGGCACAGGTGCGCGAGGCGCAGCGCCGCGTCGCGGCGGAAGACCCGCATACCGGGCTCGCGGTGGCGATCGACATCGGCGACGCGTACGACATCCACCCGCCCAACAAACAGGAGCTGGGCCGGCGCCTCGCCCGGGTGGCGCGTCACGTGGTCTACGGCGAACGGGCGCTGGCACCTTCCGGCCCGACGGTTCGCACGGCGTCGCGCGCGCAGGGCGAAACAAGGCTCGCGTTCGACAACGTCACCGGCACCCTGGCCACGACCGGTGCGAACGGCCCCATAGGATTCGAGCTCTGTGATGCCGATGCGCGGCATTGCGACTATGCCGAGGCCGTGCTGGAGGGGCGTGAGGTTGTGTTGGATTGCATGGATTGCGTGGAGCCGGCCAGCGGCCGGCACTACCGGAGCGGCGCGTTGCGTGTGCGCTATTGCTGGGCGGACGGTCCCGTCTGCACGCTGCGCGACAGCAGCGATGCGCCGGCCGGCCCCTTCGAGATTTCCCTCACCGCCGCGGAGGTCCCCTGATGCGCCTGCTGATTGCCACGCTGCTCCTGCTGCTGCCTGCTGCGCCATCGCTCGGTGCCACGCCGGCGCCGCCGGTCTACTTCGATTGGTTCGAATATGCCGGTCACGACGCGGCCTTCGAGACTCCGCTGCCCGCCGGTCACTACCGCAACCCGATCCTGGCCGGCTTCCATGCGGACCCGAGCATCGTCCGCGCCAATGACCGGTTCTATCTGGTCACTTCCAGCTTCACCTACTTCCCGGGTATTCCGGTATTCGAAAGCATCGATCTGGTGCACTGGAAGCAGATCGGCAACGTGATCGATCGCCCCACGCAGCTGGACTTCGATGGCCTGAACGTCTCCCGTGGCATCTTCGCGCCGGCGATCGAGTACCACGACGGCATGTTCTATGTGGTCACCACGGCCGTCGACAGTGGCGGCAACTTCATCGCGACCGCGCGCGACCCTGCCGGCCCCTGGTCCGACCCACACTGGCTGCCCAGCGTGGAGGGCATCGACCCGTCGCTGTTCTTCGACGACGACGGCGCCGTCTACCTGGTCAACAACGATGTGCCGCCCGGTCCGCAGCGCTACGAAGGCCACCGCGCCATCTGGATGCAGCAGATCGATCTGACCGCGTTCAAGCCGATAGGGCCGCGCAGGGTGCTCATCGACGGCGGGGTGGAGCCGGCGAAGAACCCGATCTGGATCGAGGGGCCGCATGTCTTCAAGCGCGATGGCTGGTACTACCTCTCCGACGCCGAGGGTGGCACCGGGCCGCAGCATTCCCAGGTGGTCCTGCGCAGCCGCGAGGTCTGGGGGCCGTACCTCCCGTATGCGGGCAATCCGATTCTCACCCAGCGCGACCTGCCGGACGACCGGCCGCTGCCGATCACCAACGCCGGGCACGCCGACTTGGTGGAAGGTCCGGACGGCGCCTGGTGGGCGGTGTTCCTGGCCAGTCGCAATTACCAGACGCGCCACTACAACACAGGGCGGGAGACGTATCTGCTGCCCGTGCAGTGGCGGGATGGCTGGCCGGTGATCCTGCCTGCCGACCAGGTCATTCCGTACGTGGTCAAGGCGCCATCGTGGATGCAGGGCGATGCCTCGCAGGCCCCATCAACCGGCAACTTCGTCGATCGCGACGACTTCGATGCACCCACGCTTGGCACCGGATGGGTGCAGGTGCGCGTCCCCAAACAGTCATGGGCAGACCTGGGCCGGCGTCCGGGCAGCTTGGCCGTGCATCCGCTGCCGGAGAACCTCGACACGCTGCGTAACCCTGCCTTCCTTGGCCGCCGTCAGCAGCATCTGCGCTTCGAGGCCAGCACCGACATGACGCGGCCGGCGACGGGTGTGGCGGCGGGCCTTGCTGCGTTCCAGAGCGAGAGTTACTGGTACTTCCTGGGCGTGCGCAGCCTCGGCGGGGATCGCGTGGCGATCTTCCTGGAAGGGCGCGATGGCAGCGGGGCGACCCGCACCCTGGCCACGCGCACCGCGATGGCGTCCACGTCGCTGCGCCTGAAGATCGCCGGTGACGAGGGGCGCTATGCCTTCGCGTTCGATACGGACGACGGGCGTGGCTGGCAGACCCTCGCGGGCGACGTGGACGGAACGGTATTGAGTACGGATCGCGCAGGCGGCTTCGTCGGCGCCCTGCTGGGACCATTCGCGCGCGATGAGCGCGCTTTGAGGAGCAACTGATGACGCGTACGTCTTCCCTCCACCGCGGCCGTCGCGGCCCCATCTTCCGCACGCTGGCGCTGTGCGCTGCCATGACAGTGGCGAGCACCGGTCACGCCGCCGAGGCCCAGCCGTGGCTGGATACATCGGCCAGCTTTGAAACCCGCGCCGCCGCGCTGGTGGGGCAGATGACCCTGGAAGAAAAGGCCGCCCAGATGCAGAATGCCGCGCCCGCCATCGAGCGCCTGGGCGTTCCGGCCTACGACTGGTGGAACGAAGGCCTGCACGGCGTCGCGCGGGCAGGGCAGGCGACAGTGTTCCCGCAGGCCATCGGGCTGGCCGCCACGTTCGACGTGCCGTTGATGGGGCGGGTGGCCACCACCATCAGCGACGAGGCGCGAGCCAAGCATCACCAGTTCGTGCGCGAGGGGGCGCATGGCCGCTATCAGGGCCTGACCTACTGGTCGCCGAACATCAACATCTTCCGCGACCCGCGCTGGGGACGCGGCCAGGAAACCTACGGTGAGGACCCGTACCTCACCGCGCGGATGGGCGTCGCCTTCGTGCAGGGCCTGCAGGGCGATGACCCGGTGTACCGCAAGCTGGACGCCACGGCCAAGCACCTTGCCGTGCACAGCGGTCCCGAGGCCGATCGCCACCACTTCGATGCCCGCCCCAGCAAGCGCGATCTGTACGACACCTACCTGCCGGCGTTCGAGGCGCTGGTGAAGGAGGGCCAGGTGGATGCGGTGATGGGGGCCTACAACCGGGTATACGGCGAATCCGCCAGCGCCAGCCAGTTCCTGCTGCGCGACGTGCTGCGCCGCGAGTGGGGGTTCAAGGGCTACGTGGTGTCGGATTGCTGGGCCATCGTGGATATCTGGAAGCATCACAACATCGTCCCCACCCGCGAAGCTGCGGCGGCACTGGCGGTCAAGAACGGCACCGAGCTGGAGTGCGGCCAGGAGTACGCCACGCTGCCGGCCGCCGTACGCCAAGGCCTGATCAGCGAAGCCGAGATCGACGATGCGGTGACGCGCCTGTTCACCGCGCGGATGCGGCTGGGCATGTTCGATCCGCCCGAGCGCGTGCGCTGGGCACGGATTCCGGCCTCGGTGAACCAGGCCCCGGCGCACGATGCGCTGGCCCTGAAGGCCGCGCAGGCATCACTGGTGCTGCTGAAGAACGATGGCGTGCTGCCGCTGTCACGCAACCTCAAGCGCATCGCAGTGGTCGGCCCCACGGCCGATGACACGATGGCACTGCTCGGCAATTACTTCGGCACACCGGCGGCACCGGTGACGATCCTGCAGGGCATCCGCGATGCGGCGAAGGGCATCGAGGTGCGCTATGCGCGTGGTGTGGACCTGGTCGAAGGGCGCGACGATCCCAGCGCGACGCCGCTGATCGAGGCGGCGTATCTGCGGCCCTCGGCCGACTCCCCGGAACGTGGGCTGCGCGGTGAGTACTTCCGTACGCCCGATCTGTCAGGGACGCCGGCGCTGGTGCGCACCGATGCCCAGATCGGGTTCCGCTGGGACCGCGGCTCGCCGACCGACAACCTGCTGGCCCGCGGCGAAGCGGCGCCGGGGCAGGGCATTCCCAACGATGGCTTCAGCATCCGCTGGCGTGGCCAGCTGCTGCCGCCGGTATCGGGCCGCTACCGGATCGAGGCGGCGGCCGACGACGGCTTCCGCCTCTACGTGGATGGCAAGCGGGTGCTGGACCACTGGGCCAACAGTGATCGCCTGCGCAGCGACGGTGTCGATCTGGACCTGCAGGCGGGCCGTGCCTATGCGCTGACGCTGGAGTACTACGATGCCGAGCGCGACGCCGGCGTGCGGCTGGGCTGGCGCATGCCCGGGGCGAAGCCGCCGTTCGAAGAAGCCGTCGATGCCGCCCGGAGTGCGGACGTGGTGGTGTTCGTCGGCGGCCTGACCGGCGACGTGGAAGGCGAAGAGATGACGGTCAACTATCCGGGCTTCGCCGGCGGCGACCGCACCGACCTGCGCCTGCCCGCCACCCAGCGCGCCCTGCTGGAAGCGCTGCACGCCACGGGCAAGCCCGTGGTGATGGTGCTGACGGGAGGATCGGCGCTGGCGGTGGAGTGGGCCCAGGCGAATCTGTCCGCGATCCTGATGAGCTGGTATCCCGGGCAACGCGGCGGCACCGCCGTGGGCGAGGCGCTGTTCGGCGACGTCAATCCGGGCGGGCGGCTGCCGGTGACGTTCTACCGCGCAGACCAGGCAATGCCCGCGTTCGATGATTACGCGATGGAGGGCCGCACCTACCGCTATTTCCGCGGCACGCCGCTGTATCCCTTCGGCTACGGCCTGTCCTATACCCGTTTCGACTACGGCAAGCCAAGCCTCGATGCGCCCCGTATGGCCGACCACGGCACGCTCAAGGTGCAGGTGGAGGTGGCCAACACCGGCAAGCGGGCGGGCGATGAAGTGGTGCAGCTGTATGTGCGGCGGCTTGCAGCGGGTGCAGGCGATGCGCAACAGACGTTGCGCGGCTTCCAGCGCGTTCACCTGACGCCGGGAGAGCGGCGCACCGTGACCTTCGAGCTGGACGCGCAGCAGGCGCTGCGCGAGTACGACGACGCGCGCGGCACCTATGTCGTTCCGGCCGGGGCGTATGAGGTGCGGATAGGCGGCTCAAGCGCCGACGCCCGCGTGCGGAGCCGCTTCACGGTGGAGGCGAATCGTGACTGAAGCCCCCCACAGGGATACCCCCGAGCACACGCTGTCGGTCCGGGAGAAGCTGGGCTACAGCCTGGGCGACCTTGCGGCCAACCTGATCTTCCAGACGCTGATCACCTATCTGGCGTTCTTCTATACCGATGTGTACCGGTTGCCGCCCGCCACGGCGGCCACGATCATCTTCGTGATCGGCCTGCTGGGTGCCTTCGTGTTCACCCCGCTGATCGGCATTGCCGCCGACCGCACCGTCAGCCGGTGGGGAAAGTTCCGGCCCTGGATCCTGTGGACGGCGATCCCGTTCGGCGTGCTGTCGCTGCTCGCCTTCAGCACGCCGGACCTGGGTGCGCAGGGCAAGGTTCTCTATGCGCTGGTGACCTATGGCCTGCTGATGTTCGTGTACGCGGCCAACAACCTGCCGTACTCCGCGCTCAGCGGCGTGCTCACCGGCAGCATGGCCCAGCGCAACAGCCTCTCTGCCTACCGCTTCGTGGCGGTGATGATCGCGCAGTTCATCATCCAGGTCCTGCTGTTGCCGCTGGTGCTGATCCTGGGCGACGGGGATCGGGTGCAGGGCTTCGAGCGGGTGATGACGGTGTTCGCGGTGGTGGGCACGCTGTTCTTCCTGGTCACCTTCGCCACCACGCGCGAGCGCATCGTGCCGGCCAAGGAACAGACCGGCGGGGTGATGCAGGACCTGTCCGACCTGCTGCACAACCGGCCGTGGAAGGTGATGCTGGCCCTGACGGTGCTGGTCTTCATCAACCTGGCCCTGAAGGGCGGCACCTACATCTACTACTTCCAGTACTACATGAGCGAGGCCGCGCTGGCGGGCTTCCTCGACACCACCGGCTTCAACCGCTTCATCGGCGGATTGAACGCGACACTCAACGGGTGGGGCCTGTCCGGCTTCACCTGGCCGGAGGACCCGGCGACCTCGGCGTTCAGCCTGTTCAACGCCTGCGGCATCCTGTGCATGATCCTGGGCATCGGGGTCTCCCGGCGCCTGGCCGACCGCTTCGGCAAACGTGACGTATTCGGTGGCGCACTGCTGGCGTCCACCGTGTTCCTGCTGGCGTTCTACCTGTTTCCGCCCACGGGGGTCGGCGTGGCCTTCGGCGCCTTCATGCTGCACGGGTTCTGCTACGGCATCACCATCCCGCTGCTGTGGGCGATGATCGCCGATGTGGCCGACTATTCCGAATGGAAGAACCATCGCCGCGCCACCGCGATCATCTTCTCCGCGATGCTATGCGGGTTGAAGATCGGGCTCAGCATCGGCGGTGCGCTGGTCGCCGGCATTCTTGCGCACCACGGCTATCAGACCGGCGCGGAACAACAGCCGCAGGCGGTGGTGGACGGCATCCGCCTGACGGTGAGCCTCTACTGCTCCATTCCCTTCCTGGTCGCCGTTGCACTGCTCTTCCTCTACAAGATCGACAAAGGGATGGAGACGCGCATCGAGCAGGACCTGCACCTGCGTCGGCAGGGAAGCACCCTTGATCGGCTCGCGGCGCATGCCATCTCCCCGCCGCTGGTGACCCACATCTACACGGCCGACCCCTCGGCCCATGTGTTCGAAGGGCGCCTGTACCTCTATCCGTCGCACGATATCGACGGCGGCGCGTCCTTCGACGACGAGGGTGGCCACTTCCGCATGGAGGATTACCACGTGCTGCGGATGGACTCCCCCGAAGGTGAGGCCACCGACTGCGGCCTAGCGCTGCATCTGCGCGACGTGCCCTGGGCCGCGCAGCAGATGTGGGCGCCGGATGCGGCCCACCGCGACGGCCGCTACTACCTCTATTTCCCGGCCAAGGACGGGCAGGGCATGTTCCGCATCGGCGTCGCCGTGGCGGATCGTCCCGAAGGCCCGTTCACCGCCGAGCCCGAGCCGATCGAGGGCACGTACTCCATCGATCCGGCCGTGTACGAGGACGACGACGGCGCGCATTACCTTTACTTCGGCGGCATCTGGGGCGGCCAACTGCAGAAGTACCGGGACAATCGCTTTGATGCGGAACATGAGGAGCCCACCGGCGATGCGCCTGCACTGGGGCCGCGTGTAGCGCGGCTGGACGCGGGCATGACCCGACTGGCGGAGCCCACGCGCGAGATCGTCATCCTGGACGAGCACGGACAGCCGCTGCGGGCTGATGACCACGCGCGCCGGTTCTTCGAAGGGCCGTGGCTGCACAAGTACGATGGGCGGTATTACCTGTCGTACTCGACCGGTGATACGCACCTGCTGTGTTACGCCATCGGCGACAGTCCGTACGGACCGTTCACCTATGGCGGCGTGATCCTGAAGCCCGTGGTGGGCTGGACCACGCACCACTCCATCTGCGCGTTCGAGGGCCAGTGGTATCTCTTCTATCACGACGCCTTGTTGTCCGGCGGCGTGACCCATCTGCGCTCAGTCAGGTGCACGCCGCTGCACATGGAGGCGGACGGCAGCATCCGGACGATCGATCCGTATGGCGTTTGAAGCGGCGTCACCCAAGGATGATGCGCAGGCGCCCCTGCATGGTGGGCGCCTGTACTGGTTGCGCGCGGGCAGGCTGGAGGTCGCGCTTGCACCGGACGCCGGTGGCCGTATCGCCCAGATGCGGTACGACGGGGTGGACTGGCTGGTGGGCGAGGACGAGGGTGGGGCGGCCGCCATTGGATGGGGGTGCTATCCGATGGTGCCTTGGGCGGGCCGGATTCGGCAGGGGCGCTTTGTGTTTGATGGCAAGGCGTTTGAGCTCCCACCGAACCTTGGGGCGCATGCCATCCATGGCGTAGGGTTCTCGCGGCCGTGGCGGATTGAAAATCTTGGGGCGGATACCGCGACGCTGTCACTGGCGCTTCCTGAGGATGGGCATTGGCCTTTCGGGGGGCGTGCGACGCAGGCGATCCATGTGCTGCCCGACCGTCTGAAGCTGAGGCTGGCGGTGCAAGCCGGCGACCAGGCGATGCCGGCGGTACTTGGCTGGCACCCGTGGTTCCGGAAGCCGGATCAGCTGCTGTTCTCGCCGAGTGCGATGTATCCACGGGACGGGGAGGGCATCGCTACATTGCCTTGTGTCGCGCCCGCGCCCGCGACCGGGCCGTGGGATGACTGTTTCATCAACCAGGCTGAGGTGGTGCTGGTGTCTGGGGCGCAGCGGCTGGAGCTGCGGGCGGACTCGGATCACTGGGTGGTGTATGACGGGACTGCGCACGCGACCTGTGTGGAGCCTCAGACTGGGCCGCCTGATGGGTTCACGCTGGCGCCGAAGCGGCTGGAGTCGGGGCAGACGCTGGAACTGAGGTTCGAGCTGCGTTGGGGCAATGTAACTACCCCACGCGCGGAATGACGCGGGACAGCGCAGCATGGGATGGAGCGAAACGCGACATTGCCTCTACCAGCCGGTACCCCCCAAGAACCTGCACATAGCGCGTGGACGCGCGGGCACGCTGCCAGAATGCCCGTGACCGGTCCCGGGCGGGTGTAATCTCGGCTCTAGCGCCTGATGGCGATAAGGCGGTAAGTTTCCACAACACGCCACTGGACGGCGTTGAACAGGGACGTAACGCAATGCACTCGGATCACCGCAACTATTTCAAGTTCACCTCGAAAGCCCGGCTGGACAAGTCCGTCAACGCGCTCATCGGCATCGTCGAAGGTATCGTGATCGACGGCCAGATCAACGCCCTCGAGCTCGACTACCTCAATCTGTGGCTGGCCGAGCACGACGCCGTGCGTGACCAGCACCCCTTCAACGAGCTCGTGCCGGTTGTCACTGCCGCGGTAGCCGACGGCATCCTGACCGAGGAAGAACACGCAGACATCGTGTGGCTGTGTGAACGCCTGCGCTCGACTGAGTTCTACGACGACGTGACTGCCGACCTGCAGCGGTTGCACGCCATCATGGGGGGCATCGTCGCGGACACGCATATCTCCGTGGAAGAGCTGCGCGCCCTGTCCGATTGGATGGCAGATCACGAGCACCTGAAAACATGCTGGCCCTTCGACGAGGTGGGCAGCCTGATCACAGGGGTGCTTGCCGACAAACAGATAGACGCGAAGGAACACGCGATGCTCCAAGCTTTCTTCGCAGAGTTCACGCCCTTGCTTGACGACCGCACAATCACCAGTCCGCGCGTGTTGGAAGGGCGGCAGATCGTTGGCTTATGCGCGGTGGATCCAGAGATCAGCTTCATGGAAAGGGGCTTCTGCTTTACAGGCGCATCGTCGCGCTTCACCCGCGCCGAATTCGAAGGCGTCGTTAAGAGGCTTGGGGGATCGGCCCATTCATCGCCTTCAAAGAAAGTCCACTACCTGGTCATTGGTGCAGAAGGGAATCCGTGCTGGGCGTTTGCGTGCTACGGACGCAAGGTCGAGAATGCCATTAAGCTGCGTAAAGCAGGATCTCGGGTTGTCATCGTCCACGAGCTCGACTTTCACGATGCGTTGGCCGATCACGGCAGCTAGTGGGCATGAATTCCCGATAGTTCCAGCGCTCGCGACACCGCAAGCGTCGCGGCCGGCGTCACTTGAGCGGCGTGCTCAAGGGGTCCCTTGGCACCATCCGCAGCAGCTTCCCGTCCACCCCGTCGGTGAGCGCGTAGATGGAACCATCTCCAGCGACCTTGACGTCACGAATACGTTCGCCGAGTTCACCGAGCAACAGCTCCTGGCGCACTACACGGTCACCATCGCGAACAAGGCGGCGGACACTCCGCTCACGCAATGCCGGCACCAGGAAATCGCCCTGCCATCCCTGGAAAAGGGCGCCTTGATAGACGGCCAAGCCAGAGGGTGCGATGGACGGCGACCAGATCACCTCCGGGTCCTCGAACCCCTGGTGATGCGTAAACGGGCTCACCCGGGCAAACGGGTAATCGATTCCGTGACTGACCAGCGGCCAGCCGTAATTGCCACCCGGTCGAAGCCGGTTGAGCTCATCGCCGCCGCGCGGTCCGTGTTCGCTCACATACACGGCGCCGGTGAAGGGGTCACGCACGATGCCTTGCGGGTTGCGGTGGCCTGAGGTGTATATGGCCGCGCCGTTTGCACTCGGGGCGAGCGAAATGCGCATCACTTTGCCCAGCGAGTTGCTTTGGTTCTGGGCTTCCTCCCGGCGTGCACTCCCATCGCCCACCGTCATCAGCAGGGTGTGCGTGTCGAGAAACGCCAAGCGCCCGCCGTTGTTGCCGTCGCTGGGCTTTGGCGTGGATTCGAATAGAATTTCCACCTGATCTATCGACCACTCACCGCCGGCGAAGTTGAGCGCACTACGTATCAAACGGACGCCCACGCCGCGAGGATCACGGTAGCCCTGCGTCAGATAGATGCGGTGGTCCTTCTCGAAATCGGGTGAAAGGGCGATGTCCATCAGACCGATCACGCGCTCCTGCTGATATCCGGCGGGTATCTTGGAAAGGTTGACGCCCACACGGTCGCCGGCCCGGTCAATCACCTTAAGCTGGCCAGCCATTTCGGTGACGAGCAGTCTTCCGTCCGGCAGTTCCGCCAACGACCAGGGCCATTGGAGGCCGTCGGCGACGATGGTCGCTTGGTATCCCGACGCCGCAGGCGGCTGTGACCGTTCCGGCTTCGGGTGCATCAACAGGAACGACGCAAGCGGCAGCAACACCAGGCAGGCAGACAGCAGGTAAGCAAGGCCACGGTGCAGACGTGGCCCGCGCACGGCACGCGCCGTCAGCGTGTGGCTCACGTATCCTCCCACCAGCCCACACAAGCTGAGCACGGCCAAGCCTGGCATCTCCCGGATCGCAGCGATCGCCGGCATCGGGATCACGCTGCGCAGCAGCGCCAGCACGATGGCCAACCCAACCAGACTGGCGAGCAGCGCGCAGGGCAGGGCGCTCAACCCCAACCGCCGCAGGCCCGCCTGCAGACCTAGCGCGAGGACGCCGCCGGCCAGCGAAAAACCAACCATCACAGGTCCGAACCGGGCCAGATCCTCCACGGTAACGGCAGCCCGGGCCTGCCAGCTGACCTCAAGGCCCAGCTGGGTAAGCGCATGCAGATTGATCTGGGTCTGCATCAGGCTGGCCACAGCGGCGGTAGCCAAGGAGGCAGCCAGGGTGATGGAGACCGTTCGCAACCAGGAGCGCATGTAGGGAGTTCGTCAGGGTAAGCCGAAGGCGCACTGTAGCAATGGGGTCCAGTGAACCTCCAGTGATGCGCAGCGCCGAAGAATTCACGGCAGAGGAACTGCACGACGGCGACCCTCTACGGACCTGCTTTTGAACCGAAGAGTCTCTTTCCATGCCCAACAAGCAACTCACCACGATCAATCCGCTGACCGAGGAAGTGGTCGCCACCTATTCCTACATGTCCGATGCCGAAGCCGCCGCCGTCGTGAAGGCAAGTCATGAAGCGTTTCTGCAATGGCGTCTGCGCAGCCTGGATGAGCGCGCAACCGTGATCGCTGGCATCGCAAAAGGACTCCGCGAGCGTAAGGAAGAGTTCGCACAGCTGATGACCGACGAGGTCGGCAAGCTCATTGAAGACAGCCGCACCGAGATCGAGCTGTGTGCCGGTATCTGTGACTACACCGCCAAGCAGGGGCCGGTCGTGCTGGCCGATGAGGAGCGCGATGTGGACGGTGCCACAGGCATCGTGACCCACGCGCCCATCGGCGTGGTTTACGGCATTCAGCCGTGGAACTTCCCGGCCTACCAGGCGATCCGCTATTCCATCGCCAGCCTGATGGCAGGCAATGGCGTACTGCTCAAGCATGCCGAGAGCTGCACCGGCAGTGGGCTGCTTTTGCGTGACATCTACGAAAGTGCCGGGCTGCCCAAGGGGCTGTTCGGGGTGCTGTTGATCAGCCACGATCAATCCAATGACATCGTGGAAAACGATCTGGTACGCGCGGTGACACTGACCGGGAGCGAGACGGCAGGGCGCACCGTGGCAGCCAAGGCCGGTGCGGCCCTCAAGAAGACCGTGCTTGAACTGGGCTCCAACGACGCCTATCTGGTGCTGGACGATGCCGACCTGGATCTGGCGGTGGCGACCTGCGTCAAGGGCCGCCTGTTCAACAACGGCCAGACCTGCGTCAACGCCAAGCGCTTCATCGTGACAAAGAAGAACTATGACGCCTTCGTCAGCGGCTATGCAAAGGCGTTCGAAGCGATCCGGATGGGCGACCCGAATGCCGACGACACCCAGCTCGGCCCCATGGTCTCCAAGGCGCAGCGCGACAAGCTGCACGAACAGGTGACCAAGAGCGTCTCGCAAGGGGCCCGTCTTCTGGTGGGCGGTGAAGTGCCGGACCGCACCGGCTGGTTCTACCCGGCCACGGTGCTGGCGGATGTGGCGCCGGGGCAGGTGGCCTACGAAGATGAGCTGTTCGGTCCTGCAGCGGCCATCATCCGCGCCGAGGACGATGAGGATGCCATGCGCATCGCCAACGACAGCCGCTACGGCCTGGGCGGGGGCATCTTCAGCCGTGACGTGCAGCGCGCCCGGGAGCTGGCCAGCAAGTACTTCGACACCGGCATGATCTTCATCAACACCTTCGACGTGGCATCGCCAACGCTTCCGTTCGGTGGGGTGAAGGCGTCGGGCTATGGTCGCGAGCACGGTCCGGAAGGTCTGAAGGAGTTTGTGAACGTCAAGTCGATCAAGATTGCGGCTGCGGCGTCGGCTTGATTTCAGCACAGTGGCCTGGCCGCGGATGGATAGGGCATCGATGGCCATTAGACATCATCACCAATATAAAGCCTGGCCGACTCTCGCCAGTTGCAGGTTTGAGACGGTAAGCTTCCCCGAGCTACAAGGGGAAGCTTATGCTCAAAAGGATTTCAGCAGGATTGCTGCTTTTTTCGCTTGCGTGCTCTTCGCACGCTCAATTGCAGTCTGCAACGGGCCCTAGACCCAAGCCGTTGCCTCCGACCCCCAAGGCTGCCCACAACTCGATGTCGAAGAGCACAACGCCCTTCAACTGCCAGGAATTGGCATGGCCGAATCACCCTCACCCGAGTATGAAGGCGTACTGCGATCGCGTTGAGGCCCGTACTCTGTCAGCTGAGGCCCAACGCGCCGGGCGTCCCGGCCCTTCGGACAACGTTATCAACCTGCCTCCCTTGGGGTCAGGCGCCTCGAAGCGTTCGGGAATGGCTTGTATCGGCGGTCAAGCGTTCCGAAAATTACCGAATGGGTGGGAGCAAATCCATGCTCAGGCAGGTGGCTGGCAGCGTTGCCGGGAGCAGTAGCCGGGGGTAGGGGGGCGCTTCCTATGGAAGCGCCTTACACGCACCGGCGCAACCTCGGACCACGGGTCATATCGACCACACTGAATCGCTTGGCTCCGCATGATCTTGGCGCAATCTGATTAGGCTCATGACTGGCCGGGAACGCTCGGAGGCGCCACCCGGCCGCCCTCGCGCCCTCCGTAAGTGGACGTCCTACTTTACTGCTGGCCGATCTCGGCCATTTGGCGGCGCAGACCAATCTCTGCATAGGCGGGAATCCCTGGGCGCGTTGCGCGAGCAAAGCACTCGGCCGGGCGCGTATTGGGACACAGGTCTCAAAAGTTCCATAGCCACGCGCCGGCGCACCTCGATTCCGCCAACAAGGAGCCCCATCGCAGCCGATGGGCCTCACAGAACATTGACACTGAAGTTGCGCTGGTGATATCAATCAATCCGGGGAAAACAGGAGGGGATGGGGATGGAATACACGGAAGTATCCTCTGCACGAACAGGGGACGGCACGCTTGAGGCACAGCACTACAATGGTGTGGTTAAGCTTTTTTCGCCGGACCCTGCGATCGTCTCCAAATTGCTTAAGGAGGTTGGCGCGGGTCCATCCAGCAGCGTCGCAGACGCTACACCTATGCCGAATGACGTGGCGCAACGGTGACAGCATTGCCGGCATTGACACGCTTGTCATCGGCTACCTCGCGTTGATGATGGTGATGGATGGCTCAATGACGCTTGGCATGCTCATCGCATTCCTCACCTACAAGCGCCTGTTCACCGTCAGCGCCATGGGCTTGGTAGAAGTTTCTTTCCGCATCCGTGCTGTGCGTATTCACCTTGATAATCTCATCGATCTAGCACCAAGGCAGCCTGTCCCCTTGAAACCGGATCACAGCGACGCGCACGAGCTGGACTTTTCTCAGCCTATCCACCTGAAAGGCATCACATTCTCCTACCCAGGCTCCGATCAGCCTATTCTTCGGGGCCTTTCCACGTGCCTCCAAGCGGGAAGACGGTATGTGATCAGAGGCAATTCCGGTGTCGGAAAGTCAACGTTGTTGAAGCTACTGCTTCGTATTGCCGATCCTCAAGAGGGGTCGCTCTGGCTGGGAAGCACCGATCTCAGAACGGTCCCACGAGAGAAGTGGCTATTCCACATTGGCGTGGTGCTTCAGGGGGACGGTCTCTTCAGCGGTAGCATTCGCGAAAACATTGCGTTTGGGAGTTCCTCTATCGCAGATGACCGGGTCCGAGAGGCGGCGCGCGCGGCATGCATCGATGGAGAGATTCAGGCGCTGCCTATGGGGTACGAAACGGCATTGGGCGATCGTGGAGGCGGCCTTTCAGGCGGCCAGATGCAACGCCTGCTGATTGCGCGGGCGCTCTATAGGCGGCCTAGTTTGCTTATCATGGACGAGGGAACGGCAAACCTCGATGCCGCCACCGAGGCCAGGATTCTCCGTCAGATCCGCTCCATGGGCATCACTGTCGTCCATGCAGCGCATCGTCAGCAAGTCATTGACGACGCAGATGTCGTGATAACTATTGGCGACATGGACGTTGTCGCCACCGAAAGTGGGCAGATAACAGCATGAAGAGGCGAAACAGGCGAGTTCCTTTCAGCAGCCCTCTCATTCCCTGGGTCATCCTGATGGTGGCCATTTCCGTCAGCGCAGCCCCGGCCAACCGCCAGCCAAGCCCATCGCTGTTGAGTCTGGGGGACGATGGCAGGCAGGGGAACGCGTTCAGTGTGCGCCCGGAGATCTCGGCTGACGGCCAAGTAGTGGCGTTCATCTCGATGGCAAGCAACCTTGTGACGGACGCGCGCCCAGGCTTGAATATCTACGTTCGTGACGTAGGTCTTGAGACCACGCGTCTCGCTTATCGTGACGCTGGAGCAATTGGTGCGGTTGACACGGATCCGACCATTTCCGGCAACGGGAAGGTGGTGGCGCTGGCGTCGACGGTGGGCATCGGGTTCCACACGTCGGCGCGCCAGATAGTCCTAGTAGAAGGCGATGAGAGAGATGTTGTGAGCCGCAACGATGACGGCGACGTGTCAACAGGACAGAGTGTCACCCCGTCTTTGTCGTTTAATGGCCGCCGCGTCGCCTTTGTGGCAGTTGCCGAAAATCTGGCGCCGGGCTGCAGCGAACGGTTCTCGGCCATCTACCTGCGCGACCGCGCCACCGGTACCACACGTTGCCTCAGTGTTGGCAAGGACGGCCAGCCTGCCGACGGGGCAAGCCTTCAGCCCGTGATATCGGCCGATGGGATGTTTGTTGCCTTCCGGTCCGCAGCGACTAATTTGGTGGCTGGTGATACCAACGGCGTTGATGATGTGTTCGTTTACAGTGTGGGTGAAGCAACATTGCGGCGGGTCAGCGTGGGTGCCGATGGTGCCCAGGCCGAAGGGGAGAGTAGTGACCCTTCCATCTCGGGGGATGGAACGAACATCGCATTCCTGTCCCGAGCTGGAAACCTAGATCGCCGTGCTATGAACGGCGAATACGCGGTGTTTGTACGTGATCTCAGCAATTCCACAACGCGGCTCGCCAGTGTGTCTAGCAAGGGTAAGGCAGCAGAGACCTTCTCGGGGCAGCCGCGGATATCGGCCGATGGCAGGTATGTTGCATTCCTGAGCCCGTCTTCCGTGCTCGCCGGGAAGCGATCAAACGGTAAACGCCAGATATATCGTCACGACCTAAGCACCGGCGACACCATCCTGGTCAGCCGCGGGCATGATGCGTTGCCAGGGAATGGAAACAGTTTCCAGCCCGCCATTTCCGCTAATGGACAAATGATGGCCTTCCGATCAGCCGCCTCCAATCTCGTCAAGGAGGATACCAACCTGACGGATGACGTCTTTCATATCACTCTCCCAGTTTCCGACCGTTGATCAAGACGCACAGTAGACCGTCATCGGTCCTAACTACTGTGCCAGACTGGCATAGTTCTTCAAGTCTGGTTTGGGGTCCCCTCGGCTCTGGGGAAGATCGGGCTGACCTAGCTCAACGAGTGGATCGGCTGACCGTACTGGCGTCAGATGATCCGTGCCCTGGCTGCTACTGCTCACTTCAGCAGCGTTGATCTGTTACCAGGATCCTTGTCCATTCGCTATGACCACTCGTAAGCTCCCCCGGCAGCCAGACACCCGATAAGTAGAACTTTTTGGCATCTTTAACCAGCCAGGAGGTTGCATGCGCACATCAAAATTCACCGAGACGCAGATCATCACGATCCTTAAGCAGGGCGATGCCGGGCTTGCGGTGAAGGATCTATGTCGCCAGGCCGGCATCAGCACGGCGACGTATTACCAGTGGAAGAGCAAGTACGGCGGGCTTGAGGCGTCCGAGCTTCGTCGAGTCAAGGACCTCGAAGCTGAGAACGCCAAGCTCAAACGCATGTATGCGGAAATGGCGCTGGATAACGCGGCACTGAAGGACCTGATCGCAAAAAAACTGCAGGGCCGGGTCAGAAGCGTGAGGCAGTGCGTTTCCTCACCGAGGTGCACGCGCGCCCCCTGAGCCGGTCCTGCGGTTACGTGGGTTTGTCTCGTGCGGCCTGGTATGCGCCGCCACTGGACTGGACCGTGCGCGATGCGGAGTTGATCTCGGCATTGGCCAGGCTGGTCGACGAGCGGCCCAGTCGAGGTTTCTGGAAGTGCAGCGGTCAACTACGCAAGAAGCGACCGGACTGGAATCCGAAGCGGATCTATCGGGTATACAAGGCGATGAAGCTCAACCTGAGAAGGGCGGCCAAGCGCCGTCTGCCCAAGCGCAAGCGGGTGCCGCTGTATGTTCTCGGGCATCCAGATACCGTCTGGTCCATGGACTTCATGAGTGACGCGTTGGCCTGTGGCAAACGATTCCGAACGTTCAATGTGGTCGACGACTTCAACCTCGAGGTGCTGCATATTGAGGTGGATACATCACTCAACTCTGGTCGCTTGGTGCGCGTGTTCGAGCAGCTCAAACGTGATCACGGATTACCGCAGGTTCTACGGCCGGACAATGGCCCTGAGTTCCTGGACGAAGCATTTACCCAGTGGGCCAAACTCAGCGGCGTGGCGCTGCGATACATCCAACCTGGCAAGCCCAACCAGAACGCTTTCATCGAACGCTTCAACCGCACGTTCCGTGAGGAGGTGCTGGACCAGCACCTCTTCGCACGCCTTGAGGACGTACGCGAGGCAGCGCATTGGTGGATGATCGATTACAGCGAGATTCGTCCACATGACTCGCTCAGCGGCATGAGCCCCGTCGAGTACCGTACCGCTCACGCCAGAAGCTCTACTTTAGAAATGTCTGCTTGACGGGGGAGCTTACGGCTGCAGCGGATAGTCATCCGGATCGCTGCCACTGGTTTGGCTCTTCTCCGCTGCCTCGCCTTGGGGTCGAAAGGCGCCAGGCAACCAGCGGATCGCAGTCTCTTCCCTGCGCTTGTTCCACGCCTCAAGAAGCCCTCGGGTTTCCGGAACCCCGCTTGCTCCGAGGTGGATGACTCCTCTTAATTCCGACGCCATGCGCTCGCAGTTGACGCCGAGACGGTGTGCCATCGCATTATCGAGGCTCGTGATGGCTCCGGTTGCTACAGAACCAAGCACAGGTGCAGCGCCAATCCCGCTGCCCGAGACGTACCTCATGCGAGGGGAGACCAGTTCCCTGGGGTTCCCATTGCCGAAGGCTGTTTGCACAGGCTGTGTTGAAGTCGGTGCCGTTGTAGTTCGCTGCAAATGATAGTGACCAACTGCAGCACATCCGGAGTAGTGCAAAGTACCCAACGATGAGCCAGACGCAGTCGATCTTTTGAAGGAATGGATTGCCATCGGCGTCATGGCCTTCCACGGAGAAGGAGGCGTCTGTGACCATCGTATTGAAGATGATTCATCGGTCCGGCCGGCTGGTTCGGGTGCGATACCCGCGGACAGTCCGTGGCGCCGGTTGATCGAGCTGCTCACTGCGTGGAGTCAGATCTATTGCGCCGGGAGGAGACCTTGTCGAGGCGTGAGTACGATCCGCATCGTCGGCTTGACCCCTGAGCGATCTGTGGCGTCAAAAAACGTACTTACGCCGGACAAAGTACAAATATAGTTGGCGCAAAAGTACAAATTTAGTTGTCCCGTCAGCAGGGAGGAAAGACTTGATCCACAGCCAGACCAGTTTCAGCCTGCCAAAGTCCATTTCGCATAATGTATATTATGTAAAGCGACCGGCGGCCGCAGTGAGGTACCTCGTGGGCCTGCTCAAGCTCCTACTGGCGTCGCTCTAGCCTCATCGAGGCTCCACGGAAAAACCAGCATTGATGCACGGTCCACGACCTGACCGGCCCCACCTTGATCGCCATAGGCGTCACCCCTACACGCCGTTACTTGCAGGCGGCGTACACCTTGTCGTCCATCTGCCGACTAAGCTCAAACGAACGCTTGATGCCAGCTGCACGGTAAACCGCGTCCCGATGATCTTTGGCCGCTTGGCAGCGATCAGGCTCTTTGTACTGGCTTACCACGACACCCCTGACACCACCACCAGACGATGCCTGGTAAGACTGCCGTTGATCACGCTGACGCATGTCCTGCCGTATACGCTCCAGGCGCAGCTGGTTTTCGTATGCGTCGTATTGCGGCGTGGCATCCCACGTCTTTTGGGGCGCGCTGTTGGCGCACGGTGCAGATTGGTAACTGGTCTTCCCACCTTCAACGCACTTATGCACCTGCTGTGCAGATGCCGGGCCGGCAGCCATAGCGGCCAGCAACAGAATAGCTCTCACGTCCATGTAGCCCCCTATAGCTGAGGGCATCATAGCTCCCGCGGCTGTGACCGGTCACATCGAACCGAGCTGCAAGGCTGCTGCCAGGCGCTTCACAGGACGCAAGCGGTTCAAGGGCGATGATGAGTATCAGCGTGATTACATGCGTCGACTCGACCGGATCAGCCTCAACGTGCTTCAGAACCTGCTTCATTTCGCCCCACTGATAACCGCAGCCATGACCTGCGTGACGGCGTTGATCTGGGTCGTCTACCTGAATTTCTTCCTGCGCAGCTACCGCCGCCAGCAGCGTCCTTCCATCCTGATCACGTCGGGCGCGGGCAAGGACCTGGATGCGCACTGCTTCGTGACCAATCTGGGGCTTGAACCGGTCTACCTGCTGGATGTGGTCATCGACCTGATTGAGCCTACTGGGAAGGTGGTCCGCGCGATCATTCCCGAACGCACAGAGCGTTGGAGCCAAGCGATTCCCGGCGACGACGACGATGTCCGCCGTGCGACCAACGTGGGTGCGCTCAGCAGCGGCGGCGAACGAGACCTGGGGCGATTCCGGACCTTGATCGAGCGCGCCAGCATGGAGAACCCCGACATCGCCGCCGAGAACGCCTTCACCAGTCTGGAAGTCACCGTGGTGACGGTCACGGCGAGCCAGGCAGAGCTGTGTGGCGCTTCGCGCTGCTACCGCATCGAGCAACGCGCCGGTGGCAACGCTCGACTGAGGGCAAGAACCATCAAAGCACGCCAGCTGCAGGGGTACTTTGCGCGCCGTAGCCTGACTCGCCTGTTGACTGACCAGTTGAAGTCCTTGGATACAGCGTAAATCCCATTCACGCCCCTCGTTGTGGTGGGTAGTCGGCACTGCCCTGCCCTCGAACCTACAGGCCGCTGACGATTGCCGGCCGCACTGTACCGACGGCCTGAGGTTGCGCCACGGCCACCCAGGCCACCCGGGCCGCTCGACCTCTCCCCGCCTTCACAGTTACCACGCCACCCCGAATGCAACTATGCAAGGACGCGACCTGCCTCCTCGGTAACCTATGCCCCACTTTCGCCGTCTTTTTGGTCGTTGGCTCCGCCTGCGTCGTCTTGTCCGTTGGCGCTGGCGTGAGCGCCAGGCCTCGGTTCCGGCCATTGAAGCCACCGAGGTCCCCCTGCGTGCCGCGCTGTACAGCGTTGAACAGATGGAGGTGTACGGCCGCGCACTGGCGCGCCAGCATCGGGTGCGGATGCGACCTGGCGCAGAGCGCCTGCTCGATCGCCTGCAGGCCAACGAACGTGTCCTGGAAGATGCCAACACGTTGCTCAGCAACGTAGTGCGCGAACAGCGGCCGGTGACCCCGGCCGGGGAATGGCTGCTCGACAACTACTACCTGATCGAAGAACAGATCCAGACCGCGCGACGCCACCTGCCGCGCGGCTACAGCCGGCAGTTGCCTTCGCTGGTCGCCGGCCCCTCGGCCGGGTTGCCGCGCGTGTATGAGCTGTCGATGCAGGCGATCGCGCACGGCGATGGCCGCATTGATGGGGATACGCTGGGCCGCTTCATCGCCTCGTACCAGTCGCTCGCGCCGCTGAGCCTGGGCGAACTGTGGGCCGTTCCGATCATGCTGCGCCTGGCCCTGCTGGAGAATCTGCGGCGCATGGCGGCGCGGGTGATGCGCGACGGGACGGACCGTGGCCTGGCTGCCCAATGGGCGGACAGTCTCAATCGCGCGGCGTCCGACACCCCGACCGATGTCGTGCTCGTGGTGGCGGACATGGCACGCTCCGAGCCACCCTTGACTGGCGCCTTCATCGCCGAGCTGACCCGGTCGCTGCAGGGGCGCGGCGGTGCGTGGGCCATGCCCATCGCCTGGCTGGAACAGTGGGCCGCCGCGGCCGGGCAGCGCATCGACGAACTGGTCGCCGCAGAGGGGCAGCAGCAGGCGGCCGATCAGGTCTCCATCGGCAACAGCATCGGCAGCCTGCGATTCCTCTCCACCATGGATTGGCGCACCTTTGTCGAAGACATGAGTGTGGTCGAACAGCGGCTGCGGGAAGACCCGATGGCCGTCTATCCGCAGATGGATTTCGGCACCCGCGACGCCTATCGCCATGTCGTGGAGAAGATCGCGCGCGGCAGCCGCGTTGCGGAAGAACGCGTTGCGACCATCGCGATGGATCTGGCGCGGGCGGCTGCGCCGCTTGATGGGCCACGTACGCACGTGGGCTATTGGCTCGTGGGCGAAGGCGTGGACGCCACCGTGGCCGCGGTGGCCGAGGCGGCACCGCGCCACCGCAAGGCCAGGCGACTGGCGCATCGCGTGCCCCTTGCCCTGTACCTGCTGCCGATCGCCCTGCTGGCGGTGGTGGCCACCGCTGGCCTGCTGGCCTCGGGTAGTGGCTCGGTACCCGCCTGGCTGGCCGCGCTGTTCGGGCTGCTGGTGTTCAGCGAGCTGGGCATCGTCCTGGTGAACTGGACGGCGACGGTACTGGTCACGCCCAGGCCGCTGCCCAAGCTCGATTTCAGCGAAGGCATCCCTGCGGCCTGCTCCACCGTGGTCGCGGTCCCCTCGATGCTGTCCAGTATCGACGGCATCGATGTCCTGACCGAAGCGCTGGAGGTCCGCTTCCTGGCCAACCGCGATCCTCAGCTGCGCTTTGTGCTGCTGACGGACTTTCTCGATGCCGCGGCAGCCGAGACGCCGACGGACGACACCCTGCTCGCGCACGCCGTGGAGCGGATCGAGGAATTGAACAGTCGCTATGCGGCTGAGCGCGGCGATCGCTTCTACCTGCTGCACCGCCCCAGGCAATGGAACCCGGGTGAAGGGGTGTGGATGGGGCACGAGCGCAAGCGCGGCAAGCTGGCAGCCCTCAATGCCCTGCTCCGCCAGGGCAATGCGGCCGCGTTCATGCGCACCGTCGGTGACACGGCGGCCCTGATCGGCGTCCTCTACGTCATCACCCTGGATTCGGACACGCAGCTTCCGCGGGATGCCGCACGCGCCTTCGTCGCCACCCTCGCGCACCCGCTCAACCGCCCGCGCTTCGATCCGGCGCTGCAACGCGTGGTGGAGGGCTACGGCATCCTGCAGCCCAGCGTCGGCACCAGTCTCGGCACGCGCCGCACCTCGCGGTTTGCCAGGATGTTCGGCAGCGAGCCCGGCATCGATCCGTACTCCCGCATGGTCTCGGATGTCTACCAGGACCTGTTCGACGAAGGCTCGTTCGTCGGCAAGGGCATTTATGACGTCGAAGCGTTCGAGCATGCGCTCGAAGGCCGCCTGCCCGAGAACCGCATCCTCAGCCACGATCTGCTGGAAGGCTGCTATGCACGCGCCGGCCTGGTCAGCGATGTGCGCCTGTACGAGGACTATCCCGAACGCTACGCCGCCGATGCCAAGCGCCGTGCGCGTTGGATCCGCGGCGACTGGCAGCTGCTGCCCTGGTTGATGCCGTGGACACCGCGCCCGGGATCGGGCTGGGAACGCAACCGGCTCAGCCTGCTGTCGCGCGGCAAGTTGCTGGACAACCTGCGCCGGAGCCTGGTGCCGATCGCTGCCTTGGCCTTGCTGGTGGCGGGTTGGCTGTATGCCGAAAGCCCGGCTGCGTGGACGGCATGGGTGCTGGCACTGTGGTTCGCGCCGCCGTTGATCGGCATGCTGCGCGATGCGCTGAGCGTTCCGGACGACACCCCGCTGGAAGCGCACTACATCATGGTCGGGCGCGGCACGCTGCAGTCGTTGCTGCGCGCGGCCACCCAGGTCGCGTGTCTGCCCTACGAAGCGTTGCTGGCCGGTGGGGCGGTGCTGCGCACGCTCTGGCGCATGACCGTCACCCGCCGCCACCTGCTGCAATGGAACCCCTCCAGCGAAGTCGAACGCCGCCTCGGCAGCGACCGCGGCGCGGAATGGCGGGTGATGGCGCCGGCATCGTTGCTGGCAATTGCGCTGGCGGCCGTTGTGGCCAGCGTGGCTCCGCAGGCGCTGCCTGTCGCCCTGCCCCTGCTGTTGGCGTGGGTCTTCGCCCCCGCCTTGATGGCGTGGCTGGGCCGGCCGCCGGCCGCAAGCGTGGCCGAACTTTCCGTGACACATCGGGCATTCCTGGGCCGGCTGGCGCGGCGCACCTGGTCGTTCTTCCAGGCGTGGGTGCGCGAGCAGGATCATTGGCTGCCGCCAGATAACATCCAGGAGCATCCAACCCTGATGGTGGCGCGGCGCACCTCGCCGACCAACATCGGCCTGTCGCTGCTGGCCAATCTGTCTGCGTGGGATTTCGGCTGGCTGCAGCAGGGCGCAGTCGCGGAACGTACCGCGCTCACGTTCGATACGCTGGACCAGCTGCCGCGACACCGCGGCCACTTCCTGAACTGGTACGACACCGAAACCCTGGCGCCGCTGCAGCCGCGCTACGTCTCCACCGTGGACAGCGGCAACCTGGCCGGCCACCTGCTGACGCTGCGCCAAGGCCTCCTCGCGCTGGTGGATGCGCCAGTGCTGGCGCCACATACCTTCGACGGCCTGGCCGATACGCTCGGCGTGCTGGAAGAAGAACGGCAGCGCTATCGCCCTGCTGACGCGCCACTGGGCGAGGCACTCAACCACCTTCGCCAGCGCCTGGCCTCAACGCGTACCGATCCACCCCGTGGCACGGCGCAGCTGCTCGCCCGGTTGCAGGAGCTGGCCGGTCTGGCCGACGCCGTACTGGCGCAATGGCCGGCACCGGAGTCGCCCGAGGAAGGTGCGCTGCACTGGCCGGCCCTGTTCGCTGCCGAATGCCATGCCGCCCACGCAACACTTGCCAACCTCCCGGCCGATGCCGGCGCGGACGATGAGGCGCCGGTGCCCAGCCTGCGCCAGCTGGCCGCCCTGCCCGGTTCCGCCGGTGCGGACGCGCGCGCGCGCATCGAGCAGCTGCAGGCGCTGGCGCACCGCGCCGGGCAGTTCTCGCTGATGGAATACGGGTTCCTGTTCTACCGCACCCGCAACCTGCTCTCGATCGGCTACAACGTCGACGACCATCGCCTCGACAACAGCTTCTACGACTTGCTGGCGTCCGAAGCGCGGCTGTGCGCCTTCGTCGCCATCGCCCAGGGCCAGTTGTCACAGGAGAGCTGGTTCGCGCTCGGGCGGATGCTCACCGAGGTCAACGGCACCCCGACGCTGTTGTCGTGGAGTGGCTCGATGTTCGAGTACCTCATGCCGCAGCTGGTGATGCCCAGCTATCCGGATACGCTGCTCGACCAGACTGCGCGGCATGCGGTCGAGGCACAGATCGTCTACGGCCGTACCTTGAACCTGCCGTGGGGCGTGTCCGAGTCCGGCTATAACGCGGTCGATGCCCGCCTGAACTACCAGTACCGCGCGTTCGGCGTGCCCGGGTTGGGGCTCAAGCGCGGCCTCGGTCAGGATCGGGTCATCGCGCCCTATGCCAGCATGATGGCGCTGATGGTGGCGCCAGAGGCGGCGTGCCAGAACCTCCAGGCACTCGAAGGGTTGGGGTTCTCCGGGCGCTTTGGCATGTACGAAGCGATCGACTACACCCCCGCCCGGCTACCGCCGGGGCAGGATCACGTGCTGCTGCGCTCGTTCATGGCCCACCACCAGGGTATGGGCCTGCTGTCGCTGGATTACCTGTTGCGCGACCAGCCGATGCAGCGCCGTTTCGTTGCCGATACCGAGTTCCAGGCCACCTTGCTGCTGCTGCAGGAACGCATCCCGCGCATCGGCGTGTTCCATCCGCATGAGGTCGAAGCCCTGGGCGAGCACTCGGCCATGGCCGAGCACGAGACCTCCCTGCGCGTCCTGCGCGACCCGGCTGGCCCGCGCCCGGAAGTGCAGTTGCTCTCCAATGGGCGCTACCACGGGATGCTGACCCATGCCGGCGGCGGGTACAGCCGCCACGGCGACCTGTCACTCACCCGCTGGCGCGAAGACGGCACCACCGATGCCTGGGGCACGTTCTGCTACCTGCGCGACGTGGACAGCGGCGAGTTCTGGTCTGCCGCCTACCAGCCCACCTGCGTGCCGCTGGACCATTACGAGGCGATCTTCTCCGACGCCAAGGCAGAGTTCCGTGGTGCCCGCCGCGGCTGCGAGAGTCATCTGCAGGTCGCCATTTCCGCCGAGGACGACATCGAGCTCAGGCGCCTGCGCCTGACCAACCGCGGCCGTCGCCAGCGCACGGTGGAGATCACCACCTATGCCGAAGTGGTGCTGGCGCCCGCAGCCTCCGACGATGCGCACCCGGCCTTCAGCAACCTCTTCGTGCAGAGCGAGATCCTGGCAGCCAAGCAGGCCGTGCTCTGCACGCGCCGGCCACGTTCGCACGACGAAGTGCCACCGTGGATGTTCCATCTGGTCGCCGTGCATGACGCCGAGGTGGTATCGATCTCGTACGAAACCGACCGTGCGCGCTTCCTGGGCCGTGGCAACACGCCGCGGACGCCACAGGCGTTGACCACCGATACCGACCTCTCCGGCACGGACGGCTCGGTGCTCGACCCGATCGTGGCCATCCGCGTGCGGGTGGTGCTGGAGCCCGAGCAGACCGTGCAGCTGGACATGGTGTATGGCATTGGCGCCGACCGCTCCGGGTGCGAGGCGATGGTCGACAAATACCGTGATCGTCGCCTGGCGGACCGTGTCTTCGACCTGTCCTGGACACACAGCCAGGTGGTGCGCCGGCAGATCAACGCCAGCCAGGCCGAGGCATCGTTGTACGAGCGCCTGGCCAGCCACGTGCTGTATGCCAATCCGCTGCTGCGCGCGGGCGACGCCGTCCTGCAGCAGAACCAGCGCGGACAATCCGGGCTGTGGGGCCATGCCATCTCGGGCGACCTCCCCATCGTCCTGCTCAAAGTCACCGACGCGGAGAACATAGAACTGGTCAGGCAGCTGGTGCAGGCGCATGCGTATTGGCGCCAGAAGGGACTCAACACCGACCTGGTCATCTGGAACGACAGCAAGGCCGGCTATCGGCAGGAACTGCAGGACCAGATCCTGGGCATGGTGGCGGCCAGTTCGGAGACCGGCCTGCTCGATCGCCCCGGCGGCATTTTCGTGCGGCCGGTGCAGAACATGAGCCACGAGGACCGCGTTCTGCTGCAGGCCGTGGCACGGGTGGTGCTCAGCGACGAGGACGGCACGCTGGCGGCGCAGGTGGGGCGCCAGCCGCTGCCTGTGCGACGGATTCCGGCCCTGGTGCCGCAGGCGGAGCAGCAGGAGCTGGCCCTGGCTATGGAAGAGACGCCCGGGCTGGCCATCGTCGCCGACCCCGGGCCCGAACCCGGACTGCCCCCGGGCGTTGAGCACGACGAAGTGGTGGACGACCCGTGGCCGTTCCTTCCGTACCGCGGCGCCGGCCTGTTCGACAACGGCACCGGCAGTTTCAGCGAGGACGGCCGCGAATACGTGGTGGTGGTGCGCGAGGGTGCCCCGACCCCGGCGCCGTGGGCGAACGTGATCGCGAACGCCCGTCTGGGCACGGTCGTCAGCGAGAGCGCACCGGGCTATACGTGGTTCGAAAATGCACATGAATTCCGCTTGACGCCCTGGCTCAACGATCCGGTGTCCGACACCGGCGGCGAAGCCTTCTACGTGCGCGACGAGGACACTGGCCGTGTCTGGTCGCCGATGCCGCTGCCGTGCCGGGGCACCGGGGCGTACCGGACGCGCCATGGATTCGGCTACACCGTCTACGAGCACATCGATGACGGCATCGTCAGTGAGTTGTGGGTGTTCGTCGACGTCACCGCCCCGCTGAAGTTCTCGGTCCTGCGGTTGCACAACCTCTCGGGCCGGCCACGGCGGCTGTCGGCCATCGGCTACGTGGAATGGGTCATGGGTGACCTGCGCCCGAAGTCGCGCATGCATGTGGTCACCGAACGCGACCCGCAGACCGGGGCGCTGATGGCGCGCAACAGTTACAGCACCGAGTTCGGCGGCCGGATGGCCTTCTTCGACACCGATGCCGAGGGCTGCGGCTGGACCTGTGATCGCCTGGAGTTCATCGGCCGCAACGGTGGCCTGCACGCACCTGCGGCGCTGCGTCGCGAGCGTCTGGATGCACGGGCCGGTGCGGGCATGGATCCCTGCGCGGCGATCCAGGTGCCGCTGGAGCTGGCGCCGGGCGACCGCAGTGAAACCACGTTCCGCCTTGGCGCGGGGCGCGACCGCGAGGAAACGCTGGCGTTGGCACGAAGCCGCCAGGGCAACCAGGAAGCCATCGATGCGCTGGACGCCGTGCGCATCCACTGGCGCAACGTCCTGGCCACGGTGCAGGTCCGCACGCCGGACCCGGCGTTCGACGCACTGGCCAATGGCTGGCTGGTCTACCAGACCTTGGGCTGCCGCTACCTGGCACGCAGTGGCTACTATCAATCCGGCGGCGCGTTCGGCTTCCGTGACCAGCTGCAGGACGCGCTCGCCCTCGTACACGCGCGCCCGGACCTGACCCGCGAACACCTGCTGCTCTGCGCGGCACACCAGTTCACCGAAGGCGATGTGATGCACTGGTGGCACCCGCCGCAAGGTCGCGGCGTGCGCACCCGCTGCTCGGACGATTATCTGTGGTTGCCCCAGGGCGCATGCCGCTACCTGGAGGTCACCGGCGACGCCAGCGTGCTGAACGAAGTGGTCGGCTACATCGAGGGGCGCGCGGTGACCACGGAAGAGGAAGGCTACTACGACATGCCCACCCTTTCGGCACAGCGCGGCACACTCTATGCGCACTGCGTCGTCGCGCTGGAACGCGGGTGCCGGCTGCTCGGCGAACGCGGGCTTCCGTTGATGGGCAGCGGCGATTGGAACGACGGCATGAACCGCGTCGGCGACCAACAGCGCGGTGAAAGTGTCTGGCTCGGGTTCTTCCTGCATGACACGCTTCGCCGCTTCGTCGGGCTGGCCAACGCGCGCGGCGATGCCGCCCGTGCGCAATGGTGCGAAGAACAGGCCGAACGCCTGCGTCAGAACCTGGAGCAGCATGCCTGGGACGGGGCATGGTATCGCCGTGCCTGGTTCGACAACGGCGCCATGTTGGGCTCGTCACAAAACCAGGAATGCCGCATCGACTCGATCTCCCAGAGCTGGTCGGTGCTGTCGGGCGTTGCCGCGCCTGAGCGTGCCAGCCAAGCACTGGATTCGCTGTACACGCATCTGGTGCGAAAGGACGCCAAGCTGATCCAGCTCCTCGACCCGCCCTTCGACCAGACCACGGAGGACCCCGGTTACATTCGGGGTTACGTACCCGGCGTGCGCGAGAATGGCGGCCAGTACACCCACGCGGCGGTGTGGGCGGCGATGGCATTCGCACAGCAGGGCGATGCGGTACGTGCCTGGGAGCTGGCCGGCATGATCAACCCCCTCAACCACGCACTGGACCCGGCGGCGGTCCAGACCTACCGCGTCGAACCCTATGTGTTGGCCGCCGATGTCTACGCCGTGTCGCCGCATGTCGGGCGTGGCGGCTGGACGTGGTACACCGGCTCGGCCGGCTGGATGTATCGCCTGCTGGTGGAATCCCTGCTCGGCATCCGTCGCGACGGCGATCGTCTGTCGCTTGAACCGTGCCTGCCCGATCACTGGCCGTCCTTCGAACTGAGCTACCGCTTCGGGCGCAGCCTGTATGAGTTCGTGGTGACCCGCACGGCGCAGGGCCAGCCGACGCTGCATGTGGATGACGTCCTGCAGCCGGACCTCAACGTCCTGCTCCGCGACGACGGTCATTACTACCGTGTCGCGCTTGATCTGGGTGCACCTCCGGGATGAACGTTCGTCCCGACATACAGGTGCAGCTCGATGCCCTGGCCGACAAGCTGGACCACTGGGTGGCGCGCGTGCGCCACCCGGCGCAGTTCTGGCCGCAGTTTGAACAGCTGACTGGCGAGATTCTCGACCAATGCGCGAATGCGGAGAGGGACCATGCGCGTGCGTGTATACAGGCCATGCTCAAGGGCCATGGGCTGGAGTTGCCGCCATGGCACGAACGCGATGAAAGCGTGCCGCCGGGCGAGCCAGGAGAGTGATGGCTTCGTCACCGCTTCTGCAGTGCAGCTTCAAGCAGGCTGACGTACGTATCCAGCCGGGTTCGAAGCCCGATCAACATCCAGCCAGCCGCGTAAAGCAGCACCATCATCCAGATGATCAGGCCCGCAACTGGATTCACATCGAACGCTGTAGCCCAGTCTCCCCAGGTCCAGTTGCGGAACTGTAGATAGAGCGCAACCAGGACCGGGAAGATGCCGAGACGTTGAATACCTCCAAACGCAAACCCCATGCGCTCATCCATGCGCTGGCGCAGTCCACTCGAGAATCGCAGCATTTCCTCGCAGTGCTCGCTCGGGAACGCCCGAAGTTGACCCACAAGGCGGCGCCAGTAGGCGAAATCGACATCCATTTCTACTGCGTGCGAGCGCCGCAGTCTGAGAAGCTGGGGTAGTTCACGCTTTGCCGTGAGGATCAGATGGACGGCAAACCCCGCCAGCTCCACCACCAGACAGATGGATGACGTGATTGCCGCTGGCTGCGGAGCGATGAAGCGTGGGCTCAACGCAGCGGCGAGCAGCCCCACGCCTGCCGCACCCAAGCCGATCCAGAGGGAGGCGCGCTCCACGCGCGACGGCTTCGCCTCCCGGCTACGGGCAACGTAGGCCGCAACGTTGTCGTGTAACCAGGAGAAACTGAGCTCCATTCCAGGGGCAGAAGCTTCGCGTGGTTCAGGTGCGCCAGGCGCTGCGGCGTTCGTGGTCATCTCCATTCCTGATCAGCTCCGCTCTCCGTGCGATCGCAGATCATACCGCCGGCCGGGCAACGACGCCTCCGCGCCCTACCCAGCCAGCCGGCCAGCGCCTTTTACACCGCTTCGGCCTCCGCCCCCACCCCGCCCCGCCGCTGCTCCCGCCGCCGATGCACCCAGTAGTACAGCGTCGGCAGTACCAGCAGGGTTAGCAACATCGCCGAGAGCAGCCCGCCAATCACCACCACCGCCAGCGGCTTCTGGGTCTCAGCGCCAATCGCATGCGACGTCGCCATCGGCAGCAACCCGAACATCGCCAACAGCGCCGTCATCAGCACCGTGCGCAGGCGCTGCAGTGCGCCCTGCACCACGGCGTCGTAGAGCACCATGCCCTGCTCGCGCAATTGCCCGAAGCGCGTCAGCATGATCACGCCGTTGAGCACCGCTTGCCCGAACAACGCAATGAAGCCGATCGCCGCCGACACCGACAACGGAGTCCCGGTCAGCAGCAGCGCCAGGATGCCGCCGATCATCGCCAGCGGAACGTTGGCCAGGATCAGCGCGGCGCTGGTGACGTCCTTGAAGGCATCAAACAGCAGCACGAAGATGATCAGCACCGACAGGGGCACCACCCAGCCCAGGCGAGCCATGGCGCGCTGCTGGTTCTCGAACTCGCCGGACCAGTCGATGCGGTAGCCTTCTGGCAATTGAATGGTGGCATCCACCTGCTTGCGCATATCGGCAACGACGCTGCCCATGTCGCGGCCGGCGATGAAGATGCTCACGGCTTTGACGCGCTGGGCGTTCTCACGCGAGATGTTGATCGCGCCGCTGGCCATGTTGAAGTCCGCTACATCGCCCAGCGTCACTGTCTGGCCTGAGGCCGTCCCCACCGGCACGGTGCGCAGGCGCTGCAGATCGCGGTCGGCATCGGACAGGCGCAGGCTGATCGGGAACTGGCGCTCGCCCTCCCACAGTTGGCCGACCTCGCGGCCGCCGATGGCGGTCTCGATCACGGCATCGATATCCTGCACGTTGAGGCCGTAGCGCGCCGCGCGGTCGCGATCGATATCGATGCGCAGCTGCGGCAGGCTGCCGTCGCGGTCGATGAAAGCGCTCTCCACGCCGTCCACGCCCTTCACCTGCGCCAGGATCGCCTGGGCCTGGCCGGTCAGCACGTCCAGATCCTCGCCACTGACCTTGATCACCACCTGGCCCTTGATTTGGGAAATACTCTCCAGGATGTTGTCGCGCACCGGCTGGAAGATCGAGAACTCGGGGCCGGGAATACGCGCTTCCAGAATGCGCTGCATCTGCGCCACCAGCTCGCGCTTGTCGATCTTTCGGGTCCACTCGGACTCGGGCCTGAGCGCAACCAGCGCTTCGATCTGGTTGGCGCCCTTGGCATCGGAGCCATCCTCGGGGCGACCCAGCTTGGCCACCACCGTCGAAACCTCGGGCAGGGTCCGCACCAGGTCACGGATGCGCCGGGATTGGGCCTGCGCCTCGGCCAGGCTGGTGCTGGGGTCGAGTGTGGCGGTCAGCCAGATCGAGCCTTCGTCCAGTTCGGGCAGGAATTCCGACCCCAACCGCGTGCCCAACGCCAGCGTCACCACCAACATGGCCACTGCCGCAAGCACCACCGCACGGGGCCGCGCCATCGCCCCCTCCAGCCACGGGCGGTACCAGCCGACCAGCCGGTTCATCACCGGGTTCTCGCCTTTCAACCGCTCGCGCCGCAGCCACCAGAAGCACAGCAGCGGCACCACGGTCAGGGCAAGGATCAGTGCGCCGATCAGCGCCGACGTCACCGAATAGGCCATGGGGGCGAACATCCGGCCTTCCTGGCGCTGCAGGGTGAAGATCGGGATGTGCGCGGCGATGATGATCAGCATCGAGAAGAAGGTCGGCCGCCCCACCTCCGACGCGGCTGACAACACCGTCGCCATGCGCTCGCGCCGGGTGCTGCCGGGCGGCATCTTCGACATGCGCGAGACGATGTGCTCGGTCACGATCACCGCACCATCGATGATGATGCCGAAGTCCATCGCGCCCAGTGAGAGCAGATTGGCCGGCACGCCCCACAGGTGCAGGCCGAGGAAGGTCGACAGCAAGGCCAGCGGCATCATCGCTGCCACGATCAACGCCGCACGGGCGTTGTAGAGGAACAGCCACAGCACCAGGAACACCAGCACCGCACCCTCCACCAGGTTGCGGAACACCGTCTTCAGGGTGGTCGAGACCAGCCAGGAACGGTCGTAGAACGGTTCAAGCGTGACCCCGTCCGGCAGGTGAGTGGCCTCGATCTCGGCCACGCGCGCATGCAACGCATCCAGCACCAGGGACGGGTTCTCGCCCTTGCGCATCAGCACCATGCCGAACACGGCGTCGTCGTTGTCATCCTGGCCAACCAGGCCCTGCCGCGGCAGGCCGGTATCGACGATGCGGGCGAGGTCGCGCACCAGCACCGGTGTGCCTTGCCGCTCCCCCACCACAACGGTGCCGATATCGGCCGGCGAACGCATCAGCCCAACACCACGGATCAGATACTGCTGCTGCCCACGTTCTACATAGCCGCCGCCGGCGTTCGCACTACCCCGCTCCAGCGCCTCGGCAAATTCCTCCAGGCTGATCCCGCGGTCACGCAGCTTGCCCAGGTCCGGCTCCACCTGGAAGGTCCGTGCATAGCCGCCAAAACTGACCACGTCGGCCACGCCCGGCACCGTACGCAGGCGCCGCTCCATGACCCATTCCTGCACGGTGCGCAGCTCAGTGGAGCTCATGTGTGGCGCGTGCAGGACATAGCGGTAGATCTCGCCCACCGCCGAACTCATCGCCTCCATCTCCGGCTGCACACCGTCGGGCAGGTCCACCCCCCTGCAGGCGCTCCATTACCTGGGCGCGCGCGAAATAGTCGTCGGCGCCGTCATCGAAGGTCAGGATGATCATCGACAGCCCGAACTGGGTGTGCGAGAACACGCGCACCGAGTGCGGGATACCGGACAGCGCCACCTCCAGCGGCATCGTGACTTCGCGCTCAACTTCTTCGGCCGCGCGCCCAGGGTGCAGCGTCACCACGGTGACCTGGGTATCGGAGACGTCCGGGAAGGCTTCCACCGGCAGCTCGCGGAACGCGGCGAACGAGGCGCCGATGAAGATCAGCAGCGCCAGCATCACCATCAACGGCTGACGCAGGCAGTACGCAATCAGACGATCGATCATGGGGCAGCCTTGGCTGCCGCCGCACCACCGGCGGGTGACTCAGCGCTGCCAACGTTTTGATCGAGCACCTGCTGCAGCAGCAGACCGCCGTCCACAACCACGCGCGCGCCGGCGGCCAGCCCCTGCCCCACCCACAAGCGCCCTTGGCCCAACTCCTCGGCCTGCACGGAGCGCCGCGCGAACCGGCCCTTGCCCTCGTCGACGAACACCACCTGCTCACGCCCGAGCAGCAGCACTGCCCCCTCCGGCAGCGATACGCCACCGTCCATCGGCACCGTGATCGCAGCCCGTACGTACTGACCCGCCTTGAAGCGGCGCTCACGGTTGTCCAGCTCTGCACGCGCCTGCACCACGTGGCGCTCGGTGTCGATGTAGTCATCCACATGGCCGAGTACGGCGTGCGCTGCCTCGCCTTGGCCGGGCGTGAGGCTGACGGCCATCCCGGGCTTGAGGCGACCCGCAAGCGCCTCGGGAACATCGACGATCAACCATAGGCGGTCCGGATCGCTCACCACCGCCAACGGCAGCTCGGCATCCGGCGACACGTTCATGCCCGGGCTCATCCGGCGCTCGACCAGGATGCCGTCGATGGGCGAACGCAGCGGCATGCGCTGGTCGATGCTGCGGCTGCTGCCGAAACCGCGGGTCAGCGCCCGCAGGCGGGCATGCTCGGCCTCGTTGGCCGCCAGTGCGGATTCGGCTTCGTCCAGTTCGCGCCCCGAGGCGACGCCGGCCTCATGCAGTTCGCGGACGCGGGCCAGTTCGTTGCGTGCCTGGCGAAGCTCGGCGGCGCCACGGGCGCCCTCGGCCTGCACCTGCCCGAACTCAGGCGAGGTCACCCACGCCAGCACCTGACCCGCCTTGATCTTCTCGCCGGGCGCCGCCTCGATACGCGCCACCTGGCCCGGCAGCGGTGAGCGCAGCTGGCTGGAACGCGTGTCATCCCAGGTGATGCGCGCCGGCAGCTGCAGGACCGAGGCCGAGCCATCGGTCACGGCTTCGCTTCGCAACACCTTCAGTTGCGGGCTGTCGGCAGCGAAGCGGATGGTGGCGCCGTCGACCGTCGGGGCCGGCACGGCCACAGGTCCGGCATCGCGCGCGCAGCCACCGGCCAGCACGGCGGCCACGAGCAACGAAAGCAGCCGGGCCGAGCCGGCGGTGCGGGAATACATCATCGGGGGTGTCCTTCGGAAGCAGTAACGGCGGCATTCCAGCGCGTCAGGGCGGAGACATGCGCCAACCGCGCATCGATCAGATCGGATTCGAACTCGCGCCAGCTGCGCCTTGCATCCAGCAGATCCGTCAACGTGGCGGCACCTCGGCGATAGGCCAGTTCCAGGCCGTCCAGGCTCTGCCTTGCCGCCGGTCCCTGCAGCTGTTCGTACTCGGTGCGGCGCTGTGCGGCGGCGGCCAGTGCGTGCTGCAACTGATCCAGTTCGGCGGTCGCTGCGCGCCGCAACTGCTGCCGTTCCAGGACAGCGGCGTCGTAGTCCGCCTCCGCTCGCTGCTGCTCGCCCCGCCAGCGCTTGGCACCGCCCAGCGGCACGCTCATCGAGACGCCCCAGGTCACCCCGCCGATATCGGCTGGCTCGCGCTCGGCTTCGAGGCCGAACTGCACATCACGCCGGCGTTCACTGCGGACCAGTGCACGTGCTGCGTCCGCCGCGATCACCCGCGCCTCGGCGGCACGCAGATCAACGCGCTCCTCCAACGCGGTCGGTGCGGGTGTCGCGGGTGTCGCGGTCGCGCCCGCGCGCGGCCACGCATCGTCGGCGCTGAGCGCAGCATCGATGTCGTTGCCCAACAGCAGCGCAAGCACATGGCGTGCCTCGCGAAGGCCACGCTCGGCCTCACGGGCGGCATCGGCCACCTTGAGGTCATCCACCGCCAACCGTGCGCGCTCGATCGGGGCCAGGGCGCCGGTCGCCACCTGCTTGTCCGCTGCAGCCAGGCTCTCCGCCGACGCACGGCGGTCCTCCGCCGCGATGCGTTGCAGTTCCTGCGCAGCCTTCAACCCGAAGTACGCCTCGGTGAGCGCCACCTGCTGTTGGCGTCGCCCGTCGAGCAGGCTGAGGTTGGCCGCCTCGACCAAGGCGTCGGCCTGACGCATGCGCCAACCGCGCTTGCCACCACGCTCCCAGGTCCAACCCAGGCCGAGGGTGGAATCCACGCGCTTGTCTTTCCATCGGCCCGGGCCGATGCCCTCCTGCCGGCTGATCTTGGAGGTGCCCACGCTCAGCTCCGGGCTGGGGCGTCGCGATGCACTCACGGCATCGCCCTGCGTGCCGCGCAGCGCGATCGCTGCCGCGAGCAGATCCGGGTTATGCGCTGCCATGGCCTGTTCCGCCTGGGCCAGCGTCAGTGCCGAAGCGGTGCCCGGCACAATCAGAAGTGCGGCCATCAGGGCGGCACAGCGGGTGGTGGTATTCATTGCGGACACGGTAAGGTGCAGCGCTTTCGTCAAACTTTCCCGAACCTTGCGTCAACCTTGCAATGCGCATTCTGCTGATTGAAGACGATGCCGCGCTGGCCGATGGCCTGGTGCGCGCACTCACCCGCGCCGGTCATGCCTGCGATCATCTCGCCCGTGGCCTGGCCGCGCCGTCGGCGCTGGCCAGCGTCAGCTACGACCTGGTGGTGCTGGATCTTTCCCTGCCCGACATCGATGGATTGGATCTGCTGGCTCGGTTACGGCAGGAGGGCTTTTCCGTCCCCGTACTGATTCTCACCGCACGCGATGGCGTGGAGGACCGTATCCGCGGGTTGGATAGTGGCGGCGATGACTACCTCGCCAAGCCCTTCGCCCTCGGCGAACTCGAAGCGCGCCTGCGTGCGCTCGCCCGTCGCCAGTCCACGGCCCCTGCCCTGCGCCAGCTGGGCGCCCTGCGCCTGGATACCGGCACCCGCGAACTGCGTGTTGGCGATCAACCGCTGGAACTTACTGCACGCGAGCTGGCCCTGATGGAGATCCTGCTGCAGCAGCCGGGGCGCATCGTGGCCAAGCAGCGCCTGTTCGATGCGGTCTACAGCTGGGATCACGAGGCCAGCCTGTCGGTGATCGAAGTCCACATCAGCCGCCTGCGCCGCAAGCTGCAACTGGCCGATGCCAAAGTCGGCATCCGTATGCTCCGTGGTCTTGGCTACCGCCTGGAGGCCAGTGATGGCTGAGGCACCGTACAGCCTGCGCGGCGTCCTGCTGCGGCGCCTGTGGCTGCCACTGCTGGTGCTGCTGCTGGCCAGTGCGGTGGGCTCGTTCGTGTTGGCGCGGCACTACGCCGAACAGGTGTACGACCGCTGGCTGCTGGATTCGGCGATGGCGCTGGCACAGTTGATCGAGGTGCGCGGCGACACCGTCCACATGGAGATTTCCCCCGCCGTCTCGCGCATGTTCACCTGGGACACGGTGGATCGGATATATGGCGACGTGACCCGCGCCGATGGCACGCGACTCTACGGTACCGGCGCGCTGCCGAGGGCCACCGCCGTGCTGGCCGAGGACGCCGATGACAGCCCGGCGCGCAGCTACTATGACGCGGTGATCGACGGCCGCGACGTGCGCGTCGTGCAGGTCGCGATGACCCCGCCGGGCTCGGCCACCCCGATTGTGATCCGCGTGGCCGAGACCCGTACCAAACGCCTTCGATTGGAGCATCGCCTGCTGCTGGCGAGCATTCCGCTGCAGGGCACGATCCTGCTGCTTGCCGCGTGGCTGGCCTGGTCAGGTACCGGCGCCGCAGCGCGGCATACCAACGGTGCCGCACGGCGGCTGGCCAGTGCTCCGCTTGATGCGTTGATGCCCCTGGACCCACAGGACGCCGCGCCGCGCGAGCTGTGGCCCGCCGTGGATGCCTTCAACCAGCTCGTGAGCCGGCTTTCGGCGATGCAGGATGCCCAGCAGCGCTTCATCAGCAACGCGGCACACCAGTTGCGCACACCGCTGGCCGGGCTGCAGATCGAGCTGGAGAGCGCGCTGCGCGAACAGGATCCGGCCGCACAGCGGGACGCACTGGCAGGCCTGCTGCGGGGGCTGACGCGCCTGCGCCACCTCACCCATCAACTGCTCATCTTGAGCCGTTCCGAAGACAGCGCCGGCGCGATGCTGGCGATGCGGCCGGTGGACATTGCCGAGCTGGCGCGCGAAGCATTGGAGCGCCTCATGGATGGCGCCGTGATCGCAGGCGTCGACCTGGGGTACGAAGGGCCGGATGCCGGTGTGATACTGATCGGAGAACCGCAGTTGTTGCGCGAAGCGATCAGCAACCTGGTCGACAACGCGATGCGTTACGGCGCGCTTGAAGGCGTGATCACGGTGAGCGTGGAAACGATCCAGGGCGAGATCCGTATCAGCGTCAATGACAACGGCCCCGGCATCGATCCCACCCTGCGCGGCCGCGTTACCGAACGCTTCTGGCGGGGGGACGCCAGCGGCGATGGTTGCGGGCTGGGCCTGGCGATCGTCGCCGAGATCGCCGGCAGGCACGGCGCCACGCTGTCCATCGGCACATCGCCACTGGGCGGCGCCAAGGTCATGCTCGCCTTCCCTGAGCAACGCGGATGACCGCCTTCACGGCACCCAGTACACCGCCGTGAGTGCGTCGGCCAGCCGTGTCGCGGCCTCCTGCTGCGTAAACGGCGGCGCGCGTGGCGGATCGTAGACCTCCGGGCGCGTGCCAGCCACGACCAGGTCGATCGCATAGCAGCTGCCGTGGTGAACCGCACGATAGCTCTCGGCCGACACGTAGTGGCTCATCGCCGCATCGCCCACGGTGAAGTGCGTGAACGGGACGCCGCCGATATCCACCGGTGCCGAGGCGGCAGGACCGCTCGCTTCTGCTGGCGTATCCAGGCAGGTGCGGACCGATGCGGCGTTGTCGCTGCGTCCGATCCGCAACTCCCCGGCAGTGACCCGATCCGAGCCTTCCAGCACCAGCGCCACCAAGGGCATGCCCACGCTGTCCGGCGGCGCGAACAGCTTCCAGGTCGGGGACGCCAGGTAATCGCGCTGGAAATCGCGGGCGACCCGGGTACCGACGACCGGGCCAACCGCTATGCCGGGCGCCGCGTCCTGATACACCGGTGACGGGCGCCCGGCAGTGGCCGCGGCGGGACCCGGATCAGCGGCCTTCGCCGCCCCCGGGTCCGCACCGCTGGGCTGCACCACGGCTGTGGCAACGCCTTCGCCCTGCGGCGAACAGGCACACAGCAGGGCCGTCAAACCGACCGCCATCCACCCTGCGCTGTTCCGGATCTGCTTTTGCATAAGGGGCTCCCCTGACAATGGCCCCAGACTGCCTCGCGATCCGTGAACGTCATGCCATACCGCCGCTCGCGAGGCACCGCTCAGTAGTCATAGCTCACGCTGACCCGCAGCGATCGCGGCGCCTGCCTGATGGTCGCTGCGCCATACAGCGGATCGGGCTGGCCCGGATCCAGCTCGGAGTACGGCGACTCCCACAGCGCCACCTGACTGTTGAACACGTTGAAGACATCCAGATTGAAGCCCAGCCGCCCCTCGGCCACCGCGGGGCGGTAGGACACCCCCAGGTCCAACTGCTTCAGCCACGGCAGGCGCCCCTGGCTGCCCGGAGGCGCCGGCTGCCCATTGTAGAAGTGATACGCGATGCCATAGCCGGAAGGGTCTTCGTAGTCCGGCCCATACGAGCCCAGCGCACTGAACGGCGAGCCGGAGAGCACCTTGAGATTGGCCGAGAGCAGCCACTCCGGCGTCAGCTGGTAATAGCCGTGCAGCTTGAACTGATGGGTGTGATCGTTGCTCTGCGGTCCGTTGGTGTGCTCCATCAGCTGGGCGTAATCCCATGCCTGGGTAGTGGACACGGCGGTCTGGCCGATGCCGGAGAGCAGCTGCCCTTCGGTGGTGCCGTAGCTGCGCGACCAGGTGTAGTCGCCGCGGGCATACCAGCGGCCATCAAACGGATGCTCCAGCGAGAGGTTCACCGCGTAGTAGTTACGCTTGAACTGCGGGAAGCCCATTTCCGCGTTGCTCAGCGGGACGGTCACGTAATTGCCGCCGGTGTCGACCAGATTGAAGGTGTTGGCGCGCCCGGGGTTGATCAGCCAGCAGCTGACCGGGTTGCTGTCCTTGGTCACGTTGTAGCCCAGGCTGCTGGCCTTGCCGAGCACCGCATCGATATCGCAGTAGTCGTCCACGCCGCTGCGCAGCACGCGGTAGGTCGCCTTGGCGCCGTACACCCAGTTCTGGCCCAGTGCCTTGCTGAAGCCGAGGATGAACTCGTCCTGGTAGGACGGCTCGATGCCGGAGGTCGCCACCGTCTTCGCATCCGGCAGCAGGCCGTAGTTGTTGTTGGCCGACACCGCGCCGGAGAACTGGGTGAGGTCGGTCGGGTAGCCGTTGCTGTCGATGCCGCCGTAGGTGTAGTACGTCGAGGTGGCAAGCGTCGCACCCGCCGCATTGAAGGCCGGGTTCAGCGGCAGTGCGAGGTAGTAGCGCCCCACGTTGCCGAACACCTTGAACCGCCCATCGCCATCGACGTCCCAGCTGAACCCAAGACGTGGCGCCCACTGACCGCTGGTCTGCTTGATGTAGGCATCGCCATCGCGGTTGAAGTTGGTGAACTGATCCAGGCGCAGGCCGAGGTTGAGCAGCAGGCGATCGGTCACCTGCCAGTTGTCTTCGATGTACTGCGCCCGCTGCGACGCACGCACCGAGGCCAGCGCACTGTAGATGTACTGCCGCACGTAGTAGCCGTCTTCGCCATTGCGGATGCCGCCGGTGGCCGGCACGCCCAGGCCGGTGTTGATCGGCACGTTCGGGTTGGACTGCCCGTAGATCCAGTAGTAGCCATCGGCCGAGGCGACCGAGCCACGGTTCAAGGCACGGGCGTTCTGGTTGTCGATGCCGACGGTGATGCTGTGGTCGCCCCACACGTAGTTGGCATCCAGCCGCAGGTTGTTGCTGCGGTTGCCCCGGTCCGGGTTGACCAGCAGCGAGGTGGTCTGCGCATTGGTGATCGGCACACCACCGGTCAGGGCCGGGTTCTGCAGCGTGGGGCTGTTGATGTACGTCAGGCTGCCGTCGTAGGCCGGGTTGCCGATGTAGTCATCCGTGCGCATTTCGCCGTACTGCGCGCTGACAGTGAGCCGATCGGTGAGGTACCCGGTGTACTTGGCCGTCCACAGGTCGCCACCGGTCTTGGTGGTGTCTTCCTTGCCGCGCTGGGCGCCACGGGTGAGCGTGTCGTAGTCGTAGGCGAAGATGTCGCCCCGGAAGACGTTGCGACTGGAGGCGCCGGTCACTTCGAGCAGGTGGTTGTCGGTGATGTTCCAATCCACCTTGGCGTACCAGCGCGGGCGCTCGTACTCGTAATTGGAATACGCATTGGTGGCCTCGACATTCTTGACGTCGGTGCCCTCGCGGCGCTCCAGCTCGTAGGAGCCAAAGAAGAACAGCCGGTCTTCGATCAGCGGGCCTCCAGCGTAGATGCTCTGCGTGCTGACCCACTCGCGGTCCTTGCTCTCCGGCGCATACAGCGCACCGTCACCCGGATACCGCACGTCATCTTTGTCCGAACGCGCTGACGCCGGTTCCCAGGTCGCCTGGCCACCGAAGTGCCACGCGTTGGTGCCGCGCTTGCCGACCGCATTGATCACGCCGCCATCGGAGCGGCCGTACTTGGCGCTGTAGCCGCCGGTATAGATTTCCTGCTGGTCGATGCTGCCGTAGGGCAATGTCAGGCCGCCCAGGCCGCGCAGTGGGTCGGTGCTGTTGAAGCCGTTGATGTAGTACGCGTTCTCTGCGGCAGACGAACCGCCGAAGCTCACCAGCTGGGCGCCGGTCGGGCCGGCATACGTGCCGTTGCCGCTGTTGCCGATCACGCCGGGCGCGAGCTGGGCAATGGCCTCGGCCGAGCGGCCCAGCGGCAGCCGTTGCAGCTGCTCGGCCGTGATCACGGTGCGCGAATCCACGCTGCTGACATCGATGGCCGCCGCGGCGCGGTCGGCGCTGACCTGGACGCCATCCAGCCGGGTGACCTCGGCGAAGGAGACCTCGGTGCTGGTGCCGACGGTGAGCGCGACGTTCTGCCGGGTCTGCAGCACGTTGCCGTCGGCATCACGCGCCTCCACCGAGTAACGACCAAGCGGCAGCTGGGGGATGGTGTAACGACCGCGCGCGTCCACCGTCACTTCACGGGTAAGGCCGGTGTCGCTGCGAACGAACATGCGCTGCGCCGATGCAGGCGCCTGACCGGCGATCGCGCCGGTGGTGGACTGTGCATGTACCAAGGGAGATGCGGTGGCGAGCAACACCGCCACTGCCAGCAGGTGCGGGCGCAGGGAAGAACGAGCTATTGTCATCGTGGGGCAATCGGTAGTGGGGGAAGCGATTTCATTAATCCCGCTCCTGCCCCAATGCAGAAATGCGCAGGCGTTATGTCGTGTTCGCCGATGGCGATATCGCGTGCGACCCAACCATGACATTCGTCACCGCGCGAGCGGCATGGCAACGCTACGCAGGCGAAGCGCGCAGGCTGGCTGCACGCGCCTTATCACGGCAAGGCCTGCCGTCATAAGCAATCCGAATCAAGGGGATGCGGCCGGAGCTGCCCACGCTTCCTACAATCAGGCACGCCTCCTGCCCTGCCTCCCCTTCTGGATTCCTCAATGCGCCTTGCTCTGTCCCTTGGTCTGCTGGGTGTGGTCACCCTGCTACCTGCCTGCACCCCTGCCCCCGCCCCCGCTGCCACCGCCACGCCTGCTGCGACCGGGCAGGCGCCTGCGGAAATTGCCTGGCGCCACGGCGACGTGGACGACGCCTTCGCCGAGGCGCGCGACAGCGGCAAACCGGTGCTGCTGTACTGGGGCGCGGTGTGGTGCCCGCCCTGCAACCAGCTCAAGGCCACGCTGTTCAAGGATCCGGCCTTCATCGCGCTGACCCGGCAGTACGTGCCCGTCTATCTGGATGGCGACGAAGAAGGCGCGCAGGCCTGGGGCGAGCGCTTCGGCGTGCGCGGCTACCCGACGCTGATCGTGCTCGACCCCGAGCGCAACGAGCTCACCCGCCTGGCCGGTGGCAACGACAGTGAAGCGCTGACCCGCGCACTCACCCTGGCCGCCGGCCGCCGCACGGCCGTCAGCGAGGTGCTGCAGCACGCCCTGAGCACACCCGGGGACGTCAGCGCCGACGACTGGCGCGTGCTCGGCGATTACGGCTGGGAAGTGGATGCCAATCGCCTCGCCGGTGATCGTGATGCAGCGTCATTGCTGCAGCAACTGGCCAAGGCGGCGCCCGAGCCTGCGCTGCAGCGGCGGTTCGCGTTACTGGCGCTCGGCGCCGGCAAGCCGGACAAGACACCCACACCGGCGCAACGCACCCGCACCCGCACCCTGCTCGATGCCGTTCTTGCAGCACCCGCGGAGGTCCGGGCCAATCGTGACCTGCTCGGCTACCAAGGCCCTGCCCTGGTGGCGCTGGCCAGTGCCACGCCGGAACAGGCGCAGCAGCTGGGAGTGCAGCTGCTCAAGGCGCTGGATGCCGCCGACCACGCACTCGGCGACAAGGCCGATGCGCGGCTGGGCACGGTGATCACCGAACTCGCCCTGCAGCGCCAGCAGCACCCCGACCAGGCCATTCCGGCCGCGCTGAAGACAAGGGCGACGCAACGCGTCGCGGCCGCCGATGCGGCCGCGACCACGCTGCACGAGCGCCAAGCGACGATCAGCACCGCGGTGTACGTGCTGCGCCAGATCAACGACGACGCTGCGGCAGAGAAACTGCTGCTCGCCGAGCTTGATCGGAGTGAGACGCCGTACTACTACATGCCTGAATTGGCCGACCTTGCCGAAGAACGCGGCGACAAGGCTTCGGCCATCGCCTGGCTGCACAAGGCCTACCAGGGCGCACAGGGGCCGGCCACCCGCGTGCAGTGGGGCGTGCTGTACGTGGAGGGCCTGCTGCGCCTGAGCCCGGATGATGCGGCGGCGATCGAGACCGCCACAGGCGAGGTGATCGCCGATCTCGCCGTGCAGCCGGCCGGCTACCACCAGCGCACCCGCCAGCGCTTCGAACGGCTCGGTACCGCATTGCAGGCGTGGAGCCGCGAGCATCACGGCGCGGAGAGCCTCAGCCGGCTGCAGGCGCGGATGACCGCAACGTGCGCAAAGGCGGCCACCTCGGACGACGGCAGTGCGGGCTGCCAGGGGTGGCTGAAAAGCTGATGCGGGGCGTCGCCTAACCCTTGAGGCGCTCCTCCAGCGCATGCAGTCGCTGCAGATAGGGTGCGCCGGGCACCAGCTCTGCCTCCAGCAGTGGCTTGGCCTGCGCGATCTGCCGGCGCGCAGCCTCCCGCTCGCCGTTGGCCTGCAGCGCCTCGGCCAGCGGTACGCGGTAGCGTGCCACGGACGGCGCTTCTGCCCCGAACAACGCAACATTGCCCTCCAGCACCGCGCGCCAGCGGGTCGCCGCCAAGGCGGCCTGCCCGGCACGCAGCGCCGCTTCGGCCTGCATCTGCTGGTAGCGCAGCTGCAACGGCGGCGACATCGACGGTACGATCGGCGCCATCGCCAGCAGCGCCTGCTCTGCCTGCGCCGATTGCCCGCGGTGGATCATCCACTCGATCTCGCCCAGGTGCGAAATGCGCAGATCCGGCGCGTCGGCCGGGCTGATCCGCTGCCAGATCGGCAACACGCGCTGGATCAGCGGGCCGGCCTGGTCGGCACGACCGCTGCGCATCAGCAGCCGCGCCAGGTTCATCTCTGCCCGCAGGCTGGAAGGCTTGTCCGGCCCCAGGACCTGGCGGCGGATCGCCAGCGAGCGCCGGTACAGCTGCTCCGCCTTGCCCATATCGCCGCGGGCTTCTTCCAGGTTGGCGTAGTTGTTGAGGTTGATCGCGTGGTCGATGCTGTCTTCGCCACTGGTGAGCGCACTGATGCGCAGACAGGTATCAAAGCCCTCCGCACTCTCCGTGTAACGACCGAGATCCATGTGCAGCAAGGCCAACTCGCAGTACGCCAGGGCCGTGCGGGAACTGTCCTGTCCATACAGCTGCAGGCTGAGATCGCGCGACTGCAGCAGCAGCGGTGCAGCCTCGTTCGGCTTGCCGCCTTCCTGCAGGGTCATGGCCAGTGCGTGCAGTCCGTGCTGGTAATCGGCACTGGTCTCACTGCGGCGCCGTTTGATCTCCAGCGAGTCGCGCAGCAGCTGCTCGGACTTGTCCAGCTCACCGCGGTTGCGGTACATCAGCCCCATGTTCTGCATCACCGTGGCGGTGCCGCCTTCCGTGCCCGGCTCGCGGACGGTGCTGCGCATTGCCAGCGACTGCTGGAACGCCGCCTCGCTCTCGGGATAGCGTTCCAGCTGGCTGTAGGCCAGGCCCAGCGAGTTCAGCACATGTGCGCGCGTGCGTGCATCGTCTTCGCGATCAAGCAGCTGCAGCGCACGTTCGGCGTACTTCAGGCCTTCTTCGCCCCGCTTGCCGTTGCTCATCTCCACCGACAGATCGCTGTAGGTCTGCGCCGCCAGGCGCGCGCGATCGACCGACGGCGATGCCAGGCCTTCAGCCGCGCTGCGCAGCAGCGTCTCGGCCTGCTTGGGCAGGCCGATGTTCTGGTACGCGCGCCCCAGCACGCTCTGCAGGCGCGCCCGCAACGCCGGCGAATCGGCCAGCTCCGCATCGACCTGCGCCGCGCTGGCATCGAGCACTGCGCGTGCACTGACATCTTCGGTGCCGCGTGCACCGCGCTCGCGCGGATCGGCGGCATCGAAGGCGGCGACCAGGAACTCGCTGACCTGCTCGGCGATCGCCGCTTCTTCCTGAGCGCGCGCACTGGATTCGCTCAATCGCCAGACGAAGCCGCCCGCCATGGCCGTCACCGCGACGGCCACGCCGGCCGCCTGCCAGTGCCGACGCAGCCACCGGTGCGTGCGGTAGCCCGCTCGCCCGCCTCGCGCCCGCACCGGGTGATGCGTCCGCCAGCGCTCGATGTCATCCGCCAGCGCCTCCACCGAGCCATAGCGCTGGGCGGGGTCACGTGCGCTGGCCTTGGCCGCGATCGCATCGAGGTCTCCCTCCAGGTGCTTTCGCCACGCGCACGATGGCCGCGCCCAGCGGCTGGGCAACGGAACCGCGGCACCCGCCGGCTGCCCATCATGGCCAAGCCGGCGATCGGCCAGCATCTCGACCAGGATCACACCGAGGCTGTACACGTCGGTGGTGACACCCACCGGCTCGCCCGCAATCAGTTCAGGGCTGGCGTAGACCGGCGTGTAGAAACGGTCGGCGCGGGACTCGGCTGCGCTGTCCAGCCAGCGTGCGATGCCGAAATCCAGCAGCACCGGCTCGTTGTCCGCGCGCACCAGGATATTGCTGGGCTTGAGATCGCAGTGCACGACCAGGCGTGCGTGCGCGGCCTGCACCGTACGGCAGATCCGAACGAACAGCTGCAGGCGCTGGGAAAGATCGAGCGGACGGTCACAGCAGGCGCGGTCCAGTGGCTCGCCGTCCACGTACTCCATCACCAGATAGGGTTGGCCGGAAGGGGTGCTGCCACCGTCGTACAACCGGGCGATGTTGGGGTGCTCCAGCCCGGCCAGCATCTGCCGCTCGGCGGCCAGGCGCTGGCTGATCTCGGTCGTCGCCAAGCCGCGAAGCAACTTGATCGCCACCCGTTGCTGGTAGGTCTCGTCAGCGCGCTCGGCGAGGAACACCGCTCCCATGCCGCCACTGGCCACGCGCCGGGTGAGCCGCCAAGGACCGATCCGTTCACTTACCTGCACATCCGGCTCGGCAAGCTGGACAATCAACTCGCGCAGGGGGCGCTGCGCGCTGTCCAGCGCCATGGTCTGCGCTTCCAGCAGCTCGATCACCTCATCCAGCAGGGCCGGATCGTTGGTCATCCGCCCCAGCTCGGTGCGCCACGCGGTCGGCGGCAGTTCGCACGCCGCATCGAACATCGTGCGCAGCTGCTGCCAGCGGTCATCCGTCATTGCCCCATCCCCCTGTCACGATAACGCCCCCGATTAGGCCAGGCGCTGATTGAGCCAAGCCTTCGCAAAGCGCAGATCGCGGTCGACCGTCGGCACCGACACCTCCAGCACGACCGCGATTTCCTGGCGGTCCATCCCGCCGAAATACATGTATTCCACCGCACGTGCGGCGCGCTCATCGTGCCCGGCGAGCTGGATCAACGCCTGGTGCAGCGCCAGGACCTCGTAGTCGCAGGTCGGCGCATAGGGCACGTCCTGATCAGCATGCGACAAGGTCAGGTTCCACGCCCCGGCCCCGCGCTTGGCTGCCGCGCCACTGCGCGCAAAATCCACCAGCACCGCGCGCATCTTCAAGGCCGCCAGCGCGAGGAAGTGCGCGCGATCCACGAACTCCACGTCCGAGCCCATCACCCGCAACAGCGCTTCATGCATCAACGCGGTCGGCCGCAGGGTCACGTCGGCATGGCGCTGGCCGATACGGGCTGCTGCCATCTCGCGCAGCGCGGGATAGATCAGATCAAACAGATGCGCCTGCGCCTGCGGATCCCCGCGCCGCCACCGGTGCAGCCACTGCGTGACATCGCCACTCATCATCCCCGCTCCCAAGACGCCAGCCTCTCCGGCCAGACGCCCCCGTCCCTGATGGCCGATGATAGCGCACGGGCGCCTTGGCACCAGCGCGCCGGCGGGGGGCGGGAACGGGGGGCGATCAGGCGCGCGGATGGGCCAGGGCGAAGTCCAGGCCAGCGCATACCGCCGCGACCTGTGCATCGTTGCATTCCTGCGGCGAGGTCCGCGGGCTGTCCGGGTACACCTCGGTGGTGGTGGCGTACAGCGCGTCGGTGAACCCGGCGCAGGCGCCGATCGAACGCGATTCGCCCCAGACCACGCCCGGTGACTGCAGCGGCATGCCGATCAGCTCGCCATTGGCGTCGGCGGGGGCGATGTGCGTGATCTTCTCCACCGCGGCGATCAACGCCTGCTGGAACGCCGGCTGCGGATCTTCGCTGTTGCCGATCACGTAGAAGCCATCGGGAATGATGTCCGGCACCAGGGCGATGCCATCGCGGGCGCAGCGCGCCGGATCGAACTCATGCAGATCGCTGTCGGTCGTTTCATGCAGGTCCAGGTGCACCAGCAGATCATCGCCACGCGCGGCCATCCAGCGCATCAACGAGGCCGCTTCTTCGATCTGGCCCTCACCGCGGAAGCTGCGGTTGGGATCGATCGTATCGGGATTCCAGCGCTGGATGCGCTCATAGCCCCACGGGCTGACGCAGGGCGCGACGATCAGATTGATACGGCCCGCATACGCCTCGGCACGCTGATCCAGGAACTGCAGCGCGCCATGCACGCCGCTGGTTTCATAGCCATGCACGCCGCCGGTCACCAGCGCGGTCGGCAGTGCCGGATCCCACGCATGGCTGACCACCGCAAACAGCGGGTAATGATCCGGCGCGTAGTCCAGCTGGCCGTACTGCACCACATCGAAACGCTCGCCCAGGCGCTCGAGCGCGGCCACCACATCGTCGTGGTAGCTGCGCTGGCGCTGCTGATTGGCGCGCCACTGGGCCCGTTCGGCATCGCCCCACGGCTGGCCGGGGGTGCCGATCGGATAAAAATGCGTGTTGCTCATGGCCGTACTCCAAGGAGAAATCCGGTCGCTGCGGCCGTTGGCTGCGTGCGACATTGCGGCAGACATTCTAGCTGCGGGCGGGCATCCGGCGCTGTGCGGACTACCAACGCTGACACGGAGAAAGAGGACCGGTTGCCCGGCCCTCTTCTCGTTCCACATCGACGGTCAGGCCGTCTGCGCCGCCTCATACCCATTCAAGCGCATGTCGCTGGACGCGCGCCCCTGGGTCAGCGAACGCAGCGAGGTGGTATAGCCACCCAGTCGCGCCAGCGGCGCATAGCCGAGCACTTCCGCCTGCCCATCCTGGTCCTCGATCGAGGCCACCCGTCCGCTGCGACGGTTGAGGTCACCCACCACATCGCCGACATTGCCCGACGGCGCGTGGATGGCGATCTCCATCACCGGCTCCAGCAGCTGCGTGCCCGCTTGGGCCAGCGCCGCTTTCACCGCCTCGCTGCCGGCGCGATGGAAGGCCATGTCCGAGGAGTCCTTGACGTGGGTCTGCCCGTCGACCAGCGTCACCTCGATACCCACCACCGGATAGCCCAGCGGGCCTTCACCGAGTGCAGCGCGAACGCCCTTCTCCACCGCGTTGACGAACCCGCGCGGGATCGCACCGCCGACGGTGCGGTCGACGAAGGTCACCTCGCCATCCTCGCGCGGCATCACATCGATCAGCACCTGGGCGAACTGGCCTTGGCCGCCGGTCTGCTTGGCGACCTTGCCTTCCACCCGCTGCACCGCACGCTTCGGCGTTTCCTGATAGGCCACGCGCGGCTCGCCGGTGCGGATGGTGACGCCCCACTCCGTGCGCAGGCGCTCGACCATCACCTCCAGATGCAGCTCGCCCATGCCCCAGATCAGGGTTTCACCGCTGTCCGCATCGGTCTCGACACGGAACGACGGATCCTCCTGCGCCAGGCTGGCCAATCCTTGGCTGATGCGGATCAGGTCCGAGGCCTTCTCCGCCGTCAACCTCCATGCCAGCACCGCATGCTGCGCCTGGATCGTATCGAGCAGCAGCGGGCGCGAGGGTGCACTCAGCGTTTCACCGCTGACCGCATCCTTCCAGCCCAGCACCGCGACGATGTCACCGGCCACGGCCTGCTTGATGTCGTGGGTCTGGTCGGCCTGCACCCGCACCAGGCGGCTGACGCGTCGCCCTTGCGGATGCTGCGAACTGGCCAGTGGATCGCCCACCTTCAGCGTGCCCGAGTACACCCGCACGAAGCTCAGCGCACCGTGGTTCTGGTGCGTGATCTTGAACAGCAGCGCCGCAAGCGGGCCCTCCGGATCCGGTGGCAGCAGCACCTCGCTGCCGTTCTCGGTGGCGACCACTGCCGGCCGATCCAGTGGCGAGGGCAGATAGTCGACCACCGCATCCAGCAGCGTCTCCACCCCCTTGCTCTTGAACGCGGCGCCGGCCAGCACCGGGACGCCCGCACCGGCCAGGGTGCCGCGACGGATCGCCGCGCGCAGCTGTGCGTTGTCGATCACCGTGCCTTCCAGCCACGCCTGTGCCAGCACGTCGTCGGCATCGGCCACGGCCTCGATCAGCGCCTCGCGCTGCGGCACCCACTGGGCAGCCTCATCGGTCGTCCAGGCATGACGCAGGGCGGTGCCCTTGTCATCCCAATGCACGGTGCTGCGGTCGACCAGGTCCACCCAGCCATTGAACTGGCTTTCGGTCCCGATCGGCACGCCCAGCGCCCACGGCGTCGCACGCAGTTTCTCGCGCAGTTGGGTCAGCACGCGTTCGAAGGACGCCCCGGTGCGGTCCATCTTGTTGGCGAAGGCAATCAGCGGCACCCCGTGGCGACGCGCCTGGCGCCAGACCGATTCGGACTGGGGCTGCACGCCGTCCACCGCGGAGAACACGGCGACCGCACCATCCAGCACGCGCAGGGAGCGCTCCACTTCGATCGCGAAATCGATGTGGCCGGGGGTGTCGATCAGGGTCAGGTGATGGATGGGCTGGTCGCGCGGGGCCCAATGGGCCTGCACGGCGGCCGCGCCGATGGTGATGCCACGCTCGCGCTCGATCGCCGAGAAATCGGTGGTCGCCGCGCCGTCGTGCACCTCACCGACGCGATGGATCTCGCCGGTTTTCCACAGCAGTCGCTCGGTGAGCGTGGTCTTGCCGGCGTCGATGTGGGCAATGATGCCGAGGTTGCGCCGGAGGGTAAGGGTCTGGGTATGGGTGTTCATGGGATAGGTCTCGCTGCCAACATCGGGGAGCCGCACGCCGCCGTTGGCTAACGGGCGTGCGGCCAGTTTG
>NZ_JBSZJV010000015.1:0-109409 GCF_054188265.1 Stenotrophomonas sp. IS26
GCACGTCCGAGCCGGTGTAGGGCACGCCGAAGGCTTCCATCAGGCCCTGCACGATGCCATCTTCGCCACCGCCGTTATGGCCGTGGAGAATGTTGAAGACGCGGTCGAAGCGCTTCTCGACCAGCGCGAGCGCCAGGGCCGGGATGCCGTCGACCGCGATCGCATCGACGCCGCGCGCGCGCAGCGCTTCGATCACGTTGCGGCCGGAATCCAGCGAGACGTTGCGCTCGCTGGAGGTACCCCCCAGCAGCACGGCGACGCGGCCGAACATGGCCGGGTCGGTGAGGCGCAGCGGCGGGAAGGTCAGCGCGTTCATGCCGCCGGGGTCTCCTGGAAACCTTCGCCGGCGATCTGCTGGGCGATGTAGCCGATGTCACCGGCCCCCATCATCAGCAGCAGGTCACCGTCCTGCAGCACGTCGGGCAGCACGTGGGCCAGTTCGGCGGCGTTGCCGACCACGACCGGCTCGCTGCGGCCGCGCGCACGGATGGCGCGGGCCAGCGAACGCGAATCGGCGCCCGGGATCGGCGCTTCGCCGGCCGGGTACACCTCGCTCAGCACCAGCGCATCCACTTCGGACAGCACCGCGGCAAAGGCATCGAACTGATCGCGGGTGCGGCTGTAACGGTGTGGCTGGAACGCCACGACCAGGCGCTGGCTCGGCCAGCCACCCCGGGCAGCAGCGAACACGGCGGCCAGCTCACGCGGGTGGTGGCCGTAATCGTCGATCACGCGGACCTTGGCACCGGTGTGCGTGGTGACGATGCCCAGGTCATTGAAGCGGCGGCCGATGCCGGCAAAGCTCTCCAGCGCACGCGCGATCGCCTCCGGCGCCACGCCCAGCTGCCAGCCCACGGCGGCGGCGGCCAGCGCGTTGAGCACGTTGTGCTCGCCCGGCAGGGCCAGCGTCACCGGGTGGCTGCTGCCTTCCGGCAGGCGCAGGGTGAAATGCATGCGCGGCCCGTCCTGGACCACATCCTCGGCACGCACGTCAGCGTTGCTGCTCATGCCATAGCTCATGACATGGCGTGGCGTCTGCGCGGCCAATGCGGCCACTTCCGGATCGTCGATGCACAGCACCGCCAGCCCGTAGAACGGCAGGCGCTGCAGGAACTCGGCGAACGCGGCCTGGACGCGGGCAAAATCGTTGCCGTAGTTTTCCAGGTGGTCCGAATCGATGTTGGTGATCACCGAGACCAGCGGGTTCAGGCGCAGGAAGCTGCCATCGCTTTCGTCGGCTTCGGCCACCAGCCACTGGCCACCGCCAAGCTTGGCGTTGGCACCGGCGGCGAGCAGCTGGCCGCCGATCACGAAGGTCGGGTCCAGCCCGCCTTCGCTCAGCACCGCGGCGGTGAGGCTGGTGGTGGTGGTCTTGCCGTGCGTGCCGGCCACCGCGATGCCGCGGCGGAAGCGCATCAGTTCGGCCAGCATCGCCGCGCGCGGCATGATCGGAATGCGCTGGCTGCGCGCTTCCATCAGTTCCGGGTTGTCATCGCGGATCGCGCTGGAGACGACCACGCAGTCGGTACCAAGCACGTTGGCCGCCGAGTGGCCGCGCATCACGCGCGCACCCAGGCCGGCCAGGCGGCGGGTCGCGGCGTTGTCGGCATTGTCCGAACCGGACACTTCATAGCCCAGCGTCAGCATCACTTCGGCGATGCCGCTCATGCCGGTGCCGCCGATGCCGACGAAGTGCACGCGCGGGAACGCGCGTACCAGGTCGTTGGTGTCGTGGAGGCGGCGGATCATGCGCGGCCTCGCGCCAGGCTGGCGCGCGTAGCGGTGTTCATTTGGATTCCTCGAGAATGATGTCGGCAATGCGCTCAGCGGCATCGACCTTGGCCAGGGCACGCGCGGCGTTGGCCATCTGCATGCGTCGGGCGGAATGTTCGGACAAATCGCGCAACACGCCTTCCAGCTGCGTCGCCAGCGTTTCATCCTGCTTCAGCAACACCGCGGCGCCGCGCTCGACCAGATACTCCGCGTTGCGGGTCTGGTGATCGTCGACGGCCGCAGCGAACGGCACCAGCACGCTGCCCACACCGACGGCGCACAGCTCGGCCAGGGTGGAGGCGCCGGAGCGGCACACCACCAGATCGGCCCAGGCGAACGCCTCGGCCATATCGGCAATGAACGGTTCCACGCTGGCCTGCACACCGGCATCGACATACGCCTGCAGCGCTTCGGCATGCAGCTTCTCGCCGCTCTGGTGGCGCACCTGCACCGGCATGCCAGCGCCCAGTGCGGCCAGTGCCTTGGGCACTGCGTTGTTGAGCGCGCGTGCGCCCTGGCTGCCGCCAAGCACCAGCAGACGCAGCGGCCCCTGACGGTTGGCCAGGCGCAGCTCCGGCGGCGTGATCGCAGCGATCTCGGCACGCACCGGGTTACCGACCGCTTCCTCGCGTTTGGCGAAGCTGCCCGGAAAACCGGCCAGCACGCGACGGGCGAAGCGCGACAGCACGCGGTTGGTGAGGCCCGGTGCGCGGTTCTGTTCGTGCACCAGCAGCGGCAGGCCATGCAGGCGCGCGGCGATACCGCCGGGGCCGGAGGCGAAGCCGCCGAAGGCGATCACCGCCCGCGGCTGGCGATCGCGGATCAGGAAGCCGGCCGCACGGATCGCACGCAGCAGCCGCAGCGGTGCGCCGATCAGGGCCAGCTTGCCCTTGCCACGCAGGCCGGCGATGGCCAGCGTATCAATGTGGATATCGTGCTGCGGCACCAGGCGCGTTTCCATCGCGCCATCGGCACCGAGCCAGGTGACCGGCACGCCACGTTCGCGCAGCACCTTGGCCACGGCCAGGCCGGGGAAGATGTGCCCACCGGTACCGCCGGCCATGATCATGACCGGGCGCTGGGACGGATCGAGGCGAGGCGTGCTCATCCCATTCTCCCCAGCGTCGGTTCGATGCGCTGCTGCATGCGGCTGGTGCCACGGGTGGCGCTGTCACGCGGTGCGGTGTCGCGGTTGCCGCTGTCCTGCATCGCCGCGGCGACCGCGCTGGCGCTGTCGGCCTTGGGAACATCGCCGGGCAACGGGCCATCCTGGTCGGCGCCCATGCGCACGGCCTGGCGGCGCTCGGCGCGGTCCAGTTCATAGGAAACGCGCAGCAGCAGGCCCATCGCCACGCAGGTCATCAGCACGCTGGAGCCGCCGGAGGAGATCAGCGGCAGGGTCAGGCCCTTGGTCGGCAGGATGCCGAGGTTGACCCCGATCGAAACGAAGCTCTGCATGCTGATCCACAGGCCGATGCCAAAAGCGATGTAGCCGGAGAAGTGGCGCTTCATTTCCACGCAGCGCATGCCCAGCCAGAAGGTGCGGCCGACCAGCAGCGCATACAGCGAGATGATCAGGCAGGTGCCGAGGAAGCCCAGCTCCTCGGCGGTGACCGAAAAGATGAAGTCGGTATGCGCTTCGGGCAGGTAATAGAGCTTCTGCACCGAGTTGCCCAGGCCCACGCCGGTCCACTCGCCACGGCCCACGGCCATCAGCGCATTGGAGAGCTGGTAGCCGTCGCCCTGCTGATCGGCCCACGGATCCAGGAAGGAGGTGATGCGGCGCATGCGGTACGGCTCGATGATCGCCAGCGCGCTCATGCCGACCATGCCGATGATCACCGGCATGGACATGCGCGGCATGTTGACCCCGCCCAGCACCAGCATGCCGGCGGTGATCGCCAGCAGCAGCGTGGACGAGCCGAAGTCCGGCTGCAGCAGCAGCAGCACCACCAGCGCGCCGGCCACGCCGAGCGGCTTGAGCATTGCCGGCCAGGTCGCGTTGACCTCATCGCGGAAGCGGACCAGATAGCTGGACAGCCACACGATGTAGAGCACCTTCACCGCTTCGACGGTCTGGAACTTGGAGATGCCCAGGTTGATCCAGCGGCGGGCACCGTTGACGCTGCTGCCCAGGCCCGGGATGAACACCACCACCAGCAGCGCGAAGCAGCCCAGCAGCAGGATCTGGTTGTACTGCTCGATGCTCTTGAGCTCGGTGCGCATGGCGATGATCGCCAGGCCGATACCTACCGCCAGGAAAATCAGGTGGCGGTTGAGGTAATAGAACGGGCTGCTCATCAACGCGATCGAGCTCGACGCGACCATCACCACGCCCAGCCCGGTGAGCGCGATGATCGCACCCAGCAGCCACTTGTCGAAGTGGCCTCCGATGGCTTCCAGGCGGGTGGCTTGGCGCGACAGGTCGTTCATCAGCGGACCTTCAACGTGGCCAGGCCGATCAGGACCAGCACGACGGAGATGATCCAGAAGCGCACGATCACACGCGGCTCCGGCCAGCCCTTCAGTTCGAAGTGGTGGTGGATCGGCGCCATGCGGAACACGCGCTTGCCGGTCAGCTTGAACGAAGCGACCTGGATCATCACCGACAGCGTCTCGATCACGAACACGCCGCCCATCACCACCAGCACCAGTTCCTGGCGGGTGATCACCGCGATCGTGCCCAGCACCGCACCCAGCGCCAGCGCGCCGATATCGCCCATGAAGACCATGGCCGGATAGGTGTTGAACCAGAGGAAGCCCAGGCCTGCGCCGGCGATCGCCGCGCAGATGATGACCAGCTCACCGGCGCCCGGGATCTGCGGGATCTGCAGGTAGCTGGAGAACACCACGTTGCCCGAGGCATAGGCGAACACGCCCAGCGCGCAGGCGACCAGCACGGTCGGCATGATCGCCAGCCCGTCCAGGCCGTCGGTCAGGTTGACCGCGTTGGAGAAGCCGACGATCCAGAAATACGCGATGGCCACGAAGCTGATGCCGGCCAGCGGCAGCGCGATCGATTTGAACATCGGGATGTAGAACGTCATCGCCGCCGGGACATCGGCGGTGTAGAACAGGAACAGACCGGCCGCCAGACCGAAGATCGACTGCAGCAGGTACTTCCAGCGCGACTTCAGGCCGTTCGGGTCGCGGCGGACGATCTTGATCCAGTCGTCGTACCAGCCGATCGCGCCGAAGCACAGCATCACGGCCAGCACCAGCCAGACGTAACGGTTGCGCAGGTCAGCCCACAGCAGCACCGACAGCGTGATCGTCAGCAGGATCAGCGAGCCGCCCATGGTCGGCGTGCCGGCCTTGGCGAAATGGGTCTGCGGACCATCCGTACGGATCGGCTGGCCGCCCTTGAACTGGGCCAGCTTGCGGATCATCGCCGGGCCGAGCCACAGCGACAGGAACAGGGCGGTCAGCGCCGCGAGGATGCCGCGCAGGGTCAGGTAGCCGAACAGCCCGAACAGGCTCTCCAACTGCTGCAGCCATCGGGCCAGTTCAAGCAACATTGGGGGTTTCCTCTCCTTGCGCGAGCAGCGCTTTGACGATCGTGTCCATGGCGCTGCCACGCGAGCCCTTGACCAGGCAGCGCACGCCGGCATGCAGTTCGGCGGCGAGCGCGGTGGCCAGGGCCTGATGGCTCTGGAACTGCTGGCCGCCTTCACCGAAGGCGGTCGAGGCGGCGGCGCTCAGCGGGCCGAGCGTATACAGCCGCTTCAGGCCGGCATCGCGGGCGCGGCGACCTGCCTGGGCATGCAGCGCCTCGCCGTCCGGGCCGAGTTCGCGCATGTCGCCCAGTACCAGCCAGCCCTCGTCCTTCGAGGCAGCCAGGGCATCGATGGCGGCGGCCAGCGAACCGGGGTTGGCGTTGTAGCTGTCATCGATCAGCACCGCGCCGCTGGGCAGCTGGTGCGCGATCTGGCGGCCGGGCACCGGCTCGGCGCGGGCCAGGCCGGCGGCGATCTGCGCCACCGCAATGCCCGCGGCCAGCGCCAGCGAGGCAGCGGCCAGCGCGTTGCTGATGTTGTGCCGGCCCGGCAGGCCCAGCGTGATCTCGGCATCGCCCGCGGGCGTGCACAGCACGAACTGGCTGCCCTGCGCGGCCGGGCGGATCGCACGCGCGGTGACATCGGCGGTGTGCTCCAGGCCGTAACGCAGCACGCGGCAGCGTGGCGGCTGGCCGACGATGTGCTGCTCGAACCAGATCCCGAAGGCGTCATCGGCATTGATCACGGCCACGCCATCGGAAGGCAGCGCCGCGTAGATCGCGCCCTTGGTGGTGGCCACGCCCTGCAGGCTGCCCATGCGTTCCAGATGCGCCGGGGCGATGTTGTTCACCAGCGCGTAGTGCGGGCGCGCGATCTCGGTGAGGTAGGCGATGTCGCCCGGCTTGCCGGCGCCCATCTCGTAGACGGCGTAGTCGGCATCTTCCGGGGCATCGAGCACTGCCAGCGGCAGGCCGATCTCGTTGTTGCGGTTGCCCGGGTTGGCGTAGACCACCTTGCGGTCGTCACGTGCCACCTGCTCCAGGATCGCCAGCAGCAGGCTCTTGACGCTGGTCTTGCCGTTGCTGCCGGTGATCGCGAAGACCGCGGTGTCGCGGTCGCGCTGCATGCCGGCGGCGATGCGGCCCAGGGCATGCTCGCTGTCGGCGACCACGATCTGCGGCAGGGCGACATCGAGCAGGCGCTCGACCAGCATCGCCGAGGCACCGCGCGCCAGCGCGTCGGCCGCGAAGTCATGGCCATCGAAACGCTCGCCACGCAGCGCCACATACAGGCTGCCCGGCGCGAGCGTACGGGTGTCATTGCTGATGGCATCGATAGCGGTATCTTCGCCATGGATCTCGCCACCGGCCCAGTGAGCGATCAGCGACAGGGGGGTGCGCTTCATGGTGCCTCCATGCGCGGCGTGCCCGCGTTGTCTACGCGCGCGGCCAGCACACGGCCGGCCACCTCGGTGTCATCGAAGGCGTGCTTGACCCCGTGGATCTCCTGATAGGGCTCGTGACCCTTGCCGGCGATCAGCACGATATCGCCCGCACCGGCCTGGCCGATCGCGGTGGCGATCGCGGCGGCGCGGTCGCGCTGCACGGTGACGGCAGCGGGTGCATCAAATCCCTTGAGGATGTCGGCCACGATCACGTCGCCGTCTTCGCCGCGCGGATTGTCGTCGGTGACGATCACCACGTCGGCGTGTTGCTCGGCGATGGCGGCCATCTGCGGGCGCTTGCCGGTATCGCGCTCGCCGCCGCAGCCGAACACGCAGATCAGGCGCCCGGCCAGATGGCCCTGCACGCTGGCCAGTGCCTGTTCCAGCGCATCCGGGGTGTGCGCGTAATCGACCACGACGGTGGGCAGGCCACCCTCGCCGCCCAGGCGGTTCATGCGGCCGGCGATCGGCTGCAGCTGCGAGAGCAGCGCGGCGATCGCGGCTGGGGCGTGATCCAGCGCATACAGCGCACCGGCCACGGCCAGCAGGTTGTCTACATTGAACCGGCCGAGCAGCGGCGACTGCACCGGGTGGCGCTGACCGTCCACGACCAGATCGAAGGCGATGCCGCGGCCATCCAGGGTGAGTGAATCAGCGCGTACGGTGGCCTGTGCGGCACCGCGCGAGCTCACGCCGATCGGACGCACGGTCTCCCCGACGGTGCGCAGCAGTTCGCTGCCGAAGCTGTCATCGAGGTTGACCACGGCGGCCGTGAGCCCGTCGCGGTGGAACAGCTTGGCCTTGGCCGCACCGTACTGCGCCATGTCGCCGTGATAGTCGAGATGGTCGCGGGTGAGATTGGTGAACACCGCAACGTCGTAATGCACGGCATCCACGCGGCCCTGATCGAGCGCGTGCGAGCTGACTTCCATCGCCACGGCCTGGGCACCCCCGTCACGCAGCTGCGCCAGCACCTCATGCATCTGCAGCACCAGCGGCGTGGTGAAGCCGGTCGGCACCACGTCGCCATAAAGGCCGACGCCCAACGTGCCGATACTGCCGCTGCGGGTGCCGAGCAGGTGCCAGGCCTGGGCCAGCAACTGCACGGTGGAGGTTTTACCGTTGGTGCCGGTCACCCCGACCATCGTCATCGCGTGCGAGGGGTGGCCGTGGAACTGATCGGCCATCGCGCCCATGCGGTGGCGCAGGCCCGGCACGGCAATCGCATCGGCCGGGGCCGGCAGCTCGGCCGGGGCCGGCGGCTCGAACAGGATCGCCCCGGCGCCGTTGGCGCGGGCCTGATCGACGAAGCCCAGCCCGTGCGCGCCGAAGCCGGCGATCGCCACGAAGGCATTGCCCGGGCGCACCGCACGGCTGTCCAGCACCAGGCCGGTGATGGTCGGGTCGTGGCTCAGCACCACATCGGGAAGCAACTGCGACAGCAACATCATCTGGCTCATTGCGTGCCTCCCTGCGCGGGCGGCACTGTGGCGTGCGCGCTGGGCAGCGCGGCATCGAATTCTGCGGCGGCATCGGGCGCGATCACCGTTTCCGGCGGCGGCATCGGCAGCACCGAGGCCGAGTGGCCCATCTTTCCGGACTGCTGGGCGGCCAGCCACGACTCGATGTCGTCCGGCGGCACGTCCATCAGGCGCAGCGCGCCCTCCATCACGTTGTGGAACACCGGCGCGGAGACCAGGCCGCCGTAATACTTGCCGCCCTGCGGGTCGTTGATGACGATCACCGTGGCGAAGCGCGGGTTGGTGGCGGGCACCACGCCGGCGAACAGCGCGTTGTAATGGCCACGCTCGTAACCGCCGGGGCCGGCCTTGCGGGCGGTGCCGGTCTTGCCGGCCACGTGGTAACCCAGCACCGCCGCCTGCTTGGCGCCGCCCTGGGTGACCACGGTTTCCATCATCGCCACGACTTCCTTGGCGATCTTCTCGTCGATGATCTGCTTGCCTTCGTTGCGCTGGCCCTTGACGAAGGTCGGCGCGATCAGCTTGCCGCCGTTGCCCAGCGCCGAGTAGGCGGTCGCGATCTGCAGCGGGCTGACATTCAGGCCGTAGCCGTAGGACATGGTGGTCTTGGAGGGACCACTCCAGCGCGCCGGGCGCGGCAGCACGCCGGCCGATTCGCCCGGGAAGCCGCTGTGCGGGGCAACGCCATAACCGAAGCTGTGAATGTGGTCGTAGAAGACCTGGTCCGGCATCTTGGCGGCGATCTTGGCCGCCCCGATGTTCGAGCTGCGGGTGATCACGCCGGTGACGTTGAGCACGCCATTGTTCCGCGGCACGTCCTTGATCGTGTAGCGGCCCAGCGCCATGTAGCCCGGGTTGGTGTCCACCGTGGTGTCTTTGGTGACCACGCCGGACTGCAACGCCGAGGCGATGGTCAGCGGCTTCATGGTCGAACCCGGCTCGACCAGATCGGTCACCGCGCGGTTGCGGCGGGTGTCCGGCGCAGCGCCACCGACGGCATTGGGGTTGTAGGTCGGCAGGTTGACCATGGCCAGGATCTCGCCGGTGGCCACATCCATGATCACCATCGAGCCGCCCGCGGCCTTGTTCTCGATCAGCGCGTTGCGCAGCTCCTTGAAGGCCAGGAACTGGATGCGGCGGTCGATGCTGAGAGTGAGGTCCTTGCCCGGCTCGGCGGCCCGCAGCAGATCGCTCTCCACCGTATCGCCCTTGCGGTTGCGGATCACGCGCTTGGCGCCGGCCTTGCCGCGCAGCCATTCGTCGAAGGCCAGCTCCAGCCCTTCCTGGCCGCGGTCGTCGATGTTGGTGAAGCCGAGCACGTGCGCCATCGCCTCACCCTGCGGGTAGAAACGACGGAACTCGCGCTGCGAGGCCACGCCCGGGATCTTCATCGCGACCACTTTTTCCGCGTCGTCCGGATTGATCCGGCGGCGCAGGTACATGAATTCTTTATCCGCCTTCTGCGAGAGCTTGGAGGTCAGCTCATCCAGCGGCATGCCCAGCGCGGTCGCCAGCTCGGGGATACGGTCCGGCGAACGCAGCAGTTCCTGCGGGTTGACCCAGATCGAGGCGACCGGGGTGGACACCGCGACCGGCTCGCCATTGCGGTCGGTGATCATGCCGCGCGAGGTGTTGATCGGCAGCTCGCGCAGGTAACGGGCTTCGCCCTGGCGCTGGTAGAACTCGCTGTTGATGATCTGCACGTAGGCGGCACGGCCGACCAGCGAGACCGAGCACAGGCCGAGCGCCAGCCCCACCCACTTCAGGCGCTGGCGGAGGTTGAAGCTGTTGCGCGCACGGTTGCGGCCGGACTTGTTCATGGCCGGATCACCACGACATCGGTCGCTTCGGGGAACTTCATGCCCAGGCGCTCGCGGGCGACGCGGTCGACCCGGGTGGCCTCGGCCAGGGTGGCCTGCTCAAGCTGCAGGCGACCGAACTCGATGTTGATCTCATCGCGCGCACGCTCAACCCGGGACAGCTCCACGAAGGTCTGGCGGTGGCGATGGCGCATGAACACCACACCGATCGCAGACGCGACGGTGCAGGCCAGCAGCACGATCAACAGCAGGCGGCTCATCCAGCCACCTCGCGCTTTTCGGCGACACGCAGCACGGCGCTGCGTGAGCGCGGATTGACCGCCAGCTCGTCGTCTTCGGCCTTGATGGCGCCACCGTGCAGGTCCAGCGTCGGCACGAAGGCGGCCAGCTCGGGCAACCGGCGGTTGCTCGGCGGTGCCTTGGCGTAGCGGTTCATGAACTGCTTGACGATGCGGTCTTCCAGCGAATGGAAGCTGATCACCGCCAGCCGGCCACCGGGCTTGAGGCGTGCCAGTGCCGCGTCCAGGCCGGCCTCAAGGTCGGCCAGTTCGCGGTTGATATGGATGCGGATCGCCTGGAAGCTGCGCGTGGCCGGGTGGATCTTGTCCTTGCCACGCGGCATCACCGAGGCGATCAACTCCGCCAGCTCGGCGGTGCGGGTGAAGGGTTGCTTGTCGCGGCGGGCGACGATGGCCTTGGCGATGCGGCGACCCTGGCGCTCTTCGCCGTAGGTCCACAGCACGTCCATCAGCTCGCGCTCTTCAACACGGTTGAGCCACTGCGCCGCGCTTTCACCGCTGTCCGGATCCATGCGCATGTCCAGCGGGCCGTCCTTGCCGAAGCTGAAACCGCGCTCGGCAACATCCAGCTGGGGCGAGGACACGCCCAGGTCGAACAGCACGCCATCCAGGCCCTGCGCGGTGGCCTCCCAGTGCAGCAGATCAGCAAAGCTGCCACGGAAGATCGAGACGCGCGGGTCCGGCGCGAAATCACGCTCGGCTACCGCAATCGCCTCCGGATCCTTGTCCATGACCAGCAGCCGGCCTCCAGGACCGAGTTGCTCGAGCACGCCGCGGGCGTGACCGCCACGACCAAACGTGCCATCGAGATACACTCCGTTTTCGATCACCTTCAGGCCGTCCAGGACCTGCGTGTACAGGACCGGCAGGTGGCCTGCCGGCGGCTGCGACACCGGAAGGTGACCGGTCTGCGCTGCTCCGCGCATCCGGGCACCCCGGCTCACAACTTCAGGTCGAGCAACCCATCGCCGAGATCCTCGTCAGACAACGTCTGCTGGATCAACGCGCGATGAGCCTGCTCGCTCCACAATTCGAATTTGTCGCCCATACCGAGCAGCACCGCCTTCTTTTCAATGCCAACGGCACCACGGTGGCTGGCGGGAATACTGATGCGGCCGTTGCCGTCCAACTCCAGATGCGCGGCCGAACCGACCAGCTTCTGTTGCAGGAGGCGCACGACGCGCTGTGTGTTGGGCTTGGACATGACGTCATCACGGACGCGTTCCCATTCCTGTTCGGCGTACAACCAGAGGCAGCCGGACTCGAACGGGTTGTAGGTCAGGACCAGACGGTTGTTGCTCACACGCGCGACAAGGTCGCGATGCGCGGTCGGAACCGCCATGCGCCCTTTGTCGTCAACAGTGATGGCCGTCTCGCCTTGAAACACGACGTTTTCACCTTTCCTTCGCCCGGTGAAACATTGAACCACGAAAAACCACAAAAAACCCGGTTTCCCCTCTGATGCCCACCTTAGCAGTGCCGATTGGGTTGTCAACAACTTTGCGAAGGGGAAATCACTTTGAACATCAAGGGCTTGCAGCAATGTTTAGAGACTTGTTCAAGGCTTATCCACAAGTTGCTGTTTCGTCTCATTTTTTGAGATTTCGCCGAAGTTCAGGCCTGTGGAGACCGCGTGAAACATCCGCCCGTATTCATCCCTGACGGGGTCGCCATCGCCCCGGCGCTGCGCAGAACCGGCACACTGTGAGGCATGTGTCTGCTCGCGCTTGCCTGGAAAACCCTCCCCCGCTGGCCGTTGGTGATGGCCGGTAACCGCGATGAGTTCCACGCGCGGCCGACCGCCGCCCTGCGCCGATGGCCCGCACCGGATGACGGAGTGGCCGCCGGCCGCGACCTGCGCTCGGGAGGGACCTGGGCCGGGATCGGCCCGGCGGGGCGGATGGCGGTGGTGACCAACGTCCGCGATCCGCAAGCCCGGCAGACCGGCCCCTCCCGCGGCGCACTGGTGGCCGACTATCTGCGTGATGCCGCGCCGGCCGCACTGTTCGCGGACGAGCTCGCGCGGCGGGCAGTCGAATTCGCCCCCTTCAATCTGTTACTGGCCGATCGCGACAGCTGCCAGTTCCTGGGCAACCACCCCCTGCACCGCCAGTCGCTGGCGCCGGGCATCCATGGCATGTCCAACGGGCCGCTGGATGCGCCGTGGCCGAAAACCGTGACATTGAACGCAGCACTGCGCGCATGGGTGGACCACGGCGACGATGATCTGGCCCCGCTGTGGAAGGCCCTGCGTGATGAAACCCGCGCTGAGGACAGCACCCTGCCGGATACCGGCATCGGCCTGGAGCGCGAGCGCTGGCTGTCGTCCCCCTTCATCCGAAGCCCCGAGTACGGCACCCGCGCCAGCACGATCATCGTGCTGGACGCCAACGGCCACGGCTTCATCACCGAGCGGCGGTTCGATGCGGAAGGTGTCTGTGTGGGTGAAACGACGCTGGCAACGCACGGCTAAGCCGGTAGGGACAGCGCCGTGATCAACAGGTACTCAACGCCCAGGACAATCAAGCCGAGTAACAGCCCCCTTTAGTCAAAGGGGGCGCGCCGTCAGGCGCGGGGAATTGGAGGCTGGTAGCCCGGGGCCCAAGGTTTGCGCTGCAAACCTTGGGGCTTTTTTCGCGAGTCCGCGAAAAAAGCGGCGGAGCCGGCCGATAAGCCGGGTTTTGTCGTGGACAGTCATTCTTCTAGGCGCTGCGTCACCGCAGCGCTCAAGCAACCTACCCGGACCCGACGCGGGCCACGCCATTAGGTCCCTATTTGGTCTTGCTCCAGGTGGGGTTTGCCGTGCCGGTCTGTTACCAGACTCGCGGTGCGCTCTTACCGCACCATTTCACCCTTACCGGCTCCCCGAAGGGAACGTAGGCGGTATCTTTCTGTTGCACTTTCCGTCGGCTCGCGCCGCCCAGGCGTTACCTGGCACCTTGCCCTGTGGAGCCCGGACTTTCCTCGGCATCCGCAAGGGATGACGCGACTGTCTGGCCGACTCCGCCGCGCGCATTGTCCCACAAAACAAGGACGATCGCGGTTACCCGCCGTACAACGCCTTGCGCGGGGCACCGGTGATTTCCGCCGCCAGCTTGGCTGCGGTCGAGGGCGGCAGGTGCTCGCTCAGCTTGGCGTACAGGCGCCGGCCCTGAACCAGCTGAGCCTCCTCATCGTCGGCCGCGCCCTGCACCATCACCACGAACTCGCCCTTGCGCTGGTTGTCGTCCGCCTCGACCTGCTGCAGCAGCGAGGCCAGATCGCCATCCAGCACGGTCTCGAACAGCTTGGTCAGCTCACGCGCCAGCACCGCGGGCCGCTCGGGCCCGAACGCGGCGACCATGTCCGCCAGCGATTCGGTGATCCGGTGCGAGGATTCGTAGAACACCAGCGTGCGGGTTTCACCGGCCAGCGCATGCAGCCGCTCGCGGCGGCCGGACGCCTTGGCCGGCAGAAAGCCTTCGAACGTGAAGCGGTCGCTCGGCAGGCCGGCCACGCTGAGCGCGGCGATCGCCGCACAGGCGCCGGGAATCGGGCTGACCTTGATCCCGGCTTCGCGCGCGGCGCGGACCAGGCGGTAGCCCGGGTCGCTGACCAGCGGGGTGCCGGCATCACTGACCAGCGCCAGCGACTCGCCCGCCAGCAGGCGCGCCACGATCCGCTGCGACAACGCCTCTTCATTGTGGTCATGCAGGGCCACCAGCGGCTGCTGGATGCCGAAGTGGGCCAACAGCTGGCCGCTGCGGCGGGTGTCCTCGGCGCAGATCGCGGCCACCGAACGCAGCACGTCCTGCGCGCGCGGGGTCAGATCGGCGAGGTTGCCGATCGGGGTGGCAACGACATACAGCGTGGGGACAGCACTCATCAGCGGCTCTTCCGTGGTCAAGGGTAGAATCGTACCGTTCCCCGGCCACGGCCGCTGCCCCCATCGAATGGACCTGATCATGAACAAGCCCGTCGTACGGATCTCCGCCCTTTCGTTGTCGCTGATGCTGCTTGCCGGCTGCGCCACGACCAGCTTCACCAGTGCGCCGGATTCGCCGGCCCAGAGCCAGGCCCTGGCGCTGATCGAGCAGGGCAAGCCGCGCGATGCGGCGGTCCAGCTGGAAGCGCTGGCCAACACCCTGCGCGGCAGTGCCCGCAGCGCCGCCCTGGCCGATGCCGCCTTTGCCTGGCACGAAGCCGGCGATGCCACCCGCGCCCGCACCTTGCTGGCCCAGCTCACCGCGCGCCAGCTCAGCGGCGCCAGCCTCCAGCGCTACCAGCTGACCACCGCCGAACTCGCGCTGGCCGACAAGCAGCCGGCGCAGGCGCTGGCCGCGCTGAAAGAACCGGCCGACGCGGTCACCCCCTCGCTGCAAACCCGCTGGCACCTGGCCCGCGCCAACGCACTGCAGGCCACCGGCGACAACCTCGGTGCCGCGCTCGAGCGCGCCCGTGCGCACGCCGCACTGACCGGCAAAGCGCGCAGCGACAACCAGCAGGCCATCGCCAGCCTGCTCGGCACGCTGGACGATGCCACCCTGCGCGCGCGCGCGGCGGCGCTGCCGGCCAATGAACCGCTGTACAACTTCGCCGGCCGTGCGCTGATCGCCCGTGGCCTGCCGCTGCCGCGTCCGTTCGATCGCGAAGGCGCCTCGCAGTTCGATACCAGCAAGCGCCCGCCGGCGATGAGCGATGGCTACCGCCCGCCGGTGAAGATGGCGGTGCTGTTGCCGCTCAGCGGCCGCCTGGCCACCGCCGCGCAGCCGGTCCGCGATGGCCTGCTCAGCGGCTACTACGGCGAAACCCGCCGTCGCCCGGACATCCAGTTCATCGACACCGCCGGTACCGCCGCCGGTGCCTTGGCCGCCTACGACAAGGCCGTGACCGCCGGTGCCGATTTCATCGTCGGCCCGCTGGGGCGCGACGAAGTGGATGCCGTGTTCGGCCGCCGCGAGCTGCCCGTACCGGTGCTCGCCCTGAACCGCGGCAAGGACACCCCGCCGGCCGGCAGCGCCGGTTTCTCCCTGGCCCCGGAAGACGACGGCATCATCGCCGCCGAATACCTGCGCGGCCGCGAGCGCAGCAAGGTGCTGGTGATCCACAGCAACGACGACAACGGCCGCCGTGCCGCGGCCGCGTTCCGCGAGCGCTTCGCGCAGCGTGGCGGGCAGGTGGTGGCCACCATCGGCGTGAGCGACACCGTCGGCGACATCGGTGCGCAGGTGCGCGCGGCAGGCGCCATCGACGGCGTGCTGCTGGCGGTGAAGGCGCCGCAGGCGCGTGCACTGACCCCGCAGCTGGCGCTGGCCGGTGCCGGTGGCGCGAGCCGCGTCGGCACCTCGCAGCTGACCGTCGGTGCCGGCAAGCCGGAAGAAGACATGGCGCTGGACGGCATCGTCTACCCCAACGAAGCCTGGAACGTGCGCGGCGTGCCCGGCCTGCCGGCCGCCTCCACCGCCGGGCAGATCCTGCCCTCGGCGCGTGGCGCGTCTGGTCGCCTGTTCGCGTTCGGTTTCGATGCGTGGAAGATCAGCGCCTACCTGGACAAGGTCGCCACCGAAGGCGGCCTGGCCGGCGCCACCGGCACCCTGTTCCTGGACAGCAACGGCAACGTACTGCGGGTGCCGGCATGGTCGACCTTCAGCGGCGGCCGGCCGATGCCGATCGCCAGCAGCAACTGAGCCACGTGCCCACCGGGCGCGCGGTACGCGGTGCGGCGGTGGAAGCCGCCGCGCAGCACCATCTCCGTGAGGCCGGGCTGCGCCCGGTCACCACCAATGCGCGGTATCGCCGCGGTGAGATCGACCTGATCATGCGCGACGGCGAGGTCGTCGTGTTCGTGGAAGTCCGCTACCGCGCCAGTGCCCGCTTCGGCGGTGGCGCGGCTTCGGTGGATCTGCGCAAGCGACGCAAGCTGGTGATCGCCGCGCAGCTGTTCCTGCAATCCCATCCCTGGCTGGCCGAGCAGCCCTGCCGCTTCGACGTAGTTGAAGCCAGTGGCGAGCCCCCGCAGCTGAACTGGCTGCGGGACGCGTTCCGGCTGGAAGACTGCTGATGCCCTCGATCTTTACCCACGCCGCCATTCCGCTGGCGCTGTGGTGCGCCGCGGATCGCGGCCGCATCTCCACGCCGTTGCTCACCGCCGGCGTGGTCGCGGCCATGCTGCCGGATGCGGACGTGCTCGCCTTCGCGTTGCACATTCCTTACGCCGACAGCTTCGGCCATCGGGGCGCCAGCCATTCGATCCTATTCGCCGCGCTGATGGCCGTGCTCGCCGCGCTGCTGCACCGGCGCCTGCGCGCCACGGCGGTGCAGGCGGCTGCGTTCGTCGGCCTGTGCGCACTGTCGCATCCATTGCTGGATGCATTCACCTCCGGCGGGCTTGGCGTCGCGCTGTGGTGGCCATGGAGCGGCGAACGCTTCTTCGCCCCTTGGCGCCCGATCCGCGTCTCGCCCTTCGCGCCGCAGTTCTTCAGCGCGCGCGGGATGGCGACCGTCCTTTCCGAACTGCGTTGGGTGTGGCTGCCCCTGGCGCTGGCCGTGATCGGCTGGCGCGCGATCCAACGTGCCCCTGTTGATTCCCGGACCTGATGATGACCCCTGCCCTGCCCACGGCGTTCGTTGCCACCCTGCATGCCCTGCTCGGCGACGACGGCTGGCGAACGGATGACAGCGCACGCAACGCACATGCCCAGGACAACTCGTGGCGGCACACGCTGCCGGCCGGTGTCGCCTTCCCGCGCGATCGCGAGCAGGTGGTCGCCTTGGTCCGCGCCTGCCGCGAACATCGCATCGCCCTGGTCGCGCGTGGCGCAGGCACCGGCACCACCGGCGCTGCCGTGCCTATCGAAGGCAGCATCGTGCTCTCGTTCGCGCGGATGAACCGCATCCTCGCCATCCAGCCCGGCGACCGCTGCGCGGTGGTCGAACCCGGCGTGCTCAACGGCGACCTGCAGCAGGCGCTGATGCCGCACGGCCTGTTCTGGCCGCCGGACCCTTCCAGTGCGGAGATCTGCAGCATCGGCGGCAACCTCGCCTGCAATGCCGGTGGCCCGCGCGCGGTGAAGTACGGCACCAGCCGCGACAACGTGCTCGGCCTGGTTGCCGTCACCGGTGCCGGTGAACTGATCACCTGCGGCGGGCCGTACACGAAGGACGCCACCGGCTACGACCTGACCCATCTGCTGGTCGGCAGCGAAGGCACGCTGGCCCTGATCGTGGAAGCGACCCTGAAGCTGACCCCGCTGCCGGTGACGCAGGCCGGGCTGCGCGTGCTGTACCGCGATGCGGATGCCGCCGCGCAGGCGGTGTCGCGCCTGATGGCCCAGCCGGTGGTGCCCACGCGCCTGGAATTCATGGATGCGCGCAGCCTCGAACTGCTGCGTCGCAATGGGGCTGACGTGCCCGAGGCCGGCGCGATGCTGCTGGTGGAGGCCGACGGCGACCACGACACGCTGCCCTACCTGCTGCAGGCCCTGGCGGCGGCGGCCGAAGGCGATGGTCTGATCGCACTGGATGTGGCGATGGAAGGCAGCGCGCGCGAAACCCTGTGGGCCGCGCGCAAGGCGCTGTCACCGGCGCTGCGCAGCATCGCACCGGGCAAGATCAACGAAGACGTGGTGGTCCCGGTGTCGCGCATTCCCGCGCTGGTCGCCGGGGTGCAGGCGCTGTCGGCGGAGTTCGCTCTGCCGATCGTCACCTTCGGCCATGCCGGCAACGGCAACCTGCACGTCAACATCCTCTACCACCCGGACGACGCCGGCGAGAACGCACGCGCCCATGCGGCGCTGCCGCGCGTGTTCGCGCTGACCCTGGCACTGGGCGGCACGCTCTCCGGCGAACACGGCATCGGCCTGGCCAAGCGCGATTTCATGGCACAGGCGTTCACCCCGGCCACGCTGGCGGCGATGCGCGCGATCAAGGGTGCGCTGGATCCGGATGGGATTCTCAATCCGGGGAAGGTGCTGCCGCCGGTGTGATGGGCGTCAGCGACGTTCGGAGAAGTGCTGGTAGCCACCGTCGGTGGCGTCGGCATCAGCGCAGTGCACGCCCTGTCCTTCCACGATCCGGCCGATCCGGGTCAGCGGCAAGCCCAGGGACGCCGACAAGGCATGGATCGCGTCACGCTGCGACGGCGCGACGGTGAAGCACAGCTCGTAGTCGTCGCCGCCACGCAGCGCGCAGTCGCGGGCACCCTCGCGCCCGAGCTGCTCGCGCAGGGCCGACGAGATCGGCAATGCATCGGCCTCCACTTCCGCGCGCACGCCGCTGCAGGCCGCGATATGGCCCAGATCAGCGAGCAGACCATCGGAGATATCCACGGCCGCATGTGCGTAGGCACGCAGGCGCAGGCCAAGCGTGACGCGCGGGATCGGACGCAGCAGGCGCCCGCGCAGCGTTTCGTCATCGCTGAGCAGCGTGGCGACCGCCACCTTCAACCGGTTCTGCTGCCACAGGCGCAGGGCACCGGCGGCATCGCCCAGCGTGCCACTGACCCAGATGTCATCCCCCAACTGGGCACGATCGCGACGCAGCGCCTGGCCGGGCGCGACCTGCCCGATCGCGGTCACCGACAGCGACAGCGGCCCGCGCGTGGTGTCGCCGCCAACCAGCACGATGTCGTGCTCGTCGGCCAATGCGAAGAAACCATCGGCGAAGGCTTCGATCCAGTCCGCGTCGGCGTCCGGCAAGGACAGCGCCAAGGTGCACCACGCCGGACGGGCGCCCATGGCGGCGAGATCGGAGAGGTTCACCGCGAGGGTTTTCCAGCCGATCTCGTAGGCCGGGGTTTCGACCGGGAAATGCACGCCGCTGTTGAGCGTATCGGTGGTGATCACCAACTGTTCGCCCGCACGCGGCTGCAGCAGCGCGGCGTCATCGCCGATGCCGAGCACGACATCGGCGCGCGCGGTGGTGCGCGCACGGATGCGGTCGATCAGAGCAAATTCGGCAAGGGACACGGGGCGGATCAGTGACCCGATTCGACCTTGCGCCACTCCACCGCGGCCCGGTCGAGCACGCCATTGACGTAGGTGTGGCCATGCTCGGAACCGAAACGCTTGGCTGACTCGATCGCTTCGTTGATCACGACGCGGTACGGCACGTCCAGGCGGAAGCGCATCTCATAGGCGGCCACGCGCAGCGCGGCGCGTTCGATCGCATCCACTTCCTCGATCCCACGATCCAGGTACGGGTCCAGCGCCGCATCCAGATCCTTGCGGTTGTCGAGCACGCCATGCACCAGCGCTTCGAAGTAGGCCAGATCCGCGATTTCGCGGGCCTGTTCATGGGCAAACTGGGCGATCACGCTCTGCGCGTTGCCACCGGAGATCTGCCACGCATAGATTGCCTGCAGGGCACGACGACGCGCGCGCGAACGCAGCACGGGGTCGACGCCATCACGGCGGACGGGCTTACCGGAGGGCTTGCCCGGGTTTGACTTGTTCATGGCAGCTGCTCCAGAAGATTGACCATTTCCAACGCCGTCAGTGCGGCTTCCTCACCCTTGTTGCCGTGGCTGCCACCCGCGCGGGCGTCGGCATCCTCGACACGTTCCACCGCCAGTACGCCATTGAGCACCGGCACACCGAAATCCAGCTGCACGCGCATCAGGCCTTCGGCGCAGCGGTCGGCCACGTGTTCGTAATGGCGGGTATCGCCCCGGATCACGCAGCCCAGGGTGATGATCGCGGCATGCTGATGGGCGGCCGCCAGACGCGCGGCGACCAGCGGCAGTTCCCATGCGCCGGGCACGCGGATCACGTCGATGGCGGACTCGTCGATCCCGTTGCCGGCCAGGCTCTGCCGCGCACCGGCCACCAGCACGTCGGTGATGCGGGCGTTCCAGCGGCTGGCGAGGATGGCGAAACGGGCCTTTTCCGGAGTACGGAGGTCGCCTTCGTAATGGCTCATGTTCGGCGTGGGGTCCATTTAATAGGTGAATATTCTAGCGCATGGCTGCGTGTAGCCGGGTCGCCGCGCGTTACGGGACGGGTCGGGTGCAAAAGCCCCCTGAGTCAGGGAGCTGCCGCGAAGCGGCGCGACGTCAGCGCGCCTGCGATGACGTGTTCTCCACCGTCTCGACCACTTCCAGGCCATACCCGGCCAGGCCGATCTGGCGGCGGGGGGTGCCCAGCACGCGCAGCTTGCCCAGGCCCAGGTCGGACAGGATCTGCGCCCCGGCGCCGTTGCGGCGCCACTGGCTCACGTCCTTGTCCTTGCCCGGCACGACCGGCACCGGCTGCTGGCGCAGGCGGGCCAGCAGGCTGTTGGTGTCGCGCGGCGCCGACAGCACCACCATCACGCCGCGCTCGGCGGCGGCGATGGCGCGCAGGGCATCGGTGGAGGCCACGCCGAAATCATCGCGGCGCCAGTGCAGCAGATCAGCCAGCGGGTTTTCCACCTGCACGCGGACCAGGGTCGGCTCGGCATCCGGGGTGCCGCGGACCAGCGCGAAGTGCAGGTCGTGGGCGATCCGATCGCGGTAGGTGACCAGCGTGAAGGGGCCGAACTCGGTCTCGATCTCGCGCTCGTCGACGCGCTCGACCGTCTTCTCGGTGGCCAGACGGTACGCGATCAGGTCGGCGATGGAGCCCATCTTCAGGCCGTGCTCGCGGGCGAACACCTCCAACTCCGGGCGGCGCGCCATGCTGCCATCCGGGTTGAGGATCTCCACCAGCACGCCCGCCGGCTCCAGGCCCGCCAGCATGGCCAGATCGACGCCGGCCTCGGTATGCCCGGCGCGGGTCAGCACGCCGCCCGGCTGGGCGATCAGCGGGAAGATGTGGCCCGGCTGGTGCAGGTCGGCCGGCTTGGCATCGGGCTTCACTGCGGTGCGGATGGTGTGCGCACGGTCGTAGGCCGAGATGCCGGTGGTCACGCCTTCGGCGGCCTCGATGCTGACCGTGAAGTTGGTCTGGAACTGCGCGGTATTGGCCTGCACCATCGGGGCCAGGCCCAGGTCGGCCGCACGCTCGCGGGTCAGCGGCAGGCACACCAGGCCACGGCCATGGGTGACCATGAAGTTGATGTCCGAGGGCTTGACCAGCTCGGCGGCCATGATCAGGTCGCCTTCGTTCTCACGGTCTTCGTCATCGACGATGACGACCATGCGGCCGAGGCGGATGTCCTCGAGGATCTCGGGAATGGGGGCGAAATTCATGCGCGTGCTCCTGCACCCAACAAACGTTCGACGTAACGGGCGACCAGATCGATTTCAAGATTGACCGCGCTGCCCACGGCAGTAGCGGCGAAGGCGGTGTTGGCGACGGTGTGCGGGATGAGGGCGACCTCGAAGCCTTGTTCGTCCACTTCGTTGACGGTCAGACTGACCCCGTCCACGCAGATCGAGCCTTTCTTGGCGATGTAGCGCAGCAGCGCGGCCGGCGCGGCGAAGCGCCAGCGCTGGGCACGTGCATCGTCATGCACTGACAGCACCTGGCCCAGGCCATCGACATGGCCGCTGACCAGATGGCCACCCAGGCGATCGGTCGGGCGCATCGCGCGTTCGAGATTGATGACGGCGCCGTCGGCCAGCTGCCCCAGCGTGGTCAGGCCCAGCGTCTCGGTGGAGGCGTCGGCCTGGAAGCGGGTGGCGTCATACGCGATGACGGTGAGGCAGACCCCGTTGATGGCGATGCTCTCGCCCATCTGCACGTTCTCGAACGGCAGGGTGCCCACGTCAAAGGTGAAGCGGACATCGCCGCCAAGGGTGTCGCGTGCGGCCAGACGGCCGACGCCTTCGATGATTCCAGTAAACAAGGAACGTTCTCCGCGGAAAGTGAGCGAAAAACGCCGCAAGGCATATAGGTGCACGCCGAGCACAAGGCCCGGCCGCACCGTCTTCTTTCATCCGGACTATACCGTCGGCTCCGGCATCGGACCGGATCTGCTGACCTTCCCGGGGACCGGGAAGCGCTCGCGGGCTCGTGCTTGCGCACCTACCGCCGGTGGGGAATCGCACCCCGCCCTGAAGACGTTTGTGTACCGGCGAACCGGCGCGGCTAGTGTAACAGGGCACCCTGACTGGGGGCTTTAAGTTAAATAAGTGTTAAGCTAGCCCGCTGAGTGCTGCGCCCGTGGATATGAGGGCACACACGTTGGTTACTGATCGGGCTGCGGCGTCCGCGCCGCGCCATGATCGAACGGGTCCCGCAAGGGGCCCGTTTTTTATGGGCGCAGCAACAGGCGCAGGTCCTCACCCACCTGGCGCCTGTCCACCACCCGCATCTGCCGCTGCTGGTCCATCGCGTGGATACCCAGACCGGACAGCAGCGGCAGCCCATGCTCGCCGAGCAGCGTGGGCGCCTGGTACAGCAGCAGTTCGTCGACCCAGCCACCGGCCAGCAACGCACCGGCCAAGGTGGCGCCGGCTTCGGTATGCACTTCGTTGATGCCGCGCTCAGCGAGCAGCGCCAGCACCGCGCCCAGATCCAGACGACCGTCATGGCTGGGCACGCTGGCGAACTCCGCATCGGCGGCATCCGGCGGGCTGACCGCGGCATCATGCACGTAGAGCGTCGGCGCCCCGCCCTCGCGCACCCGCGCACATTCCAGCGAGCGCAGACGTGCATCGAGCACCACCCGCAACGGCGGCACTACCTCGGTATCGGCCAGCCGCACGGTCAACATCGGGTCATCGGCCAACACGGTGGCCGCGCCGGTAAGAATCGCGCCCGCCCGCGCCCGCCAGTGCTGCACGTCCTCGCGGGCGGCCGCACCGGTGATCCATTTGGAGCTGCCATCGGCCATCGCGGTACGCCCGTCCAGACTGGCCGCGAGCTTCACCCGCACCCAGGGGCGCCCGCGTTCGATGCGTGACAGGAACCCGTGGTTGAGCTCGCGCGCCTGCGCAGCCATCAACCCTTCCGCGACCTCGATGCCGGCCTCGCGCAGCAGCACGAAACCGCCGCCGTCGACCTTCGGGAAGGGGTCGCGCATCGCCGCGACCACGCGTGTCACCCCTGCCTCGATCAAGGCCAGTGCGCACGGGGGCGTGCGACCGTGGTGCGCGCACGGCTCCAGGGTCACGTAGGCGGTGGCGCCGCGCGCCTGTTCGCCAGCCTGGCGCAGCGCGAATACTTCCGCGTGGGGGCCGCCGGTGCGCTGGTGCCAGCCCTCGCCGACCACCACCTCGTCGCGTGCGATGACGCAACCCACCATCGGATTGGGCCGCGCGGTGTACGCGGCGCGCTCGGCCAGGCGCAGCGCATGCGCCATGTGCTGGTGGTCGAGAGCGGTGAAGTCAGTCATGGCGGTGAGCGTCCGGCGGCAGGCAGCCGCGATGGTAGCTCAGCCGTGGTGGCCGCGATGCGGCGCAGGCTCAGCCTTTCTTTTTCTTGGTCAGCGCGATCACATCGCCGAGCAGCTGCAGCTGTTCGGTGCTGGAGGGCAACTCCCGTTCAAGCTTCTCGATTTCCTCGCGGAAATCGGCCACGTCTTCGAAGCTGCGGTACACCGAGGCAAACCGCACGTAGCCGACATGGTCGAGCTTGCGCAGCTCGTTCATCACGAACTCACCGACCTTGATCGAGGGGATTTCGCGTTCGCCGCAGATACGCGCCTGCTGCATCACCGCGCGCACCGCCAGCTCGATCTTGTCCTCGGGAACCGGGCGCTTCTGCAGCGCGCGGTCGAAACCACTGCGGACCTTGCGGGCATCGAACGCCTCCCGGCTGCCGTCGCTTTTCACGATCGCCGGCAGTTTCAGTTCGATGGTTTCCAGGGTGCTGAAGCGCTCGTTGCAGGCCTCGCACTCGCGGCGACGCCGGATCGTCGCGCCGTCTTCAGAGACGCGCGAGTCGATCACACGGGTATCGGCATGCTGGCAGAACGGACAGTACATGGAACGCCTTACATCGGGAAAACGTCATGCCGTGGTCACGGCAGCGTCGCAACGGTACCTGAGAGGGACCAGCTACAGCAAATAGCGGCCCGGAAAGGCCCGCCCGCCTACCTGGCGCGCCAACGCAGCGATAGCAGGTGCGCCGCGCAGGAGAGCAGGGGGAGGCCCGCCATCAGCAGCAGGGCGGCCGCTGGCGCGGACCCTTCGAACAGATGATGGTGGAAGATCGACCGCACCAGACCCGCCCAGGCAATGCCGGTTGCCACGAGGGCGGCCAGCAGGCCAGCCCACCACACCGATGAGGCCGCAAGAAGTTCGCCCGAGCCGCCCTGCCACCAGCGCCGGGCAAGGCCCCACCAGATGATCAGCACCAGACTGGCGGCGACGAACCACGCGGCCGCCCACCCCGGCGCATCGCCTGGCCCACCGTATTGATGGAGCACGTCGCGCACGCACAGCCCAACCACGACAAACGCCGCCACGGCATGCGGGAGTCCAAACAACGCCATATGCAGCAGCAGACCCCACCGCTGCCTGCCCAGGGGTTTCATCCCGTCAGGTGCCTTGCGTGCGCCGCAGCCGCACCAGCATGACAGCCGGCAACATCAGCGGCGGCCCTGCCAGCAGCAGAACCAGTGCCATCGGACTCGCGGCGGCCTGCCAGAATGCCATGCCGACCACCGCCAGGGCGGCAAGGACGCCAAGGCCCAATGCAACCCACGGCCAAGGCCCGGCATCGCGCAGGCCGGTGCGTCCCTGTCGGAGATAGCGGCTGCTCAACCACAGCCAGCCCGCCACCCCGCTCAGGCCCGCACTGCCCCAGCCACCGATCAACAGGCGCGAGGCCCGGTCCAGATAGGCCGGCTCGACGAACGCGACCCAGACCCCGATGGCGGCGAAGGTGCCGCCGCCGGCCATCCCCACGATGCCGCAGATCAGGGCCAGCACGGCGTAGATACGCCGTTGCCGGCCCTCGTCCATATCAGCCGTAGACCGGGTACTTGCGGCACTGCGCGCTGACCGCGTCGCGGACGCGGGCGATCACGGCCTCATCTGCCGGGGCGTCGAGCACGTCGGCGATCCAGTTGGCCAGCTCCACGCAGTCCTGCTCCACGTAACCGCGCGTGGTGACCGCCGGCGTACCCAGGCGCAGGCCCGAGGTCACGAACGGCGAACGCGGGTCGTTCGGCACGGAATTCTTGTTGACGGTGATGTGGGCCAGGCCGAGCGCGGCTTCAGCATCCTTGCCCGAGACATCCTTGCCGATCATGTCGACCAGCATCAGGTGGTTCTGGGTACCGCCAGAGACGATCTTGTAGCCGCGCGCGATCAGCGTATCCGCCATCGCCTGGGCGTTCTTGACCACCTGTTGCTGGTAGGCCTTGAAGCCCGGCTCCAGCGCCTCCTTGAAGGCCACGGCCTTGCCGGCGATGACGTGCATCAGCGGACCGCCCTGGATGCCCGGGAACACGATGGACTGCAGCTTCTTCTGCAGTTCTTCGCTTGCCCCCTTGGCGATGATGATGCCGCCACGCGGGCCGCGCAGGGTCTTGTGAGTGGTCGAGGTGACCACGTGGGCGTGCGGCAGCGGGCTCGGGTAGACCCCGGCGGCGACCAGACCGGCCACGTGCGCCATATCCACGAACAGGTAGGCACCGACCTTGTCGGCGATGGCGCGGAAGCGCGCCCAGTCCACCACCTGCGAGTAAGCCGAGAACCCGGCGACGACCATCTTCGGCTTGTGCTCCAGCGCCAGGCGCTCGACCTCGTCATAGTCGATCAGGCCGGCTTCGTCGACACCGTACTGGACGGCGTTGAACAGCTTGCCCGAGGCATTGACCTTGGCACCGTGGGTCAGGTGGCCGCCATGGGCCAGGCTCATGCCCAGGATGGTGTCGCCCGGCTGCAGCAGCGCGAAGTACACCGCCTGGTTGGCCTGCGAACCGCTGTGCGGCTGCACGTTGGCATAGTCGGCATCGAACAGCTGCTTGAGGCGATCGATGGCCAGCTGCTCGGCGATGTCCACGTATTCGCAGCCACCGTAGTAACGCTTGCCCGGATAGCCCTCGGCGTACTTGTTGGTCAGCTGGCTGCCCTGGGCTTCCATCACCGCCGGGCTGGTGTAGTTCTCGCTGGCAATCAGCTCGACATGGTCTTCCTGGCGCTGGGTTTCGGCGGCAATGGCCTTGGCCAGTTCGGGATCGTAGCTTTCGATGCGGACGTCGCGCGGGAACATCGGGTGGTACTCCAGGACAGGGAGGAAAGGCGTCGATTGTAGCCCGTTCCCAGGCTGGGGCTGCCCTGCTTCGGCGCCCTGGCTGCGCGCGGCCGGCCCGGTCAAAGGCGCCCTGCCCCCATTTTTTGAGACATACGCTGGATTCGGTGATGGCGGTCACGCACTTTTGACGGTTAACAGGATCAGCCCTGGTTTTTCCCGTCCTGGGGCCTATCACCGTAAGGAAACGCTCCAATGCGCTGCTCCGGCTTCTCGCCCCCCGCCCTCCGTCAGTGCTGCCTGCCACGGCGGGCAGGCCTGCTCGTCCTGGCCCTGGCCGCGCCCCTCGGCCAGGTCGCCTTGGCCGCCGACACTGCGCCACCGGCCGCCACCGCAAGCGCGACCGTACTGATCGCGCGGGTCACCGTGGAGGGCGTGGGTGATCACCCCGCCAGCGGCATCAGCCGCGCCGCCGTGGAGGCCGTCGCCAACCAGGCACTGCGTGAGATCAGCCCAACGCTGCCCGCCGCGCTGGATTTCGAGCAGATCCAGCAGATCAGCGCGCGGATCACCCAGACGTATCGCGAGGCAGGGTTTCTGGTCTCGGTGGCCTATGTGCCGCCGCAGGACATCGGCGAGCGCCAGATGCTCACCCTGAATGTCCTGGAAGGCCGGGTGGGCCGGGTGCTGGTGCAGGGCAGCCAGCGCTACCGCGACCACCAGCTCAGCGCCAGCAGCCTGGGGCTGATCGGCCGTCCCCTGCGCCGCGCCGAACTGGACCGCGCCCTGCTGTATGCGCGTGACCTGCCAGGGGTGTCGGTTACCTCGGTGCTGCAGCCCGGTCAGCAAGCCGGTGAAACGGACATCGTGCTGGTCGCCCAGGACAGCGCGCATCCGTATGAAATCACCGCCGGGCTGAACAACCATGGCACCGACAGCACGGGCAAGTACCGCGCCGAACTCGGTATCAGTGCCTTCAACGCGCTTGGCGCGGCCGATGTACTGGGCGCCAGTGTCGCCTACGGGCTGGATCCGGCCGACAGCTGGCAGGGGGCGTTATCGCTGAGCATTCCCTCCTCCGCCATCGACGGTCTGAGCCTGACGGCCGGCGTGAGCCGCAGCGAGATCGAGCTCAACAACGGCCCGTTCGCGGCGCTGGAAATCCATGGCCCCACCACGGTCGGGCAAGCCGGGCTGGACTGGAAATTCGTCAACCGTACCGATCTGCTGCTGCAGGTCTCCAGCCGCTGGATCCACCAGGAATCCCGTCTTGATGGCCTCGGCATGCAGCTCTCACGTCATACGTTCGACGTGCTTGAAGCCGGCCTGTCGATGCGGCATACCGACCGCCGGTTGCGCGGCATCAACCTGGTGCAGCTGAGCACGCGCAAGTCGATCAACGACGAGTCAGCGCCGTTCGATTGGCTGTATCCCAACCACGACAGCTACTACTGGGTGACGCGACTGTCGGCGGCTCGCCTGCAGGCCCTGCCCGGCAACCAGCGCCTCTACCTGCGTGGCACTGGCCAGTTCACCGACAACGCGCTCACACCGATGGAGCAGTTCAGCATCGGCGGCCCCAACAGCGTGCGCGCCTTCCCGCTCTCGGCCGCGCTGGGCGATCGTGGCGTGCAGGCCACCTTCGAGTACCAGGTCGATGCGCCCGGCTTCGCCACCCTGCCCTCACCGTTCCAAGGCCGCAACTGGGGAGACGTGTTGTCGCTCCAGCTGTTCTACGACTGGGGCAGGACCTCGCCCGTGGCGCAGAACCGCCGGCTCGGGCTGCAGCCCCTCACGCTTGAAGGCGCGGGGCTGGGCCTGCAGCTGCGGCTGCCGCAGGGCCTGCAGTTCAACCTGACCGCTGCCACCCCGACCGGCCGCACCCAACCTGCCGATCAAGACGATATGCGCGTCTGGGCCGGCATCAGCCTGACGTTCTGAGGAACACAGACCATGAATCGTATCTATCGCCTTGTCTTCAATCGTGCGTTGGGCCGCGTCCAGGTTGCTTCGGAGCTGGCCAGTGGCAGCGTGGCCGGTTCCGGTGCTGCCCTGTCCTCGCAGCGGCAGCCGGCACTGCGCCCACTCTGGCTGCCGCTGCTGCTGGCGCTATGGGCGCCGGCCGGGCTTGCCGCGACCCTGCCCACCGGCGGCATCTGGACCACAGGGGCTGGCAACATCACCCCCTCCGGTGTCGATGCGCTCACCGTCAACCAGACATCGACCAAGGCGCTGATTGACTGGAACAGCTTCGACATCAGCAGTACCGGTACCGTGAACTTCGTGGTGCCCGGTAGCAGCGCGGTCACCGTCAACAAGATCAATTCTGGTACGCCGAGCACCATCGCCGGCCTGCTCAACGGCAACGGCCAGGTGTTCCTGATCAATCCGGCCGGGATCATGTTCAGCTCAGGATCCAGCGTCAACGTCGGCGGCCTGGTGGCCAGCACGATGGCGCTGGACGGAGGCGTGGCCAATGACGTCTACGATTTCCAGGGCAGTGCCCAGACCGGTGCGCAGATCATCAACCTGGGCAACCTGACCGCGACCAACGGATCGATATCGCTGCTGGGCGCGGCGGTCACCAATGGCGGCAGCATCCAGGCCGCGCAGATCAACCTGATGGCGGGCAACCCGGTACGGCTGCAGCTCTACGAGCCCGGCACCGGCATCAGCGTCTACTTGGCCAGCATCAGCAATTCCCCCGCCACTGCGTTCGGCAACAGCGCCATCCACAACACCGGCACCCTGCAGGCCGGGGCGATCAACCTGCAGGCGGCGGTAGCGCCGGGCCTGCTGCCGTCCCTGATCAACCTGGGCGGCGTGGTCACCGCCAGCAGTGTCTTGGGCAACGATGGCAGCCTGGTGGTACAGGCCCACGGCGGGGGCATCGTGCAGACCGGCAACGTCAGTGCCGGTGTCACCACGCTGTACGCCGAAGGTGATGTCACCCAGAACTCCGGAACCCTGTCGGCCGGGACCCTGCAGTTTGCCGGCCCCCTGCGGAACGTGACGCTGGGGTCACCCAGCAACCGCATCGGTAACCTTGGCGGCACCGTGCAGGGCAATCTGGTGGTGGGCAACAGCATCGCGCTGGAGCAGGTCGCACCGCTCAACGTGGGCGGCACCAGCACGATCAACACCGGCGGCAATGCGATCACCCTGACCAACCCGAACAACTGGTTCGGGGGCGCGGTCAGCCTCACCTCGGGTGGCGATGCCCGCATCCGCAATACCGGTGCTCTCACACTGGGGCAGCTGGATGTAGGCAGCCTCGACGCGACCACCTCAGGCCCGGCGGTGTCCAGCGCACTCAGCTTCGGCGGCGGCAGCGTCCGTGGCGCGCTGTCGGCGACGTCGACTGGCGCCATCTTCCAGACGGGCGCGCTGCGTGTGGCAGGCGCGACAACGCTGCAGGCCAACGGCGACATCCGATTCGACAACCCCGGCAATGCCTTCGGCGGCATCGTGTCGCTGGGCGGAAACAACGCGTACATCAGCGACGCCGCGATGCTGCGCTTCGGCACGTTGAACGTCGGCGCCCTGTTTGCGAGGGCGCCGCAACTGCGGCTGTCCGGACCGGTCACCACGGCGGGCTACCAGTTCTACGGTGGCGATCTGCTGCTCGAGCGCGACACGCAGTTGACCAGTACCGTCGGCGCCGTCGACTTCGGCGGTCGCGTGGATGGCGCGTACGCACTCGGCGTCACCGGCCGCTGGTCGACATTCGCGGGCAACATCGGCGGCGCGACTGCGCTGTCGTCGTTCGATGCACGTGGTGTCCGCGACCTGACGACGATCGGTGGCAACCTCACCACCGCGGGCAACATCGCATTCGGCGTGACCGGGGTGCGCAGCGGAAACTACACGGTGCGCAGCACGGGCGGCTCGATCGCCGTGACCGGTGCCCTCGACGCGGAAACCGACGCCCGCGGCCAGCTGACACTCGCCGCCCTCAACGGGGTCTTGCTGGGCGCCGATGCCGGTGCGTCCCGTCGTCTGCAGTCGCTGGCGCTCAAGGGCGCGACGGTGTCCGCCCGCGGCATCCGCGTGGCCAATACGCTGACCGTGGACAGTGGCAGCGCGTACACCCAGCAGGGCGCCTACGACATCGGAGGCAACGCCCGCTTCGTGGCGAATGGCAACATCACCCTGGCCAATGCGTCCAACCGCTTCGGCGGCGTGCTGTCGCTCGATGGCGGCGCTGCGATCGTCGATGCCGCCTCGGCGCTGACGCTTGAAGGGATCGACGTGGACAGCCTGCGCGCGACCAGCGTGGCCGGACTGACGCTGGCCGACGCGAGGGTCGCGGGTGATGCCACGCTGACCGGCAGCGCGCTTTCCCTGGGGACCTTCGACATCGACGGCGACCTGGGCGCGCATGCAGGCACCGGCGGCCTCGTGTTCGGTGCCGGCCGCGTCGGCGGCAGCCTCACCGCGGACAGCGGCGCGGCGATCGGCCAGGCCGGCGCACTCGTCGTCGCAGCGGTCGCATCCTTCGATGCCGTCGGCGCGATCGCAGTGGCACATGCCGGCAACCGCTTCGGTGGCGATGTGGGCGCGCGCGCCGGTGCAGGCGTGGTCCTGCGCAGCCAGGACACCCTGCGGGTCGTCGACCTCGCCAGCGGCGCTGGAAGCAATGTCGATCTCGCAGGCGGCACTCTGGAACTCGCCACCGCTGTCAACACGGGCATGGGGCGCTTGACCCTGCGCTCGGAGACCGGCGCATTGGCCCTGGGCCACACACTCGGCGGCGGTGCCGTGTCCCTGTATGGCGCGAACGGTCTGGTGCTCGGAGCCGATGTCTCCGCGGCCGGCGCGCTCGCGCTGTCGAGCGGCGTGGACATCGTGCAGACCGGTGGCCGCATCGATGCAGGCGGCACAACGACCCTCGATGCGGGTCGCGACATGGATCTGCGCGGCGCCGGCAACGACTTCAGTGGTCGGGTCCACATGCGCGGTCGCAACGTCGCGCTCCGCGACAGCAATACCCTGGTGCTCGGCCAGGTGGACGCGGCCAGCCTCGATGCGCAGGCGACGACGATCCACCTGGCGCCCGCCATGACCACCTCGGGTGACCAGACCTATCGGGGCAGCGTTGTGCTCGATGCCGACACCGCGCTGGACAGCGCGTCGGGCGACATTGCGTTCACCGGCACAGTCGACTCGACCGCCAGTGGCCGGCATACCCTGACCGCGCGCGCCGGCGACGGCGACATACGCTTCGGGGGCGCGGTCGGCGGCAGCCATGCGCTCGCCGGGCTGGATGCCGATGCAGCGCGGATCGTGATCGGCGGTGCGCTGACCATCGACGACGGCAACGGCGGTGGCACCCTGTCGCTCGCGAGCGACAGGGATGGCATCACCCAGTCGGCTGCGTTCCAGGTCACGGGCGACACGCGCCTGGCGACGAGCGGCGGCGCGATCACCCTGACGCGAACCGACAACGATTTCGGAGGCGAGATCGACCTCGTCGGTGCCGACGCGGTGGCGATCACGGATCGCAATGCGCTGGCGTTCGGCGGCGTGTCTGCGTCCTCGTTGGCCGCGACCAGCCACGGTGCGCTCAACCTCGGCGCCATGACGCTTGCCGGTGCGTTGGATGCGCGCTCGAATGGGGGCGCGATCACGCAGACGGGCGTGTTGATGGTCGGCGGCGCCAGCACGCTCGCTGCAGGCATCGGCGACATCACGCTGACCCACGCTGGCAACCAGTTCGCCGGCTCAGTCGCACTTGCCGGTCGTGACATCACGATCCGCGCTGCCAACACCCTGCCGCTGGGCGCTGTCGATGCACGCAACCTGCGTGCAACGGCGGACACGATCGCGCTGCGCGGCGACGTCACCACCGACGAGGATCAGGAGTACGCCGGCGCGGTGCGGCTGGATCGTGATGTGGCGCTCGCCGCCGGTCGCAGCGTCGCGTTCGGTGGCACGGTCGACGGGACGCACGCGTTGGACATCAACGCCGGCGGGCAGGTGGGTATCGCAGGCGCGGTCGGGGGGGCTGGCGCGTTGAGTCATCTGAACATCGATGCCAACCTCACCGCGCTGGGCTCGAGCCTCCACGTTACCGGAAATCTATCGGTCGACGTGGATACCGGCGGCATTACCCAAGCCGATGCATTCCGGGTAGGCGGCGCGTCTTCGTTCAATGCCAATGGCGCGGATATCGCGTTGAAAGATGCCGGCAACCATTTCACTGGAGCAGTCGATCTGTCTGGCCGCGATATCGCTATCAACGCCGCCAACGCGCTGAGATTGGGCTCCGTCACGACGGGTGCACTGCGCGCCAGCAGCGATGGCGAGCTGCGCCTCACCGGCATGATCCGTGCCGACACAATCGACCTCGCAACAGCGGGTCGCTTCGTCAATGACGTTGGCTCTACCGCACTCGATGTCAGCGGCGGCAATGGCCAGTGGCGCATCTTCCTCGACAGCCCAATGCTGAACCACCAGTTCAATGGCCTCGACAGCGGCAATACCGCACTCTGGAACACCCCGGCATTCGCAACGCCAACGGCCAGCGGCAACCGCTACCTGTTCGCTTACCAGCCTCTTTTGACCGTCACCGGTGCAAACCTGAGCAAGATCTATGGCGATACCGTCGATCTGAGCCAGGCTTACATCGTGAGCGGGGCGATGCAGGGCGTAGCCGGCGCTTATGAAGCGGATCGGATCGGCGGCGTATTGGGTGGCGCTCCGTTGATCACCTCAGCCGGCTCCACTGCGATGGCCAATGTGTCCACCACACCCTATGCGCTGTGGGTCGGAAAGGGATCACTCGACAGCTCGCAGGCCGGCTATGCACTGCGCTTCATCGATGGCACCCTGCAGGTGGATCCACGGGCACTGACGATCACCGCCAACAACGGCGGCAAGACCTATGGCCAGTCCGGTGGCCTCGACGGCTTTGGCAGCCATGGTCTGGTCAACGGCGACACCGTGTCTTCAGTAGATCTGGTATCCACCGGTATGGTGGCGACGGCCAACGTCGGCAACTACCTGATTGCCGCCAGCAATGCGGATGGCACGGGGCTGTCGAACTACGACATCACCTATGTCGACGGCGTCCTGAGCATCGGCAAGGCCGGATTGACCATCACCGCCAATGATGGCAGCAGGACGTATGGGCAAACCGGCGGCCTGGCCGGTTACAACGTCGATGGTCTGCTCCATGGTGATACGGTGGGCAAGGTCGATCTGGCGAGCTCCGGAGCCAGCGCTAGTGCCAACGTCGGCAACTACACCATCACCGCCAGCAACGCCGACGGCAACGGCTTGTCCAACTACGACATCACCTACGTCAACGGCGTGCTGTCCATCGGCAAGGCCGGATTGACCATCACCGCCAACGATGCCCGCAGCAACATCGGCCAGATCGCTGTACTGAATGGCCATACCGCCGAAGGGCTGCTCAACGGCGATGCCATCGACAGCGTTGTGTTGCGCATCGAGGGGGATGATGCCGGTGCGCGCCCCGGCCGCTATGCGATCCACGCCGGCGATGCGCAGGGTGCCCGCTTGGGCAACTACGACATCCGCTACCGCCCCGGTACGCTGGACATCGTCGGAGTGTGGCCAGAACAGGCACTGCAGGTGGCGCGCGAGGTCGCGGCCAATCTACCTGCGCTCGCGGTGATCCCATTGGTAGAGCCATCCACCCCGCCGCTGTACCGCCTGAGCGAAGCGGCCATCCGTCCCGTCGAGGATCGCTGCACGTCCCTGCGCGGAGGTTGCCTGCGCCAGCCGCCGGAATGATCGCCGGCGTGCGATAGCAAGAAGGCGCATCCACCGGATGCGCCTTCTTGTCATCCTGCTTACCGGTTGATCACGTAGTCCGCAATGATCCCGGTGGCGATGGCGACCAGCAGCAGGTTGCCGCGGTCGTCGCGGATCCAGTGATGGTCGCGCGGCGGGCGGCGCACCGAATAGCGGCTGTAATCGTTGACCACGTAGACCGGCCCGCCGTAGTACTCACGGTAGCGGTGGCCACGCGCCCAGCCGTAGGAGCCATACCCCGGCGCGGGGCGATAGACCACACGCGGCGGCGGCGGGCCTGGACGGTAGTAACCACGATTGTCGTAGCGATGGTCGTAACGGCGGTCGTGGCGGACCTCGCGACGGTCATGACGATCGTGCCGGTCATGGCGATCGTGGCGGTTGTCACGGCGGTCATCACGCCACTCCCGGCGGTCGTGCCCGCGGCCACGATGGTCATCGGCGAAGGCCGGGGCCACGGTGCCCAAGGCCAGCAGCGAGGCAACGGCCCCGACCACAAATCGATTCATGCGCATGATTGGCCTCGCTTGGTGGATTGATGGCTCCATCATGCGCACGCCGTCTGAACGGTCTCCGGCTGGAAACGGTTTCCAATTCAAGGGCTTTGACCCCGCATTCAGGCGGCGGCAAGCCCCGGGGCTCGTGGCTCCCGGCGGCACTGATCGCTTCCGGCTATAATCGGGGCATCCTTTTCTTCCATCTGTTCCTGTTCCGTCCGGAACGGGCGCAGGGTTGCGCCTTCGGAGACCTCATGTCCTCGCAATACATCTACACCATGAACCGCGTCAGCAAGGTGGTCCCGCCCAAGCGGCAGATCATCAAGGACATCTCGCTGTCGTTCTTCCCGGGTGCCAAGATCGGCCTGCTGGGCCTGAACGGCTCCGGCAAGTCGACGGTGCTCAAGATCATGGCCGGCGTGGACACCGATTTCGAGGGCGAAGCCCGCCCGCAGGCCGGCATCAAGGTCGGCTACCTGGCCCAGGAACCGGAACTGGACCCGACCAAGACCGTGCGTGAATCGGTCGAGGAAGGCGTGGGCGAAGTGCTGCAGGCCCAGGCCCAGCTGGACGCCGTCTACCTGGCCTATGCCGAGGAAGGCGCGGACTTCGACAAGCTGGCCAAGGAGCAGGAGCGCCTGGAGGCGATCCTGGCCGCCGGCGATGCACACACCCTGGAAAACCAGCTGGACGTGGCCGCCGATGCGCTGCGCCTGCCGCCGTGGGAAGCCATCGTGGGTACCCTGTCCGGTGGTGAAAAGCGCCGTGTGGCGCTGTGCCGCCTGCTGTTGCAGAAGCCGGACATGCTGCTGCTCGATGAACCGACCAACCATCTGGACGCCGAGTCCGTGGAATGGCTGGAGCAGTTCCTGGCCCGCTACACCGGCACCGTCGTGGCCGTCACCCATGATCGCTACTTCCTGGACAACGCCGCCGAGTGGATCCTGGAACTGGATCGCGGCCGCGGCATTCCGTGGAAGGGCAACTACACCGACTGGCTGACCCAGAAGGACGACCGCCTGCGTCAGGAAGACAACCAGGAGAAGTCCCGCCAGAAGGCGATCCAGAAGGAACTGGAGTGGTCGCGCCAGAACGCCAAGGGCGGCCGCACCAAGGGCAAGGCCCGTCTGGCCCGCCTGGAAGAGCTGCAGTCGGTGGATTACCAGAAGCGCAACGAGACCAATGAAATCTTCATCCCGCCGGGCGAGCGCCTGGGCAATGCGGTGATGGAGTTCAAGAACGTCTCCAAGAAGTTCGGTGACCGCCTGCTGTTCGACAACCTCAACTTCCTGGTTCCGGGTGGCGCGATCGTCGGCATCATCGGCCCCAACGGTGCCGGTAAGTCGACCCTGTTCAAGATGATCACCGGCCAGGAAAAGCCGGATACCGGCGAGATCGTGGTCGGCCCGACCGTCAAGCTGTCCTACGTGGATCAGAGCCGCGACGCGCTGGAAGGCAACCACAACGTCTTCCAGGAAATCGCCGGCGGCCTGGACATCCTCAACATCAACGGTGTGGAGATCCAGTCGCGCGCTTACATCGGCCGCTTCAACTTCAAGGGCCAGGATCAGCAGAAGCTGGTCGGCTCGCTGTCCGGTGGTGAGCGTGGCCGCCTGCACATGGCCAAGACCCTGCTGCAGGGTGGCAACGTGCTGCTGCTCGATGAACCGTCCAACGATCTGGACATCGAAACCCTGCGTGCGCTGGAAGATGCGCTGCTGGAGTTCCCGGGCAACACCTTCGTGATTTCGCATGACCGCTGGTTCCTGGATCGCATCGCGACCCACATCCTGGCGTTCGAAGGCGATTCGCACGTGGAGTTCTTCCAGGGCAACTACCGCGAGTACGAAGAAGACAAGCGCCGCCGCATGGGCGACGACGCCGCGCCGAAGCGCCTGCGCTTCAAGGCGCTGAAATAAGAAAGGAAAAACGGCCGCGCACTGCGCGGCCGTTTGCATTCCGGTAGGTCACGACCGTTGGTCGTGACGCCTTATCGTCGCGAGATAACCACCATGTCCCTTCCCGAGCGCCTGTTCCAGCTGCAGCAGCACGGCACCTCCGTGCGCACCGAACTGCTGGCCGGCCTGACCACCTTCCTGACGATGTCCTACATCGTGTTCGTCAACCCGGACATCCTGGGCACCACCGGCATGGACCCGGGTGCGGTATTCGTCGCCACCTGCCTGGCCGCTGCACTGGGCTCGATGGTGATGGCGTTCGCCGCCAACTTCCCGGTCGGCATGGCCCCGGGCATGGGCTTGAATGCGTTTTTCGCCTTCACCGTGGTCGGTGCCGCCGGCCTGCCCTGGCAGCAGGCGTTGGCCGCCGTCTTCATCTCCGGTCTGGTGTTCCTGGTGCTGTCGCTCACCGGCGTACGCGCGTGGCTGGTGGCGGGCATCCCGCCCTCGCTGCGTGCGGCGATCGTGGCCGGCATCGGGCTGTTCCTGGCGATCATCGCGCTGCAGAAATCCGGGGTGATCATCGCCAACACCGACACACTGGTCGCACTCGGTCCGCTCAATACGGCGCCGCCGCTGTTGGCGCTGGCCGGCTTCCTGCTGATCGCCATCCTGGAGGCGCGCAAGGTGCGTGGCGCGATCCTGATCGGGATCCTGGCCGTCACCGGTGCGGCGTGGCTGCTTGGTGATGTGCAGTTCCACGGCCTGATCTCGCTGCCACCGAGTCTGGCCCCGACCTTCCTGCAGCTGGACCTGCCCGGCCTGCTGCACCACGACGGCGGTGCGCCGATCGCAGTGTTGCTGCAGGTAGTGCTGGTGTTCGTGCTGGTGGAAGTGTTCGATGCCACCGGCACGCTGTACGGCGTGGTCGGTCGTGCGGGGCTGCTGAAACTACCGGGCGCACAGAAGCGGTTCGGCCGCGCGCTGCTGGCCGACAGCACCGCGATCGTGGCCGGCTCGCTGCTCGGGACCAGCAGCACCACCGCCTTCGCTGAAAGCGCGTCGGGCGTGCAGGCCGGTGGCCGCACCGGGTTGACTGCGTTGGTGGTGGCCGCGCTGTTCCTGGCCGCCCTGTTGTTCTCGCCGTTGGCGGCGATGGTGCCCGGCTATGCCACCGCCCCTGCCCTGCTGTTCGTGGCCGGGCTGATGCTGCGTGAGCTGGTGGATGTGGACTGGGGCGACCTGACCGAATCGGTGCCGGCCGCGCTGTGCGCGTTGGCGATGCCGTTCACCTACTCCATCGCCAATGGCCTGGCCTTCGGCTTCATCGCGTACGCGGTGCTCAAAGCCGGCACCGGGCGCTGGCGCGAGGTGCACCCGGCGGTCTGGCTGGTGGCCGGGTTGTTCGTGCTGCGTTACGCGCTGGAATGAAGGTGCGCCTACCGACCGGTAGCCGGTAGGCGGCGGATCAGGCCCAGGCCGGGCGCAGTTGGCCGTCGGCGGCGAAGCGGTAACGACCTTCGTACCAGCCCAGCGCAAACAGGCTGAGCACCTGCTCGTAATAGCGCGGCGGTGCGGCACGCTGCTGCTCCGGCGTGGGCAGGCCAGCCACCATCGCCTTTGCCCGGTCCGCTTCGCCCTGCGCCTGCAGGTACGGTACCAACGCCGCCTCGAAACCGTAGTTGCCGGTGCCCTCGCGCGCGCCGGTGAGCGTGTTGACCTTCTCGGGTATCGGCTGGCCGTCGCGCAACACTGTCAGCGGGCCGTGCAGCGCCTCCAGCACCGGGCGGAAGCTGGGATCGTTGACCGCGGTCATGCCCGCCCACAGGTAACAGCGGATCGCGTCATAACTGCCGAGCGGGCCCTTGTCGGGGTCGGCGATGAAGCTGCCGTCGCGCCATGCGGTCCAGTCCGGCGCGAAGCCGTGCGGTGCGGTGTCGCGCAACAGACGCATGCTGTTGCCGATCACGGTGGTCCACGGCCCGGTCGGGTCCAGTGCGGCGAACCGGCGCAGCAGCGGCAGTGGGACGTAGCTGGGATTGAAGCGCCAGGTATCTTCGGTCGCAAACCCGTTCGGCCCCGGCATCAGCATCGTGCCCAGGCCCGGCACATTCACCACTTCCTGGGCCAGGATCGCGGCCAGCATCGCCTCGGCGGTCTGCCGCAGTGCGGGCCGTTTCCACAACCGGGCCGCTTCGTGCAGGGTGTAGGCCAGCCACACGTCCGAGTCGCTGGCCGGGTTGTCGTCCAGCACCTTCCAGGCGCTGGCGGCGGCATCGCGCCCCCACAGCCAGGCCGGCAGGCGCTGGGCCATGCTGCCACCGGCGAGGTTGTCCTCGGTCCAGCGCAGGATGCGGTCGAACAGCGTCTGATCGTTGTCCACCAGCGCGAAGAACAGCGCGTAGGACTGGCCTTCAGAGGTCGAGCGCTGGTCGGCGTTGTTGTGGTCGACCATGCGGCCGTCCGGGGTCACGCTGGAGGCGCGCATCACCTGCCACGCCGTCCACGGGCCGGGGCCACGCGCTGGACCGTTGGCAGAACACGCCAACAACGGGGTCACGGCCAGCGCCTGCAGCAGGCGGCGGCGCATCGGGTGGAACGATGGGGAATCAGTCACGGGACATCAGCCTCTTCGCAACAGGAACGGGCCAAGCCTGCGGGACACCCGCGGCCAGGTAAAGCCTGGCAGCGGGCCGGTCATCAGCGCATGACGGCGATCATTCACCCGAGGCGTACGGCGAGCGCAGCGGCTGCGGCTGCTTGCCCAGCCCGGCGCCGAGGCGGTCGAGCAGGAAGCGCAGGTACAGGCTGGTGCCGAACTGCCGGTAGTCACGCGCGTTGTTGAACTCCATGCGCCCGCCCAGGAACAGCTGCGAAGACAGCTGCCATTCGGCGGCAGCGCTGAGGTTGTAGGACACGCCGGTCTTGGTCTGGCCGGTGTAGACCGGATCGACGTACTCGGTGGTCAGGCCCAGCAGCGCGGCCATCGAGGCGGCATCGTAGGCAGCCTGCTGCATGGCCGGATCGGTCGGGAAGTAAGGCGCAGCGTCTTCCTTGAAGTGCTGTACGCCGACGCTGGTATCCAGCTGCCACGCCACGCGGCCGCTGGCGGTGCGGCCGTTCCAGTGCACCGGGAAGCCGACATCCACATAACGCTGCGGGCTGAAGTAGCCGCCGTGCCCATAGGTGAAGCCGCTGAGGTTGCGGTCGTACTGCATCGCGGTCAGGTTCAGGCCGGCGGTCAGCGATTGGTTGTCGGTTTCCAGCGCGTGTACGTACACGCCCACGCCGACTTCCTGGCGATCGTTGTCGGCCACGTTTTCGCCTTCCAGGCGGTGCCACGACGCACTGGCGTAGCCGCCCAACTGACCGTTGTCGACGGTCGCGGCGAGCTTGGCGCCGCTGGCGGTCACCCCGCCCCAGCGCAGCCCGTTGCGCCCGTCTTCCACCCCGGCGAAGGACAGCAGGCTGTCGGTCACGGCGCGGCGCGAGGCTTCGCCGGACCAGATCAGCGCATCGCCGATCTGGCCGCGGTAGCCGATGCCACCGACGATCTGGGTGTCATCGAAGCCGAGCGGGGTGCTGCCGACATCGGCGCGGAAGCCACCGCGCTCGTAGCCGACCGAGACGCCGGCACCGCTGGCATCCTGGGAGCTCATGCGGCGCGCACCGGCGGCATTGGCCACCATCGCATAGAGCGTGTCCTGGAAGGCCTGCGGGGTCTGCGAACCGCCGCCGCCCTGGGACAGGGTCTTGAGCTGGGCCTGCTCGGCCGCGCTCAGCCCGCGCACCAGGCCGGCATTGCCCAACACCTGCGTGGCGATATCGCTGATCGGCGTATTGGCCAGATCGCGGCTGAGGATGTAGCTGGGCAGCGGATCGGCGAACAGCAGCGCACGCGCGGCAGCCGCACGTTCGGCCTGCGTCAGCGAGCCATCGGTCTGGTTGAACAGTTCCTGGTAACGGCCGTTGTCCAGTGCGCGGTCGTAGATCAGATTGCGGGTCGCGTTGCTCTCGCCACGGGTCAGCAGTGTCTGGTACAGCGACGAGCCGACCAGATCATCGACCGGCGTGCGATCAGCCGCCAGTGCGCCGGCCAGAGCCGCCTGCGGGCCACCGCCGAAACGGCTGGCACTGGTGTACTCGGGATCCGGGCGACCGGCATCGAGCACGGTCGGGGTGATGGCCACCTTGAGCTTGCCGTCGCCGACCGCGAACTGCCCTTCCAGCGGCACCTGCAGGTCATCGAGCTGGCCCATGCCGGCTTCGCCGGCGCGGGTGCGATACGCCGCGCCCACGGCCAGGCTGCTGCTGTTCTCGGCCTTGAGCGCGCGCAGTTCGTCGAGCACGCCGTTGCCGGTGGTGGCCGGCGGCAGCGGGCCAAGCGCGGTGTTGCGCGAGGCGCGCGGCGCACTCGCCTGGCCGGGCACCTGGCGCGAGCCGGGCACCGGCAACGGCAGGCCGACACCGCCGCTGGCCGCGGCCGTGGCCATGACCGGCTCCGGCAGGCCATCGGCATCGATCACCGGGGTGACGCTTGCCGGGCCCAGACTCATGCCCATCGCCGGACCGGCGTCCATCGGCAGCGGTTCGGCAGCCAGACGGGCAGTCGCGGCCGGCAATGGCAGCCCCCCGTCGCGCAGCGCTGCGGTACGGGTGCCACCGCCACGGTTGAGGCCAGCGAAGGGATTGAAGCTGCCACCGCCTGCCAGCATCGCGGTGCTGGCCTGCGGGTAGCCGTTGTCGAGCTGGCCACTGCCCTTCGCGGCAGCCGCCAGCGACGCGCGGAAGTAGCTTTCAGCACGGCGGTTCTTGCCGGCCGCGCGGTACACACGGCCGGCGGCCGCCAACACATCCGGCGATTCCGGCGCCTGCTTCAGCGCGCGCTCCAGATACTGTTCGGCCAGGTCCATGTCGCGCATCGCCGCGGCACTGCCGGCAGCGGCGACCATCGCATCCAGATCGCCCGGCGCCAACTGCAGCTGCTGCTGATACAGCGCCAGCGCCTGGCCGTTGTCGCCCGCGGCGGCGTACAGCCGTGCCAGCGCAGCGATGTTGCGCGGATCCTGCGGGCGCTCGGCCAAGGCCGGGGCCAGCACCGCATATGCACCTTCCAGATTGCCCAGCTCACGCAGCGCATCGACCTGGCGCAGCACGTAACCGCTGCGCAGATCGTTCAAGCGGGTCTGCTGGCTCGCCGAGAGCGGCACGTCGGCGAGCTGGCGCAGGATCGCGGCGACTTCGCCATCGCGACCGGCGCGCAACAGCACCGAGGCATATTCCAGGCGATTGTCGACGCTGGGCGAACCGCCTTCGATCAGGCGCTGCGCGAGCACGAGGGCGCGCTGCTGGCTGCCGATGTCGGCGTAGGCACCGGCCAACGCGGCCACGATGGCCGGATTCTTGACCCGGTCGCCGAGTGCGGCTTCGGCGCGGGCCAGCAGCAGCTGCGCTTCGCCACTGCGCTGGCGCTGCATGAGTGAGCGCGCCTGGGCGGCCTGCACCTGCACCCACGCGGTGTCGTGCAGCGCGGTCATTTCTGAATCACGCGAGGCGGTGGGAATGCGTTCGAGCAACGCATACGCGCGCGGCCAATCACTGTTTTCCTGAGCGAACAGCGCCTGGGCATACAGCGAGGTCGCCGAGCTGTCATCCAGCGCGCGCAGCCCTTCGATCACGCCGTTGGCCTGGTCGGGGCGGCCGGCACGCGTGTACAGGCGCGCCAGTTCCAGCCGCAGCCACGGATCGCGCGGCTGCACCAGCAGCGCGTCTTCCAATTCGATCTGCGCCATCTCGATGCTGCCCTCGGCCAGCGCCTGCTGTGCGCGGGCGCGGGCCAGGTTGGCACGCAGCACGGACTGGCCACCGGCGCTTTCCTGCTGGGCCGGGGTCAGCCGGTCGAACAACGCGGCCGCTTCATCGGCGCGACCGAGACGGCCGAGCAGGCCGACCAGTCCCTGCAACGCACCGGCATTGCCGGCATCCAGTTCCAGTGCCTTGCGGTAGCTGCGTTCGGCCGCGGCCGGATCGCTGCCGCTCTGCAGGTCGGCCAGCGCGACGTAGCCGGCGGGCTCCTTGGGCTGCAGCGCGATGACCTGCTGCACGCGGGTGATCGCATCGCCGCTGGGCTGGCGACGCACCTCCTGCAGCGTCAGCCAGTAGCGCGCGGCATCGGCCGCGCTGCGCCACTTGCCGTTGATCGCAGCGGCCGGGCGCAGCAGTTCATTGGCCTCACCAAAGCGCTCCTGGCGCAGGCGCACCGAGCCCAGACCGCCGAGTGCCTCGGCATCGCGCGGCCGCACGCGCAGCACCTGCGCGAAACGCGCTTCGGCCTGGGCCAGGTTGTTGCTGTCCAACGCGCGGAAGCCCTCGCCGAGCAGCCGCTGGTTCGGGTCCTGCGGCGCGGGACGGTTGGCGATGGCCTGCTCACGCAGCTGCGCCTGCTTGGCCGCCACTTCACGATCATTCGGCACCACGTCCAGGAAGGCCTGGTACAGCCCGGCATCGGCGGTGGTGGCGTTGAGCCACAGCAGCGCCTGGCGCCAGGCCGCACGCGCGGGGCCGGCGGTGTCGGTGGCCTGGCTGAGCGCACGCAGCTGGGCGATGCCCTCGCGGCGGGTCGGCTCGCGGTAGGTCAGCACCTGGGCCAGTGCGAGCTTGGCCGGGTTGTTGTTGCCGGTGGCGATACGGCGCAAGCCATCGCGCGCGCGGGTCCAGCCTTCCGGCGTACCGGCCAGCACCTGGTAGTACTCCAGCGCCAGATCGTTGGGCGGGCCGCCCGCACCGAAGGCCTCGTCATAGGCGCGTACCGCCTCGACGTATCGACCGGCCGCCGCCGCACGGCGCGCGGTCTGCAGCTGGTTGCCACCGCCGCCGCCGCCAAGCGCCATGCGCAGGCGCGTGGTCTGCGCCGAGGACGGGTGGCGTGCCTGCAGCTGCTGCAGCCGCTTCTGTGCCTCGGCACGGCGGCCCTGGTTGAGGTCGATCAGGCCCAGGCCGAGCAGTGCGTCGGCCTGGTTGGGATCGGTCGCCAGCAACTTGCGCCAGGCATCGGCCGCCAGATCTTCACGGCCCTGGTCCTGCCAGTAATTGCCCTGGCTGACCAGCTGCTGCGTCGAGGACGCGTTCTGCGCGAAGGCCGGCACGGTCAACACGCACAGGCCAACCAGGCAAAGGGGGGTCAGGGTCTTGCGGAACATGGCGAACTCCACGCGGGCAGCAGTCGCCCATCGGCAGAAAAACGGTAGCGGCGATCCATCCAGCCCTTGCCGAACAGCACCAGGGCACGATCGTAATAGTTGAGGGTGCCGGTCGGGATCCGCGCCAGCTGTGCCTTGGCCAGTGCAGGCTGGCCAAGCGCACTGAGATACGGCAGCAGTGCGGCGGCAAAGCCCGGCGAGGGTGCGCCGGTGCCGACCCCCAGACGCGTGTCGATCTTCTCGGCAAAGCCGGTCTGCGCGCGCAGCATCGACAGCGGGCCGGACAGGCCATCAAGCAAGCTGCGCCGCAGCGGATCGGCCGGGTCGGTCATCCCGGCCCAGAGATAGCAGCGGATGGCATCGTAGCTGCCGAGCGCGCCCTTGCCGGCGTCGACCACGAAGGCCTTGCCGTTCCAGGCAATCCAGTCCGGCGCGAACCCGACCGGGGCGCTGGCGCGGGTCATCGCCACGCTGCGCTCGGCCAGCCGCGCCCACGGGCCGCGTGCATCGACGGCGGCGAAGCGGCGCAGCACGAACAGCGGCAGGTAACTGGGGTTGAGCGTCCAGCGGTCGGCCTGCACGAAGCCGCGATTGCCGGGCAGCAGCATCGGCCCGAATCCGGGCAGCTCGACGATTTCGGCCGTGCGCATCAGCGCGAGCGTCTGGCGCCCGGCCTCGACCAGGCCCGGGCGCTTCCACAGGCGGCCGGCTTCAAGCAGCGCATAAGCGATCCACAACTCGCCATCGGAGGCGGTGTTGGGGTCGAGCACGCGGAACTGGCCGTCGGCGGCCCGGCCCCACAGCCACGCCGGCAGATTGAGATCGGCGCGGCCGCGGCAGAGGTGGCGGCGGGTCCAGGCCAGAATGCGGTCGAACAGCACCGGATCGTTGTCGACCAGCGCGAAGAACAACCCGTAGGACTGCGATTCGGAGGTGCTGCGCAGGTCCGTGTTGAGGTGATCGACCACGCGCCCGTCGGGCTCGATGTGCCGATCCACGAACGTGCGCCACTCACGCCACGGCGTGCCACAGGCCTGCGCCCATGCGTTCAGCGGCAACGCGGCGGCAGCACCGGCTGCCGCGAGTGCCTGCAGAAAGCGGCGGCGCGCGAGCGCCGGCGCGGGGACGGACGTGTCGAGCATGCTCAGCCTGACAGCCCGATGCGGGACTTGGCGTTGCGCTTGAGCAGCCAGCGCGCGATCAGGGCCAACAGCAGGCAGGCCAGACCGACGAAGCCAGCCAACAGCAGCGGACTCTGCGAGAAGTACCAGCGCAGCCAGGTCAGCGGCGGCAGGTGGCCGACGTAATACGTCTGGTTGCCGGCCAGGCTGCGCACTTTGTCCTTCTGCAGCAGCACCACGCTGCCCTGGAAGTCACGCAGACGGTCCGGGTCGAACCACGCCTCGAACAGGCGGTTGACCTGCGCCGGATCATCGGCCATCACCGCGATCACGCTGCGCCCCTTGCGCAGGGGCGACTCGAAGCCCATCAGCACGACATCGCCAGCGTCCGGACGCACCGACACTTCGGCGGTGGTCGGCAGATCGGTGCGGCGCGCATCCGGCGACAGGAACGAGGGCATCCGCTCGAACACCCAGTCCGACAGCTGGAAACGGCGCGACTGCCCCGCCTCGCCGATCGGCAGGTGCGCGGCCCACTCGCCGAACAGCGGCTGGCTGCGACGCGACCCCAGCACCACCAGATCCTGGCCGGCGTGCTCGCCTACCTGGCCGGCAGCGATGATGCGGTTGCGCAGCGCCGGGTAACCGGTCGAGGCACCCATGCGGCCGAGCAGGGTCAGCACATTGCCGACGTCATCGGCGTTGGGGTTGTTGGGCAGCACCAGCACGGTCTCGGAAAGATCGGCCAGACGCGTGAACGGATAACCGGCATTTCCGAATGCGGCCAGGTTGGGCATCGCCATGTAATGGTCGAAGCCGCTCAGATCGATGCTGGTGTCGCCGTCGATCGCCGCGGACACATCCGGGAAGGTGTTCTTGCATTCGGCCGCCTGCGGGCGATCAAAGAAGAAGTGGAAGCGCAGCTGGCTGTTGGACGAGAACGGGCCGGTCGGCAGCATCACCTTCTGCTGGATCGGCATCACGCCCGGTGCCTTCATCTTGTTCCACAGCATCTCCGACACTGAGCGCGGTGCGGGGCGGCCGTTCAAGGGCAGCGTGGTGACGAAAGCATCGTTGATGCTGATGTTCAGCGCCGACTTGTTCGCGCCTTCCGGCAGCGTGTAGCGGTAGCGCAGATCCAGCGGGATGCCATCACGGCGCCACGTGAACAGATCCGGCGGCAGCTGCAGGCCGATCCGGATCAGGTCCGGGTGGTAACCGACCACATTCAACTCGCTGGTCTGCTGGACCAGTTCGGAGACTCGCACCGGGCGATCGCTGGGCACCCACTTTGGCGCGTCGTACGGCTTGCGCGGCGCGATCTCCTTGAAATCGCCGATGCTGGCGGTCGGTCCGGACAACGGCGTGCCCAGGGTCAGCGCGGTGGCCGCGATGCGCAGCTCACCGTCATCGCGGCCGAGCACCAGCAACAACTTGCCGTTGGCATCGTTCGGATTGGCGATCACGGCCAGGGTCGGCCCGCTGATGTCGGGCAGCACCAGGCCGGCCGGCGGGTTGCGCGGGGTGGCCACGACCACCGCATTGCCTTCCAGCGGCACGGTATCGATCGAGGCCGGGAACAGCGCACCGCGATAGCCGGCCAGCGCGCCGAACCACGAAGAGACGATACCGGCCGACTGCAGCAGCCCCTGCCCCGGCTGACCGGTGAACACGAACGGCAGTTCAAGCCGGTTGGTGTCACGGGCATCGAAGAACGGCACCGGCAGCAGCGACAGATCATTGGTCAGCTGCAGTGGCGCCCAGCCCAGTTCCAGATAGCTGCCGGCGTCGATGTTGGCCCACAGGCTGGTGTGGTCCGGATCCTCGCATTCGCGGGTGTAGTGGCCGATCAACTGCAGGTTGATGCGGTTGTAATCGATGATCATGCGCGGATCGATATCGATGTCGCGCTCGATCATCCGCCCGGCCTGCTCGACCGGCGTGGGCAACGTCGCCACGGTGACGTCGTTGACGGTGACCTTCAGGTGCGACAGATCCGGCAACAGCGCCGGTGAATAGCTGTATTTCAGATGCAGCGAGGCGCGATCGACCACCTGGTCGTTGCGCACCGAGAACGGCACGCCAGCGGTGCCCTGGATGCCGCGCAGGGTGATCTCGTAATCGATGCCGAGCTGCTTGAGCGTGGAGCGGCTCTGCCGCGAACCAGCCGCTGGCGCGGCAGGCGGCACGGGCACTGCCGGGGCGGCATCGGCGGGTGCAACGACGGGCGTGGCCGTTGCGGGAACCGCAGGATCCTGCGCGTAGACCGCGCCACACAGCAGGGTCAGGGTGAACGCCACCGCTGCGGCGGACGGACGCGGCACGCGCACCGGGCGGAACAGGGAACGGTCACGACGGGTCATGCGGAATCTCCGGTGCGCGGCGGGGTGGGGCCATCCTTGCGGCCTCCCGCAAGAACGAAACTGCCCAGGCGGTGGAAGCCGCGCATGCTGGCCTTGAGGACGTCGGTGGTGGAACGCAGGAACGTATCGCGGTCATGACGACCCCACAGCTTCACCCAGATGTCGGCACGGGCGAAGGTGGAGGTGACCAGCCAGCGTTCCTGCTCCAAGGTCAGCTCGCCGAACTGGATGCTGATGCCCTGGTCGTCGCGATCGTGCCGCACTTCGGCCGGCAGGCGCTCGCTGCGCTGGCGATGGGCCAGTTCAACCTCCACGTACGTACCCGGCTGCACGGGCTGGGACTGGTCCAGCCGCAGCGCCATGCCACCGGTGGAGAAGTTCAGCGTGCGGCACGGCAATGCCTGGCCATCGGGCAGGTGCAGGACTGCCCGCATGTTCAGCGGCACGCGGTGCGAGCGTCGGATCTGACGCTGTTCGCTGGAGGTGGCGATGACCGCGCCCAGCATGATCATGTTGTAGACGGTCCAGCCCAGGTTCAACCAGATCGTGTTGACCTCGCCGCTGGTATCGGCCATCACCATCCGCACGATGCCGGCCACCACGCCCAGCAGGTTCAACAACAGCAGCAACAGGTACGGGCGGGCGATCTGCGCATCGAAGTAGCTGCGCTGGACCAGGCCGCCCTTGGCGGTGACGTTGAACTTGCCCAGCTTGGGATTGATCACCGCCATCAGGGTCGGGCGCAGGATGTACCAGGCCAGCGTGGTCTCGTACACCTCGTTCCACAGCAGATGGCGATGCTTGCCCTGCACGCGCAGGTTGGTCAGGTTGGCCATCACGATGTGCGGCAGCGCGTAGGCCAGGATCATCAGCGCCGAGGCGTGGATGACGTGGGCGCCGAAGAACAGGAAGGCCAGCGGCGCGGTCAGGAAGATGATCCGTGGCAGACCATAGAAGAAGTGCAGCATCGCGTTGGTGTAGCAGATGCGCTGCATCAGGCTCAACCCCTTGGCGAACATGGGGTTGTCCACCCGCAGGATCTGCGCCATGCCACGGGCCCAGCGGATGCGCTGGCCGACGTGTGCCGACAGGCTCTCGGTAGCCAGGCCGGCCGCCTGCGGCACCGGGATGTAGGCACTGCGGTATCCGGCACGGTGCAGACGGATCGCGGTGTGCGCATCCTCGGTGACGGTTTCGATGGCCACGCCACCCACTTCCTCCAGCGGGCCGCGCTTGATCACTGCGCAGGAGCCACAGAAGAAGGTCGCGTTCCACTGGTCGTTGCCATCCTGCAGCAAGCCGTAGAACAGCTCGCCTTCGTTGGGCACGCGCCCGAAGTTGCCCAGGTTGCGCTCGAACGGATCGGCCGAGAAGAAGTAGTGGGGCGTCTGCACCACGGCCATCTTCTCGTCGAACAGGAACCAGCCCATCGACATCTGCAGGAACGAGCGGGTCGGCATGTGGTCGCAATCGAAGATGGCCACGTATTCGCCCGTGGTCTTCTTCAGCGCCGCATTGATGTTGCCGGCCTTGGCGTGGCTGTTGTTGGTCCGGGTGATGTACTGCACCCCGACCTCCTCGCAGAATTCACGGAATTCCTCGCGGCGGCCATCATCGAGCAGGTAGATGTTGAGCTTGTCCGCCGGCCAGTCCAGCACGGTGGCCGCCAGCACGGTGGTGCGTACCACCGACAGCGGCTCGTTGTAGGTCGGGATGAGCACATCCACGGTGGGCCACAGCGACTGGTCTTCGGGCAACGGCATCGGCTTGCGATGCAGCGGCCAGGCCACCTGGAAGTAGCCCAGCACCAGCACGATGAACGAGTACACCTCGGCGGCCACCAGGCCCAGGCCCAGAGTGAGATCGACGAAGCTGCTCATGCCCATCGTGTCGGTCAGGCGCCAGTACATGTAGCGCGTGGACATCACCAGCGACAGGCCCATCAACACCAGCGGAATCAACCGGCTTTCGCGGTTGCGCAGGCACAGGGCGATCAGGAACACCACGGCCGAGAACAGGAACTGCTGACCGATCTCCATGGGCACGGTGATCACGAAGGCCAGCAGCATGGCGCCGCCGACCACCAGCGCAAGCAGCGCCAAGCGGGCCAGAACGGCATCCCCTCTCGGGGTGGAAGTTTTGCTCATGATGTTCCCCAACACGGCCGCACGCAGCGGCATCCCCTTGCATCAGCCGGCACTCCCGCCCCACCCCGAAGGGCGCGGCGAGCGATCACCGGCTACGTTTCACGCCCCGCGCAGCCGGCTCAGCGGGCTGTGCCCCGGCGTCGCGCTACGCGCACCGGCCAGTCGCTGGAACAGCTGTTCCAGCGGTGTTTTCTGTGCCGGTGCGGCACTGGCCGGCGTCTCCACCGGAGCAGTCTGGGCCGGCGCGATCACCGCTGCGGCATTGGGCACCGGCGGCAGGACCACGGCCGGAATCGGCGGCGGCACCTCGTCGCGCGGCTTGGCTACCGTGCTGACGCGGGACTGGCTATGAGAGAAATCCCGGTAAGCACGCGTGTCATCGCGGTCCCCCAGGCGGTTGAAGAGACCGGCCACGTCGTCGTGGCTCTCTGAATCGGCAGGTTGCTGAAGCTTGCTCATGGCACCATCGAAAGGGGGGAGAGATTCAGAACACACGCGACAGCGTGTACGTGGCTACATCGGGATGGTCGCTCTGCAGATAGCGCACATCCAGCACCGACATCATCCCGGCGGCGCGGAACCACTGCCGGTACACACCTTCGAGAAACCCGGTCTCCCACCCGGCGCGGGTGCCGAGCACCGCCGACAACGGCGACGCCGCGTGATGGATGCGCACCTGTTCGGGCGCTTCCTCGAACACGACCTGTCCCCACTCCGTCGACGACCACACGGCGTTGGCCGCATGCTGCAGTTCGTCCAGCGTGGCGACCGCCGGCAGTGCGTGGTCACGGCCGAAGCGCTCACCGATACGCGCCATCAGCCGGGCCAGTTCGGCATCGGGCAACGCGCTGTCGAACTCTTCACAGAGCGCGAGCAGGAAGCCGCGCCACTGAGTAGAGCACGCATGGGCACGGTAGTAATCAAGCAATGCTGATGAATTCATCTGAAAAGCCTAGACGAACCACGATGCAGAGGCGGTATACGGGCAATTACCGGCATCGATGTCGGTCAAAAGTGTGAACTACGCCTCACAATATTGTGGCACATCTGGCTTTCCTGCATAGCAAGCGCGCTGCGTCGTTTCCTGACGCGCCGCGTCACCCGCGGCGGCCGGGCTGAACGGAAACGTGGGATACCCGACACGCCGGGCGGCCGTGAGGGCAATCACAGGCCTGGGATGCCCCCGGCCGACCCTCCCGAAAAGTGTGACACCACGGCGGGGCGACCGCCGAGCCGCAGCACTCAGCCCTCGGCCGGCAACTCGAACACCTGGCGCAGATACGCCAGATACCCCGGGTCATCACACATGCTCTTGCCCGGCGAATCGCTCAGCTTGGCGACCGGCTGGCCGTTGCAGCGGACCATCTTGATGACGATGTTGAGCGGGGTCGGGCCCAGGTCGTTGGTCAGGTGCGTGCCGACCCCGAAGGCCACCTGGCAGCGGCCGCGGAAGTAATCGAACAGCTGCATCACCTTTTCGATGTTCAGCCCGTCGCTGAAGACCAGCACCTTGCTGCGTGGATCCACCCGGCGGCTTTCAAAGTGGGCCAGCATGCGGTCGCCCCAGGTGAAGGGATCCCCGGAATCGTGGCGGACGCCGTCGAACAGCTTGCAGAAGTACATATCGAAGTCGCGCAGGAAGGCCTCCAGCCCGACCACGTCCGACAGCGCGATACCCAGATCGCCGCGGTACTCGCGTGCCCAGGATTCCAGCGCGGCCACCTGCGAGTCACGCAGGCGCGGGCCGAGTGCCTGGAAGGCCTGCAGGTACTCATGGGCCATCGTGCCGTGCGGGGTCATGCCGTAGAGCCGGGCGAAATGCACGTTGCTGGTGCCCACGAACTGCGCACCGAGCGCGTCGCGCAGCATCGGCAGCATCCGCCCGTGCCACTCACGCGAGTAACGGCGGCGGCTGCCGTAATCGGCGATCCGGCACAGCTCGAAGCCGGGGGTATCGCGCAGCAGCGCGGTCTTGGCCTGCAGGCGGCGCTCGCCCTCGCTGAAATCCGAGTCGGTGGTGTTGCGGAACCAGACCTCGTTGATGATCGCCAGCAGCGGGACTTCGAACAGGATGGTGTGCAGCCAGGGCCCGGTGATGTCCAGATCGATCTCACCGGGCACGGTGGTCGAGGGGCGCAGCGCGATGTACTTGCGGTCCAGGTGGAACAGGCCGAGGAAATCGGCGAAATCCGGTTTGACGAAGCGCAGGCCGCGCACGTAGTCCAGCTCTTCGGCGCTGAAGCGCAGGCTGCACAGGTGGTCGATCTCGGCGTTGATCTGGTCGATGAACTGCGCCAGGTCGATGCCCGGGGTCCGGCACTTGAACCGGTACTGCACCTGCGCGCCGGGGTACTGATGCAGCACCGCCTGCATCATGGTGAACTTGTACAGGTCGGTGTCGAGCAGGGACTGGATGATCATGCTGGAGATTATGCGCCTGCCACCGTGCCCGACCAACGGCCAGTGCCCTCAGCGTGGAATGCGTTCACGGCACGTATCGCCCCGGTGCCGAAGTGGGTGCGCGGATGCTCACCGGCGGCGGAGCAGTCGCGGGACCTGCACCAGCGCATGCGCCCAGATCGCGCCCCACACCGCGCAGCGCACCGGCCAGGCACGTTGCGGCGCCTCGAATTTCCGGAAGTACCGCCACAGCCCGCGGTGCTTGTGCCATTCCACGAAGAACGGCCGTGAGCGGCTGGAGACACCGCGCACATGGGTGACCTGCAGGTCGTTGGCGATCGCGATCACCGCGCCGGCGTCGCGTGCGCGCCGGCACAGGTCCAGGTCCTCGGCGTGCAGGCGGTAGCCCGCATCCCAGCCGCCGATCCGCTCGAACAGGGCGCGCGGCATCAGCAGCAATGCGCCGGACAGGGCCGGCACCACCTGCAGCGGCTGGCTGCGGTCGACCGGGATCGCCAGCTTGCCGCCCTGCCCGGGGTTGCGCAGCATCGCGGCGAAATCCGGATCACGGCGGCGCACCGCAGCGTCCGGCAGGCCCTCCTCGTCCACCTGCTCGACCCCCAGCAGACAGTCACCCAGCGGCAGCGCGCGTGCGCGCAGTTGGGCCAGGGTCTCCGGGCCGACCATCAGATCCGGGTTGATGAAGGCCAGCCAGGGTGCCTGGCTGTCGGCCACGCCCTGGTTGTTGGCGGCGGCAAAGCCGGGATTGTCCGGATTGGCGATGAAGCGCACCCGCGGATCGGCGCTGGCATGGCGCTGCACGATCTCCAGGGTGCCGTCGGTGGAATCGTTGTCGACCACGCGGATTTCGGCGATGTCGCGCGCCTCGCGCAGGCGCAGCAGGCAGGCGTCCAGCGTACTGGCGCTCTGGTAGCTGACGATGATGGCGGCGATGGCAGGGCTCAAACGGGCGACTCCGGGGCGGCAATGACAGGCGGCGCGAACAGATCGCCCTGCGCCTTGGGCATTATCGCCTGCCGGTGCTGCTGCTGCAGATCGTGGCGTGCCTGCTGCAGTGGATCAGCCATCAGAAAACCGGCCAGCCGCGGCGGCCAGGCCGGCCAGCGCGACGCCAACGCCTCCATGTCGCCCTCGCCGGTTACACCTTCGGCCACGCGGGCGACGAAGGCGGTCTCGCACAGGGCGTTGCGCCAGCCGAGCCCGGCCATGCGCAGGCTGAGGTCGATCAGCGCCGCATTCCACGACGCGTAGCTGTGCATGTCCAGCCCGCCGGCCTTGCGCCGGGCGTTGCCGCGCAACAACACGGCGTGCGTCACCGCCGAGGGCAGCTCGGGATGCAGCGGCGGCATCGCCGCGCAGGCCTGGGCCAGCGGGGCCAGATCCAGATCGTCCGGCAGCGGATTGATCTCGCCCAGACGCGGCCAGGCGGCCGTCTCACCGGCGTTGCACCACGGCGTGGTCGAGCCGATCGAGGCATCGCGGGCCAGGCAGGCTTCCAACTGCTGCAACCAACCCGGTGCCGGGATCGCATCCGGGGCGAGCACCACCACATCGGCGCCGGTACACGCTGCGAGCATTTCATCCAGATGGGCGACTTCGCCGATCGCGCGGGCGCGGCGGGTGTACTCGGCCTGCAGCGGCGTCTGTGCAAGCCAATGTTCGATCACGGCCTGGGCGCGCGGACCGGCCTGGCCATCGTCGGCCAGCCAGATCGCGGTGCCCGCTGCGGTGCCGGCATCGAGCGCGGCCAGGCAGCGGTCCAGCGCGGCATCGTCGACCCCGATCGGCAGCAGGATGACCGTGCTCATGCCGACCTCTGCGTGCTGCCGTCTTCGCCGTGTCGCTGTGTCATCGCAGGCTCCCTTGGGCGCGGCCAGCGTAACAAGATCGGCCCCTGCGATGACAGCAGGGGCCTGGCATCGCTCAGCGCTTGCCCTTGCGCTCGGGGAATGGCTCCATCGCACGGAAGCGGCTGCTGTATTCGTCGGTCAGGTTCCGCGACTCCTGCGCGTTGCGCACGATGGTCGGGGTCAGCAGCACGATCACTTCGGAGCGTTCTGACTTCAACGTCTTCCGGCCAAACAGCGCACCGATCACCGGCAGCTTGCTCAGGCCCGGTACGCCACTGGAGCCGTCTTCGCCGGAATCGGTGATCAGGCCGGCGAGCATGATGGTGTCACCGCTCTGCACCGCCGCTTCGGTGGAGATCTTGCGGGTATTGATCGGCGGGTTGCAGGTGGTGCGGGTCGGGTCGCAGCCGCTCGGGATCGCGCCGGCCGAGCTGACCTCCTGCACGATGTCCAGGAACACCACGCCATCGCGGGTGATGCGCGGGCGCACCTTGAGGATCACGCCGGTATCCAGGTACTGGACCTGGCTGTAAGTGTTGTCGCCGCCCACGCCGGTATTGACCGACACCGAGTTGATCGGAATCTGGGTGCCCACGTTGAGGGTGGCTTCGGCGTTGTTGCGCACGAACAGCGAGGGGGTCTGCAGCAGGCGCAGGTTGCTGACCTTGTCCAGCGCACTGACCACTGCGGCGGCGTTCTTGCCGAGGAAGGTCCAGCCGACCCCATCACTGCCAACCGAGCCGGAGATGCTGCCCCAGATCGAACGGCCAAGCGCGCTGGGCAGGTCGATGCCGCTCTCGGTCTTGCCGGTGGCCACAGCCTGCTCGAAGAACCAGTTCACGCCGTAGCTGAGGTCACCGGTCAGCGCGACCTCGGCCACCTGCGCTTCGATGTGGACCTGCATCGGCATCACGTCGAGCTTTTCGATCACTTCGCGGATCGAGCGCCAGGCCTGTGGGGTGGAGCGCACCAGCAAGGTGTTGGTTTCCTCCACCGCCGACACGCCGACCGTATCGCCCTGCACTTCCAGGCTGAAGCTGGCGTTGCCGGACTGACGCTGCGGCAGGTTCATCGTGCCATCGCCCAACCCGCCGCGGCTGCCGCCGTTGCTGCTGCCGGTGTTGGAGAAATTGCTGTTGTTGCTGTTGCCATCGCGGCTGCCGAGGTCCATCGGCGACGCGCCCGGCGCCAGCGAACTACTGCCGCGGCCGCTGCGGCCGTTCTCGTTGGCGAACGCCTCGGCCAGGCGCTCGGCCAGGTCCTTGGCCTTGACGTAACGCAGCTCGTAGGAGAACAGCCGCGCGCTGCCACCGGCGGTATCGATGCGGTCCAGCCATTGCTGGATCTGATCGAGATAGCGCGCCTGCGGGGTGATCACCAGCACCGCGTTGGCATTCTCCAGCGGCAGGAAGCGGAACATGCCGGCGCTGGGGGTCTTGCTTTCCTCGCCGAACACCTTCTCCAGATCGGCGGCCACCTGCTCGGCCTTGCCGGACTGGATCGGGAACACGCCCACGGACATGCCCGAGAGCCAGTCCACGTCGAAGATCTCCACCGTGCGCAGGTAGTTTTCCAGCTCGCTGCGGGTGCCACCGAGGGTGATCACGTTGCGGCCGTTGTCGACGTTGACGATCGCGTTCGGGCGCGCGTACGGCTCCAGCACTTTCTTCATCTCGGTGGCGGAGATGTACTGCAGCGGCACCACGCGCACTTCGAAGCCACGCGCATTGGCCGGCGAGGCGGTGCTGGGTGACACGGTGCCCGCCAGCGCCTGATCGGCGGCCACGATGTTGTAGCGGCCTGCGCTGTAGACCATGCGCGCGTTGTTCCAGCCCAGCACCATTTCCAGCAGGTTCAAGGCCTGCGCCGAGGACACCGGCTTGGGCGTGGCCAGGGTCACGGTCCCTTGCACGCCCGGCGCGATCACGTAGTTCTGGCCGAGGAAGTCGCCGAGGATCGCCTTGACCACGGCGTGCACCGATTCGCCTTCGAAGTTGAAGGTCGCATTGCCGGTGGAGGCATTGCCCAGCGATGGCTGCGGCGCGGCGGCGGCGCTGCGGTTGATCATCGTGCCGGTGCCGCGGCGGATCACCGCCTGCGGTGCACTGCTGGTTCCCAGTGGCTCGGCATCGACGCCTGCGTGGGATCCATCGCCGGCGACCACCTGGTGGCTGTCGAGGACCGCATCGCGGCGCACCTCCGGCGCGGGCACGGTGGTGCAGCCCACCAGCAGGGCGACAAGGAAAGACACGGGGAAAAGGCGCAGGGTCATGCTGTCACTCTAAGGGTTGTGGCCGGAGCCGCCCGCGGGCGGTTGCTGCGACTGCTGTTGCTGTTGTTGCTGCAATTGCTGGCGGCGCGCCTGGATGCGCTCGCGGATCGCCTTCATCTGGTCTTCGCTGGGGCCCTGCGCGTTCTGCGCGGGGGCCGCCGCATTCGAGGGCGTTCCTGCCTGCGGCGCAGGGGGTGCAGCCGGCGGTGGTGCGGGCACCGGGGCGGCTGCGCCATTGATCGGGCGGGCCCCGGTACCGGCCGGTGGAACCGTGGTGAGCTGTGGGCTGCCCAGTACCGTCGGCGGTTCGCCACCCTGGCCGTTGAACACCGGCAGTTCCAGCGTCTGGGTGCCACCCGGCCCGCTGACCGTGGCGCGGCGTGGTTCCAGCGCCAGCAGCTGCCAGCCGTTCACCGCCTCACCGTTCAAGCGCAACCGCAGCGACTGGCGCTGATCGGTGGTCAGGATTGCCATGGCGAAGTCAGGCGTGAGCAGTACGCCGGTCAACGAGACGCTGCTGGCGGTGCCCTGCTCGGTGCCGCCGAGCAGATACGGGCGCGGCTGCCGGTCTTCGGCGAACAGCGGCCGCGTACCGATCTGCGCATAGGTGCTGGCCGAGGCCATGCGCTCCGGCGCGGCCGGTGCCAGCTGCGGCAACGGCGCGGGGCCGATATCGCCATCCGTGGCCGGCGCGATACGGCTGCCCAGCCCGAACAGCGTGGCGATCCAGATCGCCAGTGCCCACAGCGCGATGCCCCCCAGCCACCAAGTGCGCAGGCCGGCTGCCTCAAGCTTCATGCTCAACCTCCTCCGCAGCGTCCGATACCGGCGCGGGTTCGGCCGCATCGCTGGGCAGGGCCGCACCTGGGTCAGCGTTCTGCCCAGCGTCCTGTCCCGCCGGCAGCGGAAGGGGTGCCGGCGCAGGCGCACCGGGCTCCAGTGCGGCGCCCGGGCGCAGATAGCCGACCAGTTCGAACGACACGTCCAGGCCGGTGCCGGTTTCACTTGGCGATTGCTGGAAGCGCTGCGCCAGCAGATTGAGGTTGTCCACGAACAGGCGCGGTGTCCCCGTCTCCAGCGTGTGCAGCACGGCGGCCATCTCCGGCACGCCGCACCGCAGGCGCACCTGCAGGGCCACGCGCGGGAAGGCCGGTTCGCGACTGGCATCAGGCAGTGGCGTGCGATTGCTGATCGTGCAGCTGCGATTGCCCGGGCTGGCGGAGGCCACCGCATCCTGCAGGCGGCTGGAGAGCGCGGCAGCGGCCGATTCGGCCGTGGCCTCGCGCAGGAAGCCGGGGCGGCCTTCGAGCGCCGCCTGCACCTCGCCCAGCTGGGTGGCGATCTGGCCGCGCTGGGCCAACTGCGCCTCCACGCGCTGCTGGCGCTCCTGCACGGCAGTGATGTCGGCGTTGATCGCCAGCAACGGGCGGGTCAACCACGGATGCACCAGCAGCAGGTAGGCCACGGCGATCACCGCCAACAGCAGCCCCAGTGCCAGCCAGCGATCACGGCGCGTCGGGTGTGCTGCCATCGGCAACCTCCTTGGCAGGCGGTGTCGCACCAGGCAGCGGCTGCAGCTCGGCAGTCAGCGTGAAACGGTCGCGGCCGCTGGTCGCCCCATCGGCCTGCAGCACGCCGGTCAGGTTGACCTTGCGCCATAGCGGCGAGTCCTGCAGCAGCGGCACCAGTTGCGACGCTTCGCGGCTGAGCCCGATCAACTGCAGCGTGCTGCCTTCGATCGACATCTTTTCCAGATACGTGCCATCGGGCAGCAGGCGGGTAAGCTCATTCCAGATCTCCACCGTGCTCGCATGCTCGGCACGCTTGCCCTCCAGGAACGCGGCGCCTTCGACCAGACGCTGCAGTTGCTGCCGTTCGGCGGCAACCCGACGCGCATCACGCGCGGCGGCATCGACCTGCTCACGTAACTGGTCCGCCGCGGCCTGGCGATTGTCGATCAGCTGATGGCCGGCCAGCGCAAGCAGCACGATCGCGCCCACGGCCAGGAGCCCGTTCCAGCGCGCCATCGGGTCGCGATACGGCTGCCGCTGCGCGACCGGAAGCAGATTGACATCCAGCGGCTGGCCAGTGGCATCCACCGCATCGATGCCGGCCACGGCCTGCGCCCACGGCCCGGCCTGCTGCGCCCACTGCTCCAGCTGCACGCGCGGGATCACCACCAGCTCCACCTGCAACTGGCCATCCGGCAGCGCCCCCAGCTCGCGCACGTCGTAGCTGACCTGGCTGGCATCGAAGGGGGTCTGCCGATCAATTTCAAAACCGACCACATCGCGCAGCCGCTCCGCGGCCGCGGCGGGCAGCCGCAGCGGACGCCGCAACACGCTGCCGGCAGGCAGCAACCAATGCCGCGGCAAGCTGCGCAGGCGCGCATCCAGCACAGTATCCAGGGTGGCCGGCGAGACCGGCCAAGGCAGCTCGGCGATCGCCTCGATCTGCTCGCCCGTCTGGCGTTGCAGGCGCAACACCTCACCATCGCGCTGCAACAGCAGCCGCGAGCGCGACCAGCCCATCGCCCATTGCCACCGCACCGGCAGCCAGGCCAGCAAGGACTGCCGCCACCAGCGCAGGCTGCTGCCCACGCCAGGCGACAAGCGCCCGCGGGCCCGCACCAGACTGTCACGCCATGCCGTCATCTTGCTGCCATTCCCTGTTCCCAGCGAAGTACTGTGTATGCCGTTCCCGGCGTGCCTGCCGACCCCGTCCTCACCACGGCGCGCAGTACCGATATCCGGCCGCGTTCGTCCGTGGCGCGACTCTCGATACTATAGGTGCCGCTGCCACCTGCAAGCGGTGCGGCAGGCAATCCGGCCTGATCGGCCGTCGCCGCACGTTCCCGCTCGGCCAGCAGGCGTTCGGCATCCAGCCCCAGCGCGGTCAATACCGGGCCGGCTGCAAAACGCGGGTCGGGCCGCGCCTGGCGGCTGTACAGGGTCAGCATCGGCTCGATCCGGGCATACAGGTCCGCATCCATCCCCAGCACGCGCTGCAGCTCGCCCACGGTCTCGAAGCGCGCGTTGCGTGCGCCATAGGGCAGGCCGGCCGCGACGTAGTCCGGCGTCTCCGCGCCGCCACCGGGCTGTTTGAGGCTGTCGGCATCGCGCCAGTCGACGATGGCGCCGGCCAGCTGCTGGGCCCTTCCCGGCGCCTCTCCCATCGCACGCAGGAAAGCAGCGAGGAAGCTGGCATCGGCCAGATTCAGGTTCACCTTGCCGTTCTCATCGAGGATCGCCAGGTCGATCCGGCGGTCGTCGAAGGTCCAGCGGTAGCGGCGACCGTCAGCTACCCACGCCGGCTGACTGGCGCGGGGCTGCAGACGATGCAGGGCATATTCGAGCCCCGCGCGCGCGTACTCCTGGCCGATGGCGTCGTCGCCGATCACGCGCTGCTGCATGTGCTCCACGCGCGCGCTCAGCGCGAATGCGCCGATCACCGCCGTGAGCAGCGCGATCAACCACAGCACCAGCACCAGCGCGGCACCGCGCGCCGGCCTCATCGGCGATCCCCGCGCGGCGGCGGGAGCGCTGCGATCATCGGTGGCCACGCCGGCCCCTGCAGCGGTGCGATCTCGATCGACACCAGCAGCGGCAGCCGCCGGGTATCGTCCCAGCGGTCCAGCCACGGCGTGAGCTGGCCGGTGCGTGGATCGGTGCCGCGATAGCGGAAGCGCACCTCGCGCAATTGATCGGCCAGCATCTCCGGCGGGCGCGGCGGGTCTTCTTCGATCGCTTCACCGTTCTGCAGCAGGGTCAGCCCGATCTCCAGCCGTTCCTGCCCACCCGCACGACGGACCTGCAGCTCATGCGCATACGGCCCGCCCCGGCCGAGGTAGCCGGGCAGATCGGAGACGAACAGCATCCGCTGGGGCTCGCCAATGAAGTACACCGGGTCACGGGTGGGATCCGGGGGCGAGGTCGCGATGACCAGCGCGGTGGACAGGCGACGCCGCAGAAAGCCTTCGACCGCGCGCATGCGCTCGTTCTGGGCGGCCATGCGCTCGCCGCGCTGGCTGATTGCCATGGCCGAGCGCACGGTGGCGAAGGCCAGCGCCAGGCCGCCGACCAGCAGCGCGGTCGCCAGCAGGATTTCGATCAGGGTGAAGCCGCGGGCGCGGCGCGCGCGCAGCGTCATCGCGGTGCGCCCGGTACCGGCGGCAACAAGCGCAGGCTGCGCCATTGCAACTGCTCGCCGTTGCCTTCGCCCCAGCTCACCTGCAGGGTGATCTGCGCCAGGGTCGGGCCGCCGATATCGGTGGTCACCGGCGCGGTGGTCGTGCGCGGCTCCGCGTACGGTTCCACCTGCAATCGCCAGCGGTACCTGCCCTGCTCCCACTCGCCCTGCGTGCTGCCTTCCTGAAGCGGCGTCTCCACGCCCGTGCTGGCCAGCAGCGACTGCGCATACAGCGTGGCCCGGCTGCGCACGTCGGCCTGGCCGACCTGACGGGCCGCACCGGACAGGCTGCCCAGCAGCAGGGTCAACGCCAACGCCAGCAGCGCAAAGGCGATGATCACCTCCAGCAGTGAATAGCCGCGCTGACGCTTCATCCGCCCTCCCGGCGCGGGCCGGCACGGACTTCGCCGGTGATCCAGCCGACGTGGATCTCCCACACCGCGCCGCGCGTGCTGAGGTCGATGCTGCCGCCACTGGCCGCGCCGTCGGCGAAGAAGGCGATGCTGCCCTGCCCCGGCGCGGTGCTGAGCTGGCTCGCCCCGCGGAAGCGGACGTCCAGCGCGGCGGGAATCTGGCCGTGACGACCATTGGCCGCCTGCCACGTCCGCGCACGTGGGTCGATCACGAAGCGCTGCGTCTGGCCGGTAGCGATGGCCTGCGTGCGGGTGTAGCGCAGCTGGGTGGCGATCTCCTTGCCGGCATTGCGCAGCCGCAGGCCATCGATGCCACCGTTCATCGCGGTGGCGGTGACCACGCCGATGATCGCGATCAGGGCGACCACCAGCAGCATCTCCAGCAGCGACAGACCGCGTGCACGGCTGCCCGCGGGCACGCGATGCGGCGGTCTGCTCGACACGGGCCACGGCGCTCCCAATGCCGATTACTCGTACCGGATGTCCGCGTCGTAACTGCTGCCACCCACCTTGCCGTCCTTGCCCAGGCTGATCAGGTCGTATGGCTGGCCCTCGCCCGGCACGCGGTACTCCAGTGCATGACCCCACGGGTCATTGAGGTCGGCCGGCTTGGCGTACGGGCCGAGCCAACCCGCGCTGCCGCCGGGCTGGGTGACCAGATCATCCAGTTTGGCCGGCAGCTTGCCGGTATCGAGCTGGTAGTTGTCGATCTTGCCGGCCATGGTCTGCACCTGCGCCTTGGCGATGTTGGCCTTGCCACGATCGGCACCGCCGAGCACGCGGCTGCCGACCAGGGTCAGCACCGCCCCGATCAACACGATCACGATGATGATTTCCAACAGGCTCATGCCGGACTGGTGGCGCGCGGAAGAAAAGCGGGTCAGGCGACGGCGTTGCATATGGCAGGCTCCTTGCATCGAATCGTTGGGGTATTCACCAGCGGCCGGTCAGCCGATGGCATTGGTCAGGTCGTACAACGGCACCAGCACGGCCACGATCACCAGGCCGACCACCGAGGCCAGCACCAGGGTGATCACCGGCACCAGCGCCGACAGCAGCCGGTCGATCGCGCGCGCGCTTTCCTGTTCGAACGTATCGGCGGTCTTGAGCAGCATCGTATCCAGCGCGCCGGATTCCTCGCCGACCTGGATCATCTGCAGCGCCAGGCGCGGGAAACGCTTGCCACGCGACAGGGACGCCGACAGGCCGTTGCCGTTCTTGACCTCGTCACTGGCGGCATCCACATCGGCGGCCAGCGCGCGGTTGCTCAGCACGTTGCGCGCGATGCCCAGGCCGGACAGCAGCGGCACGCCGTTGCGCAGCAACGTGCCCAGGGTACGGGCCAGGCGCGCGGTTTCCAGCTTGGCCAGCAGCGGGCCGATGCCGTTGCGTTGCAGCAGCCAGCCGTCCATGGCCAGGCGCGTGGCCGGTTGCCGCAGCCGCCGCTCCACCACCAGCGCGATCACCGCAGGCACCACGATCATGATGATCCAGCCTTCGCGCACGACCAGGCCGGCAGTGAGCACCCACTGGGTGAACCACGGCAACGCGACATCCAGGCTTTCGTACATCAGCGCGAACTGGGGCACCACGTAGCCCAGCAGGAACAGCAGCGCACCGCCGACCACCGCCAGCAGGATCGCCGGGTAGATCAGCGCATTGATGACGCGACCTTTCAGTTCAGCACTGCGCTCGAGGTAATCCGCCAGCCGCTGCAGGGTGTCATGCAGGCTGCCACCGGCCTCACCGGCGCGCACCATGTTGATGTACAGCCGCGAGAACAGCCCGTGCTGGCGTTCCAGCGCGGTGGAGAGCGGCGCACCGCCGCGCACGATGTCGCGGATGTCGGTGACCACCCGGCGCGTGCGCTCGTCCTCGGGCAGTTCCAGCAGGATGCTGAGCGCGCGGTCCAGCGGCTGCCCCGCGCCGAGCAGCGTGGCCAGCTGCTGGGTGAACTGCACCAGCCCACCGCCGTCGAACGGTTTGCGGCGCAGCAGCGCCGCCCAGGACGACGCCCCCGCGACACCCTCGCTGGCCAGGCGCGCCTCCATCGGCATGTGGCCCTGGTCCTGCAGGCGCGCGGCAACCTCGGCTTCGCTGGCCGCCTCCATCTGGCCATCGAACAGTTCGCCATGCGCGTTGAGCGCCTTGTAGCGGTACTGGGCCATGCTCAGCCGCTCACCGGGTGCCGGCCGCAGGCGCGCATCAGGATTCCTCCGTCACGCGCAGTACTTCTTCCAGCGTGGTGTGGCCCTGCAGGGCTTTGGACAGGCCATCCTCATACATGGTGCGCATGCCGGCCGCGCGCGCGATCTGTTCGATCTCGCCCATCCCGGCGCGACGCATCACCGCGCTGCGCAGCGCATCGTTCATCACCAGGAACTCGACGATGGTGGTGCGGCCGAGATACCCGGTGGGCGCTATCGCCGAGGGCTGTGCGCGGTAGAGGAAAATCTCCCCCTCCGGCTGCAGCCGGCGCAGGCCGAACTTGTCGATCTCTTCCGGCGAGGCACGGTAGCGCTGCGCATGCTGCGGCTCCAGCCGGCGCACCAGGCGCTGGGCGAGGATGCCGTTGATGGTGGAGGTCAGCAGATAATCTTCCACGCCCATGTCCAGCAGGCGGGTGATACCACCGGCGGCGTTGTTGGTGTGCAGCGTGGAGAGCACCAGGTGGCCGGTGAGCGCGGACTGGATCGCGATGCGGGCCGTTTCCAGATCGCGCATTTCGCCGATCATGATGATGTCCGGATCCTGGCGCACGATGCTGCGCAGCGCATTGGCGAAATCCAGCCCGATCTGCGGTTTGGCCTGGATCTGGTTGATGCCTTCGATCTGGTACTCGACCGGGTCTTCGACAGTGATGATCTTGACGTCGGCGGTATTGAGCTGGCTCAGCGCGGTGTACAGCGTGGTGGTCTTGCCCGAGCCGGTCGGGCCGGTCACCAGCAGAATGCCGTGCGGCTGCTCGAGCACCTTGCGGAACTGCGGCAGGAACGCATCGGTAAAGCCCAGCCGGTGGAAATCGAACACCACGGTGTCGCGATCAAGCAGACGCATCACTACGCTTTCGCCATGCGCGGTGGGCACGCTGCTGACACGCAGATCGAGCTCCTTGCCCTGCACGCGCAGCATGATGCGGCCGTCCTGTGGCAGGCGGCGTTCGGCGATGTTGAGCCGCGCCATGATCTTGATGCGGCTGATCACCGCGGCGGTGAGATTGACCGGCGGGCTTTCGCCTTCGATCAGCACGCCATCCACGCGGTAACGCACTTTCAGGCGATTCTCGAACGGTTCGATATGGATATCCGAGGCGCGCAGTTCCACCGCCCGCTGGATGACGAGGTTGACCAGCCGGATCACCGGCGCTTCGGAGGCCAGATCGCGCAGGTGTTCGATGTCGTCGACCGCAGCGCCTTCCCCGTCGGCGGTCTCGATGATCGCGCCCATCGCGCTGCGGCCCTGGCCGAACCAGCGCTCGATCAGATCGTCGATCTCCGAGCGCAGGCCCACGTGCCGCCGCACCGGCAGGCCCACCGCCAACTGCACCGCATCGGCCGCATACGGGTCCTGCGGATCGGACAGCCACAGATCAAGCACGCCGTCCTGGAGTACCAGCGGACAGACATGGAATTGTTTGAGGAAACGCAGCGTCAGCGGCAAGCCATCGAGCAGCGTTTCGGGCGGCGCCTCCGGCACAGCCTTGGCATCGAGCAAAGGCAGGCCGAGCACCTCGGCACAGGTCTGTGCATGGTCGCGTTCGGAGACCAGCCCCAGCCGCACCAGCAGACCGAGCAGGCTGCCGCCGGACTCACGGTGCAGCGGACGCGCGCGGGCCAGGTCGCTGTCCTTGAGCCGACCTTTCTCCAGCAATACCCCGACGATGCGGGATTCTGCGGTGGCTTCTGCAGTGGGATCCTGGGCAACCGCGTTCAAGAACATTCTCCTGGCAACCGCTGCGACTTTAGCAGTTCACCGCGATCGTACGCGGGATTGCACGCGGTCCAGATGTAAAAACGGGAGCCCGTCACATGACGGACTCCCGTTGGGGTTTTACCGGTCTTATTGGTTGGCGAGGATGCTCACACCGCTGAACGCGGACTCACCGACCACCTTGATGTAATACGTGCCGGCCACCGGTGCAGTGAAGCGCACCGTTTCACTATTGCCCGGACGCGTGGATTTGGCATCGAACGCCGTCGCGGTCGGCTCCTTGCCCTGGCTCACATACACCGACACATTGCCGCTGCCACCGTAGGTGAGCAGGCTCAACACCTTGCCGGCCTGCGCCTCGAAGCTGTACAGCACTTCGCTGCCGCCAGCGCCGCTCAGGCCGCCCACGGCCACTTTGTTGGTCAGCGGCGTGGCCACCGGGCCGCAGTTCTCGGTGCACTCTTCTTCCAGCGCCTTGTCCAGGGCGGCCTTGGCATCGACGATGCCGGTGCCGATCGGGGTGGCGGTGGGGATGGTGACCGGGAAGGCCCGTGCGGTCTGCTTGAGCAGGGCTTCCAGCGCTGCCGGGGTGAGTGGATCCTTGCCGGCCGCCGCGACCGCGCCCTGCACCAGCGCTGCCACCGCCGCGACATGCGGGGAGGCCATCGAGGTGCCGGCCATGCCCATGTAACTGTAGGCGCCGGAGGTCGGCGTGGTCAGGCCGTTGTAACCGGACTGCCACACGTAGCCGCCCGGATTGCCGTCCACGCTGCCACCGCCGCCCGGGCCGGACAGGTCCACCACGGTGCCGAAGTTGGAGTAGTAGGCGATCCCACCGGTGATGCGGGTGGCGCCGACCGCCACCACGTTGGCGCAGCTGGCCGGCCGGAAATTGGACGCGTTGGAAGCCGAGTTGCCGGCGGCGACCACCACGGTGGTGCCGCGCGACACGGCACCATTGATCGCATCCTGGTACAGCGCATCACACGCGCCGCCGCCGCCCAGGCTCATGTTGATGACTTCGGCCGGATTGGCGTTGGCCGGGATGCCGGCCACCGTGCCACCGGAGGCCCAGGTGATCGCATCGGCGATGTCGGACAGGTAGCCACCGCACTTGCCCAGGACGCGGACCGGCAGCACGCGCGCCTTGTACGCAACGCCAGCCATGCCCACACCGTTGTTGGTGGACTCGGCGATCGTGCCTGCGACGTGGGTGCCGTGCCAGGAGCTGTCATCGGCCAGCGAGCCGGCATAGCACTCGTTGTCGTTCTCGACCCAATCGCCGTAATCCAGCGCACCCGGCACGCGCTCGTCGGTCGGACGGCGCGAGGTTTCCGCATCGCTGATGAAGTCGTAACCGGCCAGCAGATTGCCGGAGAAGTCCGGATGCTGCGGCAGGATGCCGGTATCGAGCACCGCCACCACCACGCCTTCGCCCTGGGCGATGTCCCACGCCGCCGGCGCATTGATGCCGCCGGTGGCGCTGTTCAGATGCCACTGGTACTGCGCGTAGTACGGATCGTTCGGCACGAGCTGCGGGGTCGCGTCGCGCGGGCGCACATCGGTGCGCTGCAGCTTCACGTCCACTTCGGCGTACTGCACCGAGGGATCGGCCTTGATCTCGGCCAGCACCTTCTGCAGTTCGGCCGGGCTCAAGCGGCCGTGCAGGCGGATCAGATCGGCCCCGACACCGAGCTTGCGCACGATCTGCGGGTTCACGGCACTGGCACGGCCGGCGGCGGAGCCACCGACACTGGCGCGGGCGACCGCCGACTGCACGGCCGTCAGCTTGGCCGAACGATCCGTGGCCGCAGCGGTGCCGGCGCGGTACTTGACGATGATGCGCTCTGCGCCTTGGGCGGCAGCCGGCTGGCGCACCGGCTCCTTGGCCGGCAGGCCCGCTGCATAGGCGCTGGCGCCTGCGGACAACGACAGCACGGCGGCTGCCAGCACATTGATGCGAAGGTTCTGCTTACTGGTCACGTTGACGTCCTCTTCAAGGTCATGGATCAAACGACTGTTCAGGCCAACACTCCATGCGAGCTCCCTGGCCGGCCCTGGCCAGGGTTCCCGTGACCCGCCCCCTCAGGCCTTGCATTGCGTTGCAGCGGGGCCGCGCACGGCCCCGCGTTGGAACGGCTTACCAGCCAAAGCCGGCGCCCACGCCGACCGAGCTGTCATCACTGCTGAAGGCACCGCCCAGGGTCACCGTGGCGCGCTCGCTGAGGGCGCGCTGGTAGCCCAGCGAGAGCGCCGATTCGCCGCCCTGGAAGCCGACGCCGACACCGACGCGGTTCTGGGTACGCACACCGGCGGCACTGGTGGCCATGTTGAGCATCGCCGCGCTCATCGCGCCCTGGCGATCAATGCGACGGTCCTGGTGACGCAGGCGCTGATCGATCTCGCCCTTGTAGATGTCGAAGCTGTCGGCCATCGAGGTGAAGCGCTGGTCGGTGTAGCTGTTGGCGGTCGCGATGCCGCCATCCAGCTGGCCCTTGTTGACCGCATCGGTGGCCTGCGTACCGGCGGCGACGTTGGCGACCTGCCGCTCGTTGCCGGCACTGCCGACCGAGACCGTGTCGGCGCGGTCGGCGACCGAGCCCTGGCCCAGCGCGACCGAGTTGGCGGCTGACGCGGTGGCGCCCTGGCCGATCGCTGTGGCCGATGCGCCGCTGGCTACCGCACCGTCCCCCATCACCACCGCATTGACGGCGGCAGGTGCGGCAGTCGGCACGTTGATCGGCTGACTGCTGCCGACATTCGCAGCGGTCGGCGCCCCTTGCACGCTGGCGACGGCGGTGTCGCTGGCGGCAGTGACGACGCTGGCCTCCGGCGCAGCGCCGGTGTCCGGCTCTGCGCTGGTGTCCGCTGCCACCCTGGCGGTCGACAGCGACGCCGTGCGTGCACGCGCACTGCTGCTGCCGCCAGCAACCCGCTGATCGAGATCGCTGACCTTGCGGTCCAGCGCGCCAAGTGCATCGCCGACATTGCTGTACGTCGCGCCCTGGATTACATAGTTCGGCGCGACAAACACGCCCTGCATGCCGACGCTGGCACCGCCACCGAGGAAGGTGGCGACATCGGTGAGCGATTGGAACAACTGCCCACCGTTGATGGCCTGGCGGCTGCCGGACGCGATCGAGCCGCTGCCGACGTTGTCCAGCGTGGTGCCCTGCAGACCCGACAGGGTCAGCGTGTCGCGACTGCTGTCGTCATAGGTCAGCGCATTGGCGGTGACGTTCTCGACCGAGCCGATGCGGGTGTCGATGTCGCCCACCTGGGTTTCCACCGCGCCGACCCGCTGGTTGGTGGTGTTGAGCTGGCCGCCGGTTACGGCATCCGTGCTGCCCGCGGCGATGCGACCGGCACCGACATTGACGATGCGGCGCGTGGCCGGGCCGTCCGTGCCGTTGCCGCCACCGACCGACACCACATTGGCTTCCACCGCGCGCGAACCGGCACCCAGCGCCACCGCGTTGGCACCGGAGACACCTGCCGCCGAACCGATCGCGATGCTGTTGGCCCCGTTGCTGGCGAACGCACCGTTGCCGATCGCCACACCGTTGGTCGCATTGGTCGATGCCTGGCGGCCCAGCACGGTGCTGTTGGCACCGCGTGCCGAGGCATCGGCACCGACCGCCGTGGCCCCGGTCGCCGAGGCGACGGCCGCGGTCCCCAGCGCACTGCTGCGTGTCGCACTGGCGGTGGCACCGGAGCCGGCGGCAAGTGCGTCACTGCCGCTGGCCGTGGCGACACCGCTGCCGCTGGCCTGGAAGTGCTTGCCCACCGCATCGGCAGTGGCAGCGACCGAATCGAGCTGCGACTTGGTCACCGCGTCACTGCCATTGACCGCGTCACCGACATTGGTGATGCGGCGCGTGGCCGGGGCGGTGGTGCCGTTGCCGCCGCCGACCGAGACCACATTGGCCTCGCTGGTGCGGGCACCGGCGCCGAGCGCAACGCTGCCTGCGCCACTGGCCGACGAACTGGTACCGACCGCCGTGGCGTTCAGGCCGCTGTAGGCGTAGCTGTCCTGGCCGATGGCCGTCGCGCCCTGCGAGGTTGCCCACGCCAACTGCCCTACTGCGGTGGTGCGTGCGGCGGTGGCCCAGGCGTTGGAACCGGCCGCGACGCTGTTGTCGCCACTGGCCTGAGATGCGTAGCCGATCGCATTGGCGTAGCTGCCCGACGCGGCACTGCCCCAGCCCAGTGCGGAGGCGTAATCACCACTGGCCTCGGCCCCGTAGCCCAGCGCCGTGGTGCGGACGCCACTGGCCGCGCTGAAGGTACCGACGGCGGTGCTGTAGTCACTGCCAGCCTCGGCGCTGTAGCCGAAGGCCGAGGACTGCAATCCTGCGGCAGTCGCGCCGGCGCCGGTGGCGGTGCTGAAGCTGCCCTCGGCCTGTGCGCCGGCGCCCAGTGCCGTCGCACCCACACCACTGGCGCTGGTGGCCTGGTCGAGCAGCACGTTGCCGTTCTCATCCTCGTAGTACAGCGCCCCGCCGATCGCGGTGGCCGAATCCGCCGTGGCCGAAGCGTTGAAGCCCGATGCCGAGGCATTGCGACCGGAGGCAAGCGAACCGCTGCCATAGGCCGAGGCCCCGGTGCCGAACGCGTTGGCGGCCTCACCCGCGGCGGTGGCATACGCACCGTCGACATAGCTGCCGACGTCGTCGCCGTTACCGCTGCCCGACGCCTGGAAGAAGCGGCTGGTGGTTTCGGCGACATCGGCGACTGCATTGAGCTGATCGACATTGACCGCGTCGGTGCCTTCCGTACCCGCGGCGACGTTGGTGATCTGGCGTTGTGCGGTGGCCGTGCCGACGGAGACGGAATTGTCACGGTCGGCGACGGACCCGGCACCCAGTGCCACGCTGTTCACGCCTTCTGCGCTGGCGCTGGCGCCCAACGCGGTGGCACTGCCTGCATCGGCCCACGAGTTCCAGCCGATCGCGGTGGCGTAGTCATCGGTCGCCCAGGCGCCTGCACCGAAGGCCGATGCCCCCGTACCCGAGGCGCGCGACGGCAGCAGACCGAAGAAGGTCGTGCCACCGATCGCCACGCTCTCATCGCCGGTGGCTTCGGAGTACTCGCCGACCGCCACCGCACCCGAACCGGACGCAGTCGAGGCCGCACCGACCGCTACGGCGTAGGCATTGGAGGCCACCGCACCATAGCCCAGCGCCGACGAGAGCTGGCCGGTTGCTTCGCTGTAGCTGCCGAAGGCCGAGGCACCGGCTTCGGACGCGCTGGCGCGGAAGCCATTGGCGGTCGCCTGCTGGCCCTCTGCGGTGGCCTGGCTGCCGGTGGCCGTGGCGTAGGCGCCCGCGGCCTGCGCGCCTGCACCCGTGGCAGTGGCGCCGATATCGCTGGCGCTGGCGCCGTTACCGATGGCGACGCTGTCTTCGCCGGTGGCCTGCGCGTCGCTACCCAGTGCTGCGGCACCTTCGGCGCTTGCCAATGCGTTGAAGCCGACCGCGGTGGCATTGTCGGCGATGGCGGTGGCGCCACTGCCGAGCGCGCTGGCGCCATCGCCGATGGCGTTGGCGGCCTCACCGGCAGCCAGCGCGTTGTCGCCTTCTACATACGCACCGGCATCACTGTCTGCGCTGCCGCTGGCCTGGAAGTACTTGCTGGTGGCCTCGGCGGTGGCCGCCACCTCCTTCAGCTGCGCGACGTTGACCGCATCGGTGTCGTCAGTACCGGCACCGACGTTGGTGATCTGCCGGTCGATGGCCTGATGCACCACGCCCGCCGCATCGGTCCAGGCCTGTGCGGCGCCCACCGACACCGCATTGGCACGATCGGCCAGCGAACCGGCGCCGAGCGCGACGCTGTTGTCGGCGTCCTTGGTGGTCCAGGAGTTGCTGCCGACCACGGTGGAATTCACCGCCTGCGCGTAGCTGTTGTAGCCCACCACGGTGGCACCATCTTCGGTCGCCCAGGCTTCACTGCCAATGGCAGTGGTCTGGATGCCCTGGGTCGCGCTGCCGGCATCCGCACCGGCCAGCGCATTGAAGCCCACGGCCACGCCATCCTCGGCGGTGGCGGCGTTGTTGCCCACGGCCACGCCGTACAACCCGGCGTTGGCCTGCACGCCAAAGGCGGCGCCAGCGATATCCGCACGCGTGCCCTGACCCACGGCGGTGGCAACATCGGCGGCCTGCGTATTGCTGCCCAGTGCGGTACCGAAGAAGCCCGCGTTGGCGTTGGCACCGAACGCACTGGCCTGCCAGCCGTCCGCCGTGGCGAAGTTGCCGATCGCGGTGGACTCGCGCCCCAGCGCCCAGGCGCCATACCCCACCGCCGTGGCGGCCAGACCGCTGGCCTCGGCGCCAGCACCGACCGCGACGGCACCAAAGCCCTGCGACAGCGAGCCGCCGCCGATGGCGACCGACGCCGCACCGGACGCCGCACTCAGATCGCCGATCGCCACCGCGCCAGCGGCGCTGCTGTTGGCATTGCTGCCGATCGCCACGGCGTTGTCTGCGGTGACCGTGGCATTGAAGCCCAGTGCCGTGGATTCGTTGGCGATCACGGTGCTGCCACCGCCAAGCGCGGTGGCACCGTTGCCGATGGCGTTGGCGGCCTCACCGGCGGCCAGCGCGTTGTCACCTTCCACATAGGCACCGGCATCGCTGTCGGCGCTGCCACTGGCCTGGAAATACTTGCTGGTCGTCGCCGCCGCATCGGCTACTGCATTCAACTGATTCACGTTCACCGCATCGGTGCCGTCCGTACCGGCAGCGACGTTGGTGATCTGGCGCTGCGCATCGGCACTGCCCACCGAGACGCTGTCGTCGCGGTCGGCGATCGAGTCGGCACCCAGCGCCACGCTGTTGGCGCCACTGGAAGTCGCTGCGTTGCCGAGTGCGGTGCTGTTCACGCCCGACGACCACGCCCCACCACCGACGGCCGTGGAGTAGTTGCCCGAGGCTTCGGTGGGCAGCAGGCCGAACAGCGCGCCACCGACGGCCACGCTGTTGGTGCCGCTGGCCAGGCTGCCCTGGCCGGTCGCGGTGCTGTACGCGCCGGAGGCTTCGGCATCGCCACCGAGTGCGACGCTGTTGGAGCCGGTCGCCTGCGCGAAGCTGCCCAACGCTGTCGCGTTGAAGGCGGAGGCCACCGCGTAACCGCCGATCGCGGTGGTGTAATTGGCAGTCGCTTCGGAAGCGAACCCGTACCCCGCGGAGAGCGTGCCGCTGACCACGCTTTCCGCGCCGACGGCCGTCGCACCCTCACCGCTGGCGCTGCTGAAGTAGCCCAGGGCCACCGACTCCTCACCGGCCGCGTCGGACAGTGCACCACCGGCCAGGCTGCCGGCGCCGGAGGCGACGCTGGCCGCACCCGTCGCGGTGCTCTGCTCGCCGGAAGCCAGACTCTCTGCACCAGTCGCCGTCGCGTACTCGGCGGTCGCCTGTGCGTTGGCGCCCGTTGCGCTTGCATTGGCAGCGCTGGCGACGGCGTTGAAGCCGACGGCACTGGCGTTGTCGGCCAAGGCGAAGGCGCCGCTGCCGATCGCCGATGCACCGGTGCCGGCTGCAAAGCTGCTCGAACCGACCGCGGTGGCGTAGTCGCCATCGGTCGCCGCGTTTGCACCGGCGGCCACACTCTCCTCGCCACCTGCGACGGCAACACCGTCACCGCTGGCCTGGAACCGGTCCGTCGCGGCGGTCAGCTGATCCAGATTGACGGCATCGCTGCCCTCGGTACCGGCGGCAACCTGGGTGATCTGGCGCTGCCGGCCATCGTTGCCGACCGAGACGGTGTAGGCACGGTCGGCGACCGAACCCGCGCCGAGCGCCACGGTATTGGATGCGCTGGCATTGCTGCCCGCACCGATACCGATCGCGCTTTCCCCGCCGGCGACCACGTTGGTGCCGATGGCGATGCTGTTGATGCTGTTGCCCAAGGCCTGGAAGCCGACGGCGACGCTGTTGTCGCCGTAGCCGAAGGCACCGCGGCCAAGCGCGGTGGAACTGCTGCCGCGTGCCCAGCTGTTGTAGCCGATCGAGGTGGACCCGGTACCGCTTGCCCACGCCGACTGACCCACTGCCGTGGCGTTGGCTTCGGTGGCCCACGCACTGGAACCGAAGGCGGTGGCGCCATCGGCAGTGGCCCACGCGTACGCGCCGGTTGCCGTGGTTTCTTCACCGCTGGCGAAGGCGTTGTCGCCCTGCGCCACACTGTAATCGCCGGTGGCGCGTGCCTTGTAGCCACTGGCCAGGCTGTTGCTGCCAGTGGCCTGTGCGCCGCTACCGAACGCATTGCTGGTGGTGCCGGTAGCCTGTGCACCGGCACCGACCGCCACGCTGTCCGGCGCCGCGGTGGCACCGATCAGGATCGCATTGCCCTGGTCATCCACCAGCGGCTGGTTGTACTCGTCATACGCCTGGCCCAGGCCACCAATGGCCACGCTGCCGTTGCCGGTAGCGCTGCTGTTGCGGCCCAGCGCGACGGTGTCATCGCCGACCGCGGTCGCACCACCGCCGACCGCCGTTGCCCCGGCCCCCAGCGCATTGCTGGCTTCACCGGCCGCCAGCGCATCCTCGCCATCGGCGAATGCACCGACCGCACCGCTGGCCGCACCGTTCGCCTTGAACTGCGCCGAGGTTGCCGAGGCCGAGGTCGCAACCGCATCAAGCTGCGCCTTGTTGACCGCATCCGTGGCTTCGGTACCGGCCGCGACGCTGGTGATCTGACGTTCGTTGCCGACGTCACCTACCGAGACCGTGTTGTCCCGGGTGGCGGTGGAGTTGGCGCCGAGGGCGACGCTGTTCGCGCCGCGCGCAGTGCTGTAGAAGCCCACCGCCGTGCTCAGTTCACCGCTGGCCCAGGTCTCTGCGCCGAGTGCGGTGGCGCCCTCGCCCGGAGCGTAGGCAAAGTAGCCCACGGCCGTCGCTTCGGTGCCCGAGGCTTCGCTCAACGTACCGTTGGCCACGGCGTAATCGCCGCTGGCGATCGCACCGGCCCCCACCGCGGTGGCGGCTTCGCCACTGGCCTGGGTCTGCACGAAGAAGCCCAGGCCCGGCAGCAGATCCGCCGGCCCCCCGATGGCGGTACTGCTGTTGCCGGTCGCCACGCTCTGCGTACCGACCGCCGTGGAATAGTCGCCGGTGGCATTGGCCACCGCGCCGAACGCCGAGGCCTGTGCACCGGCGGCGTAAGCGCCCACACCATACGAGGACGATGCGAAGCCTGCGGCTTCCGCACTCGCGCCGACTGCGGTGCCGCCCACGCCAGCGCTGGTTGCGCCGGTATCGACCGGCACCCCGCCATTGGTGATCAGCGGGTTGCCGTCGGCATCCACCGCCGCCCCACCCACGGCCACGCTGCCCGGGCCATTGGCCTGCGCGTTGGTGCCGAAGGCTGCACTGTTCTGACCGGTGGCGCTGGCGTTGTAGCCGACGGCCGTCGCGTTCTGCGCAGTGACCGTGGCGCCGCTGCCGAGCGCGGTCGCGCCGTCGGCCAGCGCGTTGGATGCTTCACCGATCGCGGTCGCGTTGTCGCCTGCCGCAAGCGCACCGGCATCGCTGTCGCTGCTGCCGGTGGCCTGGAAGTACTTGTTCGTGTTGGCGGCGACCGCACCGACCTCATCGAGCTGTGCCTTGTTCACCGCATCGCTGTCTTCGGTGCCATCGGCAAGGTTGGTGATCTGGCGACGCAGGCCATTGTCCGCATTGCCGACCGACACCGTGTCGACCCGATCGGCGTACGAGCCGGCACCGAGTGCCACGCTACCCACCGCAACCGCCGCCGAATTCGCGCCGAGCGTCGCGCTGAAATCCGCGACCGCGACGCTGAACGCACCCACCGCCACCGAGGCTTCGCCTGCGCTGGCCGCACCGCGGCCGAGCGAGGTGCTGCCCGGCCCGATGGCCAGTGCACCGCCACCGATCGCGGTTGCGCCATCGGCGCTGGCTTCGGCCAGACCACCGATCGCCGTTGCTGCGCCGTTCTCGCTGGCGGCCACCGCCGATGCACCCAGGGCGACATCACCCAGACCAAACGCCGCGGCGCTCTGGCCGAGCGCGATGCTGGCATCACCGAAAGCCATGCTGCCCTGCCCGAACGAACTCGCCCCGAGGCCGACGGCCAAGGCCTCGCCGCCCACTGCGGTGGTCGCATTGCCGATGGCCTGGCTGCCGCGGCCCAGTGCCGTTGCGCCGTCGCCATCGGCGTTGGCACTGGCCCCAGCGGCCAGTGCACCCTCGCCATCGATCTTCGCCGCGTCGCTGTCGTTGCCGTCACCATCGGCCTTGAAATAGCGGGTCGCGCCTTCGGCAGCGACCGCAACCTTGTCCAGCTGCGCCTTGTTCACCGCATCCGTTGCCGTGGTCCCTGCGGCCACGTTGGTGACCTGCCGTTCCTTACCTGCGTCACCCACCGAAACCGTGTTGGCACGGTTGGTCTTCGAGCCGGCGCCGAGCGCCACGCTGTTCGCCCCGGAGGCGGTGCTGTTGCTGCCGATCGCGACCGCATTCGTGCCCGATGCCGTGGCGTTGCCATCGACCACGCAGCTGTCGACGATGCCGCTGTTGAGCACCAGGCAGTTCGCATTCCCACCCACTTCCACCGACTGCGCGTGCGCTGTCAGCGTGGCGCCTGCCGTGCCCAATCCGAGCGTCAACGCGATGGCGGCCGAGAGCAGTGCGGTGTTGCGTCCGCCAGAGGTTCGGCGTTGATCGATGACGACACCCGAGGACTGGCTGCTGGCCAATTCCGAGGCGACGACCATCTGCCCCAGTGCTTTGTTCCAGACCTTGCGATAAATCCGATTCATCGATGCGGCTCCTGATTAGGCTGGTTTTAGGCAAAGCGACGCCAACGCCGGACCGCGTGGTCCAACGTCCCCTGGGGGCGTTTTTCGCTTGATTTACTGCGTTGTGCGCAATGGCTGGCAGATACCTACAGCGTGCTCGCCATCCATGCGGTTACTGTGGAACTGAACGCTGTCGAAATGAGGATGCAGTGTTAACGTACAGTTTCAATAACGTCAAGACTTTGACGTCGATTTTCATATGACCGTGTCACGCGTCACAAAAACGCCGCGTTATTGCGCATTTTTGTTAGCTGCATGTGAGCAAACGATATAACGGATTTTCACGTTGTAACGCCGTGTAACTCATTGCTCCCGATCAGTTTGTGCCCCACACAAAAGAAAACCGCCGGACAGGCCGGCGGTTTCTTCACGCGATTTTCACTGCATCGATTTTGATGCGGTGCGCAGTATCAGCCGCACCATACTCTTGCGTTGCGGAACATCCGCAGCCACGGTGAATCACCGTTCCAGTCATCCGGATGCCAGCTGTGGTTGATCGCACGCGCGGTACGTTCCGGGTGCGGCATCATGATCGTGGTGCGGCCATCGGTGGTGGTCAGGCCGGTGATGCCGTCGGGCGAGCCGTTCGGATTCAGCGGGTACTGGGTGGCCACGTTGCCATCGCCATCGATGTAACGCAGCGACACGCGCGCCGCGGCCTGATCGATTGCATTGGCGAACACCGCCTGGCCTTCGCCATGCGCCACCGCCACCGGCAGGCGCGAGCCGGCCATGCCACGCAGCAGGATCGACGGCGATTCCACCACTTCCAGCAACGCGGTGCGCGCTTCGAACTGCTCGCTGCGGTTGCGGCGGAACTGCGGCCAGTGCTCGGCACCGGGGATGATGTCCTTCAGCTGGCTCATCATCTGGCAGCCGTTGCACACGCCCAAGGCGAAGCTGTCCTCGCGGGCGAAGAATGCGGCGAAGGCATCCCGCAGCGCGCTGCGCTCCAGCACCGAGGTGGCCCAGCCGCGGCCGGCACCGAGCACGTCGCCGTAGCTGAAGCCGCCACAGGCCACCAGACCGGTGAAATCGGACAGTGCGACACGGCCTTCGATCAGGTCGCTCATATGCACGTCGAACGAACTGAAGCCAGCACGTTCGAAGACGTTCGCCATTTCGATCTGGCCGTTGACGCCCTGCTCGCGCAGCACCGCCACACGCGGACGCGCGCCGGTGTTGATGAAGGGCATCGCCACGTCTTCGCTGATATCGAAGGTCAGCTTGGGCTTCAGGCCCGGCGCGTTGAAGTTGCGCGCGATCGCACGCTCCTGGTCGGCGTTGTCCGGGTTGTCGCGCAGCTTCTGCATGGCGTGGGTGACCGACCACCAGGCATCGAACAGCGCTTCCCAGCGCCACTCGACCAGGCTTTCGCCCTGCAGCGAGACACGCACCACCGGGGCGGTGGTCGGACGCGCGATGCGCTGCGCGCATTCGGTCAGTGCATGACGCTCGACCAGATCAGCAAACGCGGCACGATCTTCCTTGGCGATCTGCACCACCGCACCCAGCTCTTCATTGAACAGGCTGCGGAACGGATCATCGCCCCAGGCGTCCAGGGTGATATCCAGGCCCAGGCGCGAGGCGAAAGCCATTTCGCACAGCGCGGCGAACGCACCGCCATCGCTGCGGTCGTGATAGGCCAGCAGCAGGCCGGCCTGGCGCGCATCGCGGATCAGTTCGAAGAAGGCACGCAGGCGCTGTGCATCGTCCAGATCCGGCACGGCACCGGCGAAGGCCGGCAGTGCGGAATGGTCGGCGTGCACCTGGGCCAGGATCGAGCCGCCCAGGCGCTGTTTGCCCGCCCCCAGGCCGATCAGCCACAGCTCGCTGTCGGCGTCACGGTCCAGCAGCGGGGTCAGCTGGCCGGTCGCATCGGCAACCGGCGCGAACGCCGAGATCACCAGCGACACCGGCGACACCGACTTGTGCGCCTGGCCGTCGGCCTGCCACTGCGCCTGCATGGAGAGTGAGTCCTTGCCGACCGGAATGCTCAGGTCCAGCTGCGGGCACAGCTCCATGCCGACCGCACGCACCGCGTCATACAGCAGCGCGTCTTCACCGTGATGGCCAGCCGCGGCCATCCAGTTGGCCGACAGCTTCACCGTTTCCAGTGCATCCACCGGCGCCGCACACAGGTTCGTGATCGCTTCACCGACCGCCATGCGCGCCGACGCGGCCGCGTCCAGCAGGGCCAACGGGGTGCGCTCGCCGATCGCCATGGCTTCACCGGCCACGCTGTCGAACCCGGCCAAGGTGATGGCGACGTTGGCCAGCGGCAGCTGCCACGGGCCGATCATCTGTTCGCGTGCGGTCAGGCCACCGACGCTGCGGTCACCGATGGTGACCAAGAAGTTCTTCGAGGCCACCGAGGGATGGGCCAGCACGCGCAGACCGGCTTCATGCAGGTCCAGCCCGGCGGTCTTCAGCGCGGGCCAGCGCGGTGCCGCCGGGTGCACGGTGTCGCGATGCATCTTCGGCGCCTTGCCGAACAGCACGTCCATCGGCAGATCGATCGGGGCATCCGCCGGGGTATTGCCCACGGTGGCGCCGTACGCCACGACGAGCCGCTCTTCAGCGGTGGCGACACCAACGGCGGCGAACGGGCAACGTTCGCGCGCGCACAGCGCGGCGAACTCGGCCAGGCGTGCCTGCGGCACACCGAGCACGTAGCGTTCCTGCGATTCGTTGCACCACAACTGCATCGGCGACAGTGACGGGTCATCGGCGGGCACCTTGCCCAGATCGATCACACCGCCCACGCCGGAGTCATGCAGCAGCTCGGGAATCGCGTTGGACAGGCCACCGGCGCCCACGTCATGGAACCAGCGGATCGGGTTGTCCAGACCGAGCGCGACGCAGCGGTCGATCACTTCCTGGCAGCGACGCTCCATTTCCGGGTTGTCGCGCTGCACGCTGGCGAAATCGAGGTCTTCGGCGCTCTCACCGGAGGCCACCGAACTGGCGGCACCGCCGCCGAGACCGATCAGCATCGCCGGGCCACCCAGCACGATCACCGCATCGCCGGGCTGCAGGCGCAGCTTCTCGACCTGGTTCTGGTCGATCGCGCCGAGGCCACCGGCCAGCATGATCGGCTTGTCGTAGGCGCGGGTCAGGCCCTCGCCTTCGGGCAGTTCGAAGCTGCGGAAGTAGCCGAGCAGGTTCGGGCGGCCGAACTCGTTGTTGAACGCAGCGCCGCCGAGCGGACCGTCCAGCATGATGTCCAGCGCCGGGGCCATGCGCGGGTTCAGCGCGCGCGGTGCCTCCCACGGCTGCGGCAGGGTCGGGATGCGCAGGTGCGAGACCGAGAAACCGGTCAGGCCGGCCTTGGGCTTGCCGCCGCGGCCGGTCGCGCCTTCATCGCGGATCTCACCGCCCGCACCGGTGGCCGCACCTGGGAACGGGGCGATCGCGGTCGGGTGGTTGTGTGTTTCCACCTTGATGCAGAACGCCGAATCGACCACGGCCTCGCTGCGGTACTGGCCGGTGGCCGGATCCGGGCGATAGCGCGCGGCCGGGAAGCCGGCCACCACCGCAGCGTTGTCGCTGTAGGCGCTCAACGTGTGCTGCGGGGTCTGCTGGTGGGTGTTCTTGATCATCCGGAACAGCGAGTGCGACTGGTCGGCACCGTCGATGGTCCAGCTGGCATTGAAGATCTTGTGGCGGCAGTGCTCGGAGTTGGCCTGCGCGAACATCATCAGTTCCACGTCCGACGGCTTGCGGCCCAACGCGCCGAAGCGCTGGCGCAGGTAGTCGATCTCGTCCTGGGCCATGGCCAGGCCGAGGCGGCTGTTGGCTGCCTCCAGATCTTCCAGGGCGATCCGTTCCAGCTCACCACGCGCCGGGGCGCTGAACAGCGCCTGCGCCTGGGCGGTCTCGGCCAGCACGGACTGGGTCATCGGGTCGTGCAGCGCGCGGATCACCGCTTCCTGTGCGGCCGCATCGGCCGGCCAGCCGGCCAGATCGATGCGCAGGCCACGTTCGACCCGGCGGATCGGTTGCCCGGCACCGCGGACCAGCTCGGTGGCCTTGCTCGACCACGGCGACAGCGTGCCCAACCGCGGCACCACGAAGCGCGATACCGCCCCGTCCTCACGCCCGGCCAGCGCCGGCTGCGCTTCCAGGATCCGGCTCAGGATCGCCGGATCCGGGGCCGCATCGCCCTCGGTCTGGATGAAGTAGACATGCCAGGCACCGGTGATGCGCAGATCGGCGGCCAGGGACTGCAGGCGGGATTCAAGACGTTCGCGGCGGAACGGCGAAAGGGCGGATGCGCCCTCGAGGACCATCATGTCCGGGGAACCGTGGTTGGGAACGGGGCCCACTATTGTACCCAAGTCGGCCGCCGCGGCCCGGCCCGGGCGATCGGCCGGCGTGGGGCCGCGGACGACACCGTTCACACGCGAACCATCGACTGGTTCACGGATTGCATGTCGATTACATGACAACGTTATCACCACCTGGCCCAGCGCCAGGTGCCGTCCGTCCCCCACGTCGTTGCCGGCCTCTCTCACCGGCGCCCGGACCTGCTGCACGCATGCCGCCATCCCGGCGGCATGCGCACACCACCTGATCGGAGACCGACCATGCCAGACCCGATTGCGCGCCGTGCAGTGACATCGTTTTCCTCCCCCGCCCTGCTTCCGCGCCGACGGCGCTGGTTGCTGGCGCTGGCCTTGGCCGCTGCCGCCGGCACGCCCATACTGGTGCAGGCCGCGAACTGTACCGGGGCGCCCGAGTGGAATGGCGCGGCCATCTATCTGGCCAGCCAGACCCTGCAGAAAGGCGGCGTGCTGTACCGCGCCAACCAGGACATCTGGAACGCCCCCCCCGACCACCCGGCCGGTGCGCCCTACTACACCAACCTCGGTGCCTGCGATGGCAGTGGCAGCAACCAGCCGCCCAGCGTCGCGCTGACCTCGCCCGCCGCCGGGGCCAGCTTCACCGCCGGCAGCAGCATCACGGTCAGCGCCAATGCCAGCGATACCGACGGCAGCATCAGCAAGGTCGAGTTCTTCCGCGGCGGTACCTCGCTGGGCATCGACACCAGCGCGCCCTACAGCGTGGTCTGGAGCAATGCCTCGGCCGGCAGCCACACCTTCAAGGCGGTGGCGACCGACAACAACAACGCGGTGACCTCCTCGGCCACCGTCAATGTGACCGTCACCGCGGCCAGCAACGACACATCGCCCCCCAGCGTCCCGGGCGGACTGGCTTCCCCGTCCAGGACCGCCACGACGGTGAACCTGGCCTGGAACGCGGCCACCGACAACAGCGGCGGCAGCGGTGTGGCCGGCTACGACGTGTACCGCAACGGCAGCCTGGTCGGTTCGCCCAGCGCCACCCAGTACACCGATGGCGGCCTTACCGCGAGCACGGCCTATACCTACACGGTGCGGGCACGCGACAACGCCGGCAATGCCTCGGCGCAGAGCGGCTCGATCAGCGTGACCACGGCCGCCGGTGGCGGCGGGGGTAGCACCAAGCGGGTGATCGGCTACTTCACCCAGTGGGGCATCTACGGCCGCAATTACCAGGTCAAGAACATCGACACCAGCGGCTCGGCGGCGAAGCTGACCCACATCAATTACGCCTTCGGCAACGTGCGCAACAACCGCTGCGAAGTGGGCGTGACCCAGGCCTCCGATTCGAACACCGGCGTGGGCGGCGATGCCTACGCCGATTACGGCAAGTCCTTCGCTGCCGGCGATAGCGTCAGCGGCACGGGCGACACCTGGGACCAGCCACTGCGGGGCAACTGGAACCAGCTCAAGCAGCTCAAAGCCAAACACCCGAACGTAAAAGTGCTGATCTCGCTGGGCGGCTGGACCTGGTCGCGCGGCTTCTCCAGCGCGGCGCAGCCGGCCAACCGGCAGGCGTTCGTGGCCTCATGCATCGATGCCTACATCAAAGGCAACCTGCCGGTGGCCGACGGTGCGGGCGGTGCGGGTGCGGCGCTCGGCGTGTTCGACGGCATCGACATCGACTGGGAGTATCCGGTGGCCTGCGGGCTGAGCTGCGGGACGCCGGCCGACAACGCCAACTTCACCGCGCTGCTGGCCGAATTCCGCCGCCAACTGGATGCAGTGCGGCCCGGCCTGCTGCTGACGGTGGCCGTCGGTGCCGGCGTGGACAAGGTGCGCGTGACCGATCCGGCCAGCTACCACCCGTACCTGGATTTCATCAACGTGATGACCTACGACTTCCACGGCGCGTGGGATCCGCAGACCAACCATCACTCGGCCCTGTTCGATTCACCGGCTGATCCCTCCACCGGCGACCAGAAGCTCTACAACAGCAACGATGCGATGGAAGCCTTCCTCAGCCGCGGGGTGCCGGCCAGCAAGTTGAACCTGGGCATCGGCTACTACGGGCGTGGCTGGACTGGCGTGGCCAGCGGCAACAACGGGCTCTACAAGAGCGCCAGCGGCGCGGCACCGGGCACCTACGAAGCCGGTATCGAAGATTGGAAGGTGCTCAAGAACCTCAACTGGCCGGTGTACACCGACAACATCGCCAAGGCCACGTGGATCTCCAACGGCACCACGTTCTGGAGTCTGGATACGCCGGCCATGGTCACCGAGAAGATGGGCTATGTGAAAGCACAGGGCCTGGGCGGCGCATTCTTCTGGGAGTTCAGCGGCGATGATGCGCAGGGCACCCTGACCAAGGCGATCAGTGACGGCTTGAAGTGACACCGTCGCGCGGGACGCTGCCTCGCTGATCGAGCAGGCCGCTCCTCCGCTGACAGAAAAACGCCCCGGCCTGGCCGGGGCGTTCTGTTTTCAGCGGCTGCCGCCTGCCGAGACGCGCTCCAGCGCGGCCTTGAGCTGGGCCGGCGGCAGGTAGCCACCGAGCTGGGTGCCGTCGGCGGCGAAGATGGCCGGGGTGCCGTTGACGCCCATCTGCTGGCCAAGCTTGTACTGCATGGCCACCGGATTGGTGCAGTTCTTCGGGGTGACGGCCTTGCCGGTCTTGGCCGCGGTCAGGGCCTGCTTGCGATCGGCCGCGCACCAGACCGAGATCATGTCGGTGTAGTCCTGGCTGCCCAGCCCCATGCGCGGAAATGCCAGGTATTCCACGGTGATGCCGTTGCGGTTGAGCTCGGCGATGTCCTGGTGCAGCTTGCGGCAGTAGCCGCACTCGATGTCGGTGAAGACGCTGACGGTGTACTTGGCATTCGGCGCGGCGAACACGATGCGCTCGGTGTGCGGCACGCCATCGAGCAGCTTGCGGCGGTAGCTGAGCAGGCCCTGGCTGCTGACCGGCGCCTTGTTCTGGATGTCGTACGGCTGGGACTGCATCAGGTAGCGGCCGTCATCGGAGACATACAGCACCTGGCCACCGACCAGCACCTCGCGGAAACCGGCAAACGGCGCGGCCCCGATGAAATCAGGCTTGAAGGTGGGGTCCAGCTGCTGCAGCGCGGTACGCACGCGCTGGTCAGCATCACCGGCAGCGGCCGGGGTGGCGGCAGTGGTCTTGGCCGCCGGAGCGGACGGTTGCTGCGCGCAGGCAGACAGGCTGAGCGCGCCGAAGAGCGCCGCAATGGCAACACGGAGCATCGAGCATTCCGGTGTAAGGAGTCAGGCTGGATTCTCGCACAGCTGCCTGCTCACACAGCTGGACCGCAGTGGAACGGTGATGCGCGGCCGGGGTTGGCACCCTCTCAGCCGCGCGGGTGGTGCTTGGCGTGCAGCTTCTGCAGGTGCTCGCGGGCCACCAGCGTGTAGATCTGGGTGGTGGACAGCGAACTGTGGCCGAGCAGCATCTGCAGGGCGCGCAGATCCGCGCCCCGGTTGAGCAGGTGCGTGGCAAAGCTGTGGCGCAGCCCGTGGGGACTGATCCGGGCGGGGTCGATCCCGGCCAGCACCGCGTACGTCTTCACCAGCCCCCAGAACTGCTGGCGGCTGAGCGGGTGCAGCGAGGGCGTCAGGAACATCGGCACGGCGCCCTCCTGCGGCGTCGGCACGTTGCGCTTGCCCGTGAGCTGCGGGCGCGATTCAGCCAGGTAGCGCACAAGCCAGTGCTGGGATTCTTCCCCCAGCGGAACCAGCCGTTCCTTGCTGCCCTTGCCGGTCACGCGCAGCACCCCCTGCCGCAGGTTCACGGCATTGGCCGGCAGGTTGACCAGTTCGCTGACTCGCAGGCCGGCGGCATACATCAGTTCCAGCATGGCGCGGTCGCGCAGCCCGAGCGGCGTCTCGATATCGGGGCTGGCCAACAGCGCATCGATCTGGCTTTCGGCCAGCGCCTTGGGCAGCAGCCGCGGCAGCTTGGGCGGATCCAGCAGCGCGCTGGGGTCATCGCCGCGCTCGCCGCGGCGAACCGCATCGGCGAAGAAGGCCCGCAGCGCGGACAGCAGGCGGGCATTGCTGCGCGGCGACCAGCCATGGCGGGAGCGCCAGGCGAGGTAGTCGAACAGCCCGGCGCGATCGAGGCCAGCCAGCCCGCCGGCGGCGCCATCACGCCAGCGCGCGAGGCCTTCGAGATCGCGCCGGTAACTGTCCAGACTGGCACGCGCGAGGCCGTGCTCGGCCCAGGCGGTGTCGAGGAAACGCTGGATGCGGACGTTGTCATCCTCGCGCAGCTCGGGCAGGTGCTGGATGAGCTGGCGACGCAGGGCGGGGGTGGTGGCATCGGACATGCGGACAGCATACGGAGCAGACCGCGCGTGGGCCATCGAACGCGGGCGGCCGGCCGGGTATGCTCCGGGTCATGACCGATACCGCGCTGTCGCCCCCCCCTGCTGATCGCCCTGCATCGTTGCTGCTGTGGCGGTGGTTGTCGCTGTTGTACGACGTCTTCCCGGCGCTGGCGCTGTGGATGCTGCTCGGTGCGGTGTTCGTGGCGGTCTACACGTTGAGCGGTCATGCGGAGCGCGAGAACATCGCGCCGTTCAGTGCGTGGCAGTGGGCGTTGTGGGCCTGCTGCTGGGTCGTGACGGGCCTGTACGCGACGATGAGTTGGCGCCGCGGCGGGCAGACGCTGGGGATGCGCCCGTGGCGGTTGCGGGTGGTGTCGCTGGACGGCACGGTGCCGACGCGCGGGCAGTTGTGGCGGCGCTATGCGGTGGGGTCGCTGTCGGTGTTGGCGGCCGGCCTGGGGTTCTGGTGGGCGCTGCTGGATCGGCAGCGGTTGACCTGGCATGACCGGGCCAGCGGAACGCGGGTTGTCCGGCTGCCGAAGTACTGACGTACTGACGTACTGACGCGCTGACGTACTGACGCACTGACGCTCTAAAGCCTTCCAGAACAGCGCTGAAAGCAGCGCCTCTGTTTTCTGTGCGTTTGCGGAGAGGCGCAACCCATTTCTGGGCCCGCTGCAAGTACGTCCATGTAAGCTCGTAGTGCGCCATCCATGGCGCACTACGGCCCTGAAATGGGCTGCGCCTCTCCGCATTGACAGATTGCGAAGTGCGGTTGATCAAAGCGGATTTGTTGCGTGACCGACGTTTCGCACTCAGTACCGGCTCTCGCGATCAAGACGCGTAAGGAGCGCAATCTTCATAGCGAAGTCGTACCTTCGCTCAATCGATCAAGCCTTCGTCGATCAATTGCTCAATTGCTCAATTGCTCAATTGCTCAATTGCTCAATTGCTCAGTCGCTCAGTCGCTCAGTCGCTCAGTCGCTCAGTCGCCAAGATTCAATACGAACAGCGTCACTTCGCCAATCCATCAGAACGGGTAGAGCCGGGCCATGCCCGGCTGCTCTCCCCTCCCCCACCAGCACACTGTCGGAGGCGCGGCGGGATTGCCAGGCCGGGACCGTGTGCTGCCATGGATGGCAGCACACGAGCCTTATCTGTTCGGAATCTGGCAGCTTAGGTGCCGAGAGCCGGCGTGGGCCGCCGTACGAGCCTGGATCTGAGCGATCGCCATGTAGCTTGGCGCCCACGCCGGAATCTCCCTTGATCCGCCCGAACAGTTGCTGGAGCTGACACTCGAAGCGATAAGACTGGGCAAGCGGGGGAGCTCTCGACCCTTCCAGACTATACGGAGTCGGGCGATGAACGGGATCGGGATTGATGTAAGCAAGCGCCAGCTGGATGTCGGCACGACGGACAGAGAGACCCTGCAGGTCAGCAATAGCCCCTCTGGCTTTGTTGAATTGAACGCTTGGCTGAAGAAGCGTCCAGCGATCCAGATCGTGCTGGAGGCCACCGGCGGATATGAGCAGCCCGTGCTGGATTTCCTGCACAAGGCAGGCCATCGGGTGGTGCGCGCCAATGCCTTTCGGGCGCGGAAACTAGCTCAGGGGCTGGGCCAAATAGCCAAGACAGACCGCTTGGATGCCTATGCATTGGCACAGATGGCCGCGCTGGTGAAACTGCCGGCCTACCAGCCACTAGAGCCTTGGCAGCAGAAACTGCGGGAATTTGTGCGGGCACGTCGACAGATGATGCAGGCCCTGACCGTAGCGCGACAGCAGCAGGAAATGGTGCGTGATCATGAATTGCGACGGCTTTTGCAGACCAACATCACCCGCTTGCAGACACTGGTAGAACGCCTGGGAAAGCAGATTGCCGAGCAAGTCGCTCAACAGCCCCAGCTCACGATTCTGAAGTCGATGAAGGGCGTGGGACCGGGGCTACAGGCGGTGCTGGCCAGCTACCTGCCTGAGCTGGGCCAGATCAGCGGCAAGGCCATCGCCAGCTTGGTGGGCGTGGCACCGATGTCCCACGACAGCGGGACGATACGCGGAAAACGAAGCATCCACGGCGGTCGAGCCGAGATCCGTCAGGAGTGGCGATCGTGGCGGTAATGCGGAAGATGCTGGTGATCCTCAACGCCCGCGTGCGCGACGCTCAAAGCGGACCAATCCCGGCCTGAAGCGCGCACGGGCACATCTCCAAAGGCTGCCGGCCAGCGGCCGGCACTACCGCGTCCGTCTACTGGAGGGACCGAACTCCCTCCAGCAACACAGTTGCTACAGGGACGTACTTGCGGCGGGTCCCGGAATGGCGAGCCCGTCGCGCCTAGCTCGACAGCACATGGTGGCCGCTTTGGCGTTGGCGTTGGCTTCGGCGTTTGCCGCCAGGCCGGCCGGATGAATCAGCCCGACTTACGTCGGAACAACAACCCGGACACCACCATCATCACGATCGGCGGCAACGCATACGCAATCCGGTAATCGAACTTCAGCGCACCGGCCATGCGGCCGAAGAACAACTGCAGCAACCAGAAGCCCAACGCGAACAGAATGCCCAGGAACAACCGCTTGCCCATACCGCCACTGCGCAGCGAACCGAACGCGAACGGTATCGCCGCCAGGCACAACGCCAACACATTGATCGGATAGAACCAACGGCTCCAGTACACATCCTCGTAATCGCGCGCATCCAGCCCGTTGCGCTTGCGGTACTCGATGCTGTTACGCAGATCCATCGCCGTCAGATTGCGTGGCTTGGAAATGCCGCTGGCCAGCGCCGCCGCATCCAAGCGTGAATCCCATGGCTCGGACTCGGCCGTCTCGCGCGTTGCCGAACGCTCACCGAAGATATCGCGGCGCACCTTGTTCAACACCCAGCCTCTGGCGTCATGTTCGGCGGTGGTGGCATACGTCATCGAGCCCAAGCGGCCGTCGTCGGCGATCTTGTACAGACGCACGTCGTGCAGGATCAGGCGCGTGCCGCCCCCGGCCTGCAGCTGCTCGTCGCCGCTGATCGCGTTGAGGAAGGTATCGCCTTCCCGCGCCCACACGCCCGAATAGCGGGCCGCGCTCAGGCTGCTGCCCCACCTTGCGCTGATCTTGACGTCATCGGCCTTGCTCTGGCCCCAGGGGCCCAGCGTTTCGCCGCTGAACACCATGACCGCGGTCATCAGCGACAGCGCGATCGCCACCGAGACGCTCAGGCGCTTGCGCGACAGGCCCAGCGCGCGCAGTGCGGTGAGTTCGGAGGTGGCGGCCAGCTGGCCCAGGCCCATCAGCGCGCCGATCACGGCGGCGGTCGGGAAGAAGGTATAGGCGCGGCGAGGCACGGTGTAGAGCACCCAGGCGGCCGCGTGGCCGACGGTGTAGCTGCCCTTGCCAACGTCCTTGAACTCCCCGGAGAAGGCCATCACCACGTCCAGGCCGACCAGCACCGCCCAGGTCAGCAGGACGGTGCCGAACACGGCACGGCCCAGGTACAGATCAAACCGCATGGGGCGCAACACGTTCATGCGGTCCTCCGGGGACGCGACAGTTTGCCGTCGCGGAAATACATCCATAGGGCGAGGGCAAGCAACGGCAGCGTCAGCCACCACAGGCCCGCCACGGCGGGGATCTTGCCATCGGCGATCCAGCGGGTGCCGATGAACATCAGGTTCATGCCCACCATGTAGGCCATGAAGGCCAGCATCATCCGGCCGTAGCGCTGCTGCCGCGGCGAACTGCGGGCCAGCGGCAGGGTCATCAGGGCGAAGGCGAGCGCGATCAGCGGCGGGGCGATGCGCGAGTGAAGCTGGGCCTGGGCCTCCGGGCGCTCATCGCCGAACAGCTCGGTGGTGCGCAGCAGTTCGGGGTCATCGTCTTTGCGGGTCTCGGCACCGTCGGGCATGGCCACGTCGTTGCGGGCGAAGGTCATCAGCTTGTAATCCAGCGCACCGTTGGCCGGGCCCTCGACCTGGTGGCCGTCATCCAGCTCCAGATAGCGCTGCTTGGCGCCCTCGAAGTACATCCGGCCGTGGTCGGCAGAGATCACTTCGATGCGGTCTTCCTTCTGGCGCTGCAGGAACACCTTGCCCAACTGGGTGCCGTCGGGGGAGACCGAGGCCAGGTAGACCACGCCGCCGTTGGGCAGCGGGGTGAACTTGCCGGCCTCCAGGCCGGCCATGACCACGCTGCGGTTGGCCTCGTCGATCATGGTCTCGCTGGTGCGGTCGGCCCAGGGGCCCAGCCACAGCGAGCACAGCCCGATCAGGCCGACCACCGGCACCACCAGCATCATCAGGGGCCGCAGCAGGCGCTTGGGGCCGACACCGATGGCGGTGATGACCGCCATTTCCGAGTCCCGGTAGAGCCGCGCGGTGGCCAGCAGCAGGCCCAGCATCAGCGCCAGCGGCAGGATCAGCGGCATGTAGACGATGAACTGCAGGCCCAACTGGGAGAACAGCAGGCGGGCAGGCAGACGGCCGTCGGCGATGTTGCCGAGGATGTCCACCAGGACCCCGCCGACACTCACCACCAGCAACACGATGAGGGTGGCCAGGAAACTCTGGACGAAATCACGCAGGAGATAGCGATCGAGCTTCGACATGGGGCGGTGGTTTAAACTCTCGGATTCGTTCGCGGTGCTGCCCAGTCTACTGACGGGACGTAAACAGCTCGCGATTGTACGGTTTTGCCAACGGAATCTGATCAATGGCCCTGGAATTCACCCTGAACCACGCAGCGCCGGCCTCGGCCGAGTGCGATTGCGTCATCGTCGGCGCCTATGCCGACCAGACCCTGAGCCCCGCGGCACAGGCCTTGGACACCGCGTCCGGTGGCCGTCTGTCGGCCCTGATCGCCCGCGGCGACGTGGGCGGCAAGACCGGCAATACGACCCTGCTGCACGATCTGCCCGGCGTCACCGCCGCACGCGTGCTCGTGGTCGGGCTGGGCGAGCCGGCCAAGTTCGGCGTGGCGCAGTACCTCAAGGCGGTCGGCGATGCCAGCCGCGCCCTCAAGAGCGGCGTCAACCATCAGGCGCTGTTCACCCTGACCGAGATCGAGGTCAAGGGCCGCGATGCCGCCTGGAACATCCGCCAGGCCATCATCACCGCCGACCACGCCGCCTACCGCTACAGCGCCACGCTGGGCAAGAAGAAGGCCGACGAGCCGGGCCTGACCACGCTGGCCATCGCCGGCACCGACACCCAGGCGCTGGCCCAGGGCCAGGCCATCGCCGCCGGCGTGCAGTACGCCCGCGAGCTGGGCAACCTGCCGCCGAACGTCTGCACCCCGGCCTACCTGGCCGAGTCCTCGGTCGCGTTCGCGCAGGCGCATGCAGGCGCCGAAGCGGAGGTGCTGGACGAGCACCAGATGGAAGCGCTGGGCATGGGCTCGCTGCTGGCCGTGGCCCGTGGCTCGGCCAACCGCCCGCACCTGGTCGTGCTGAAGTGGAACAACGGCGGCGACGCCAAGCCCTATGTGCTGGTCGGCAAGGGCATCACCTTCGATACCGGTGGCGTCAATCTGAAGACCCAGGGCGGCATCGAAGAGATGAAGTACGACATGTGCGGTGGCGCCAACGTCATCGGCACCTTCGTCGCGGCCGTGACGGCCAAGCTGCCGCTCAACCTGGTGGTGGTGGTGCCGGCGGTCGAGAACGCCATCGACGGCAATGCCTACCGCCCGTCGGACGTGATCACCTCGATGTCGGGCAAGACCATCGAAGTGGGCAACACCGACGCCGAAGGCCGCCTGATCCTGTGCGACGCGCTGACCTACGCGCAGCGCTTCGAGCCGGCCGCGCTGATCGACGTGGCCACCCTGACCGGTGCCTGCCTGGTGGCGCTGGGCCACCAGACCGCCGGCCTGATGAGCAAGCACGACGACCTCGCCAACGAGCTGCTGGCCGCCGGTGAGCACGTGTTCGACCGCGCCTGGCGCCTGCCGCTGTGGGACGAGTACCAGCCGATGCTGGATTCCAGCTTCGCCGATATCTACAACATCGGCGGCCGCTGGGCCGGTGCGATCACCGCCGGCTGCTTCCTGTCGCGCTTCGCCGAAGGCCAGCGCTGGGCTCATCTGGACATCGCCGGCGTGGCCAGCGACGAAGGCAAGCGCGGCATGGCCACCGGCCGCCCGGTCGGCCTGCTGAGCCAGTGGCTGCTGGACCAGGCCGCCCGCGCCTGATGCCCTGCCCGATCGCGGCCGCCTGCGGGTGGCCGCGATCCCGCCCGGCCTGGCGCCGGGTTCTCCCTCCGCTCCAGGCCCTGCCATGTCCCGTGCTGATTTCTACCTGATCGCCAAGCCCCGCTTCCTGACCGAGCCATTGCGCCTGGTCTGCGAACTGGCCCGCAAGGCCAATGACGCCGGGCTGTTCACCCTGGTGCTGGCACGCGACCAGGCCCAGGCCGAAGAGCTGGACGAGCTGCTGTGGGCGTTCGACAACGATGCCTACATCCCGCACCAGATCGCCGGCGAAGACATGGACGAGGAAGAGGCGCTGGTGCTGATCGCCGTTCCCGGCACCGAGGCCCCGGCCCGGCCGCTGGTGATCAACCTGCGCGACGATCCCTACCTGGCCGCCTGCGACCGCGTGCTGGAAGTGGTGCCGGCCGACCCGGAAGCGCGCGAACCGCTGCGCGAGCGCTGGCGCCAGTACAAGGCACTGGGCTTTGACCTGAACAAATACGACATGTAACCCGCGCGGCGCCCGTTCGGTCGCCGCCGCCCCCGGAGACCCTTGATGCGCCTGTTGATCGCCCTGATCTTTCCCTGGTTCGCCTTCTTCACCATCGGCCGCCCGATCGCAGGCATCCTCTGCCTGATCCTGCAGATCACGCTGATCGGCTGGCTGCCCGCCGCGATCTGGGCCGCCTACGCGGTCTCACAGTTCCATACCGACCAGAAGATCCGCCGCGCCTTCGGGCGCTGAGCTTCCGGCACCCCCACCTTCCGTATTCGATCCTGGTTCCCGCATGACCCAACTCGCCTCCAGCTACGACCCGAAAACCTTTGAAACCGCGCTGTACGACGCGTGGGAGAAGGCCGGCCATTTCAAGCCGTCCGGCAAGGGCGAGCCGTACACCATCCTGCTGCCGCCGCCGAACGTGACCGGCACGCTGCACATGGGCCATGCCTTCCAGCAGACCCTGATGGATGCACTGGTGCGTTACCACCGCATGCGTGGCTACGACACGTTGTGGCAGGTCGGCACCGACCACGCCGGCATCGCCACCGAGATGGTGGTGTCGCGCAACCTGGCGCTGGCCAACACCGGTGAGACCCGCGATTCGCTGGGCCGCGACGGCTTCATCGAGAAGGTGTGGGAGTGGAAGGCGCAGTCCGGTGACACCATCGAGCGCCAGATGCGCCGTCTGGGCACCTCCAGCGACTGGTCGCGCAGCACCTTCACCATGGACCCGCAGCCGTCCGAAGCGGTGGTCGAGGCGTTCGTGCGCTGGCACGAGCAGGGCCTGATCTACCGTGGCCAGCGCCTGGTCAACTGGGATCCGGTGCTGAAGACGGCCATTTCCGATCTGGAAGTGGAGAGCGTGGAGGAAGACGGCTTCCTGTGGTCGATCAGCTACCCGCTGGCCGATGGCAGCGGCACCCTGACCGTGGCCACCACCCGCCCGGAAACCATGCTCGGCGACACCGCGGTGATGGTGCACCCCGAAGACGAGCGCTACGCGCACCTGATCGGCAAAATGGTGAAGCTGCCGCTGACCGACCGCGAGATCCCGGTGATCGCCGATGATTACGTCGACCGCGAGTTCGGTACCGGCGTGGTCAAGGTCACCCCCGCGCACGATTTCAACGATTACCAGGTCGGCCTGCGCCACAACCTGCCGATGATCAACCTGTTCACCCCGGTGGCGGCAATCAACGACAACGCCCCGGAGAAATACCGCGGGCTGGACCGTTACGAAGCGCGCAAGGTGATCCTGGCCGAGCTGGAAGACCTGGGCATCCTGGTCGAAACCAAGGCGCACAAGCTGCAGGTGCCGCGTGGCGATCGTACCCAGCAGGTGATCGAGCCGTACCTGACCGACCAGTGGTTCGTGAAGATGGACGTGCTGGCCAAGCGCGGCCTGGAGCTGGTCGAGAACGGCAGCATCCAGTTCGTCCCGGCCAACTGGATCAACACCTACCGCCACTGGATGGAGAACATCCAGGATTGGTGCATCAGCCGCCAGCTGTGGTGGGGCCACCGCATTCCGGCGTGGTTCGACGATGCGGGCAACTGCTATGTCGGCCGTGATGAAGCCGAAGCGCGCGCGAAGAACAACCTCGCCGCCGACCTCGCCCTGCACCAGGACAGTGACGTGCTGGAGACCTGGTTCTCCTCGCAGCTGTGGCCGTTCTCCACCCTGGGCTGGCCGAACGAGCAGGCGATGGACGCGCGCGGTTTCGAGCGCTACCTGCCGTCGTCGGTGCTGATCACCGGGTTCGACATCATCTTCTTCTGGGTGGCCCGCATGATCATGGCCACCGACAGCTTCACCGGGAAGATCCCGTTCAAGGACGTCTACATCACCGGCCTGATCCGCGATGCGCAGGGCCAGAAGATGTCCAAGTCCAAGGGCAACGTGCTGGACCCGCTGGACATCATCGATGGCATCTCCATCGAGGACCTGGTCGCCAAGCGCACCACCGGCCTGATGAAGCCCAAGGACGCGCCGAAGATCGAGAAGGCGACGCGCCGCGAATTCCCCGAGGGCATCATCGCCCACGGTGCGGATGCGCTGCGCTTCACCATCGCCGCGCTCGCCACCCACGGCCGCGATATCAAGTTCGACATGAACCGCGCCGAGGGCTACAAGAACTTCTGCAACAAGCTGTGGAACGCCAGCCGCTTCACCCTGATGAACACTGAGGGCAGCAGCTTCACCGGCGTGCCGCAGCCGCGCACCGATGCCGAGCGCTGGATCCTCGCGCGCCTGGCCGCGGTCTCGGCCGAAGCGCAGACGCATTACGCCAACTACCGCTTCGATCTGCTGGCGCAGTGCCTGTACGAATTTGCCTGGAACGAGTTCTGCGATTGGTTCCTGGAACTGACCAAGCCGGCCCTCAACGGCGCCGATGCCGACGATGCCAACAGCACCCGCCACACCCTGCTGTACGTGCTCGAAGCGCTGCTGCGCCTGCTGCACCCGCTGACCCCGTTCGTCACCGAGCAGCTGTGGCGCCAGGTCGCCCCGCGCCTGGGCCTCACCGACGACACCATCTCGCTGCGGCCGTACCCGACCGCCGAAGAGTTCGCCGGTGATTTCGCCCGCGCCGAAGCCGACGTGGAATGGCTGAAGTCGATGGTCAACGCGCTGCGCCGAGTGCGCAGCGAGTTGAACGTGCCGCCGTCCAAGCTGGTGCCGCTGCTGCTGCAGGGTGGCAGCGACGACGACCGCGCGCGCATGACCCGCTTCACCTCCTCGCTGTCGTTCCTGCTCAAGCTGGAGCGCATCGAGTGGCTGGCCAACGGCAGCGACACGCCGCCGGCCGCCGCCGCGATCGTGGGCGATCTCACCTTGCTGGTGCCGCTGGAGGGCCTGGTCGATCTGGGTGCCGAGCGCGCGCGCCTGGACAAGGAAATCGCCCGGGTGGAATCGGAGAAGGAAAAGAGCGGGACCAAGCTGGCCAAGTTCACCGACAAGGTGCCGGCGGCTGTGGTCGAGCAGGAGCGCGTGCGCCTGGTCGAATGGACCGCCCAGCTGGACGGTCTGCGTTCGCAGCGCGCGAAGCTGTAAGCGCACGGGTAGAGCCACGCCATGCGTGGCTGCTTCTGCGGGGCCAGGGTAGAGCGACCCCATGGGTGGCTGCCTTCCGGGGCGGGATGGCGTGCAGCCACCCATGGGGTGGCTCTACCCTGGGCCGATAACGTAGGTAGGGCCCGCCCGCGCGGTTACGGGCCCGATGCCTGCCCATCTGCGGCATGATGCGGGTTCGTCCACGGATTGAATGACCGCCGACACGATGTCGCTGTCCCTCTTCTGCATCGTGCTGTTGGCCGCCCTGCTGCATGCCAGCTGGAACGCGATCGTCAAACGTGGCACCGACACGCTGCTGACCACGATCCTGGTCACCGGCTCGGCGGTGGTGATTGCCGCGATCGCGCTGCCGTTCGTGCCCACACCCGCCGCGCAGAGCTGGCCATGGCTGGCCGCCTCGACCCTGCTCCAGGTCGGGTACTACGTGCTTGTCGCGCGTACTTACCAAGTGACCGACATGAGCGCGTCCTACCCGCTGATGCGCGGCTGCGCGCCGATCCTGGTCGCGCTGATCAGCACGCTGTTTCTGGGTGAGCGCCTGGCATGGATCGCGTGGGCCGGCATCGGGCTGATCTGCCTGGGCATCCTGTGCATGACCCGCGGCACCTCGCGCCAGCATCTGTGGCTGCCGCTGCTCAATGCCGGTGTCATCGCCACCTACACCTTGGTCGATGGTTGGGGCGCGCGTCACTCGGGTGCCGTGGTGAGCTACACGTTGTGGCTGTTTCTGCTTTCCGGCCTGCCTTTGCCACTGTGGGCGGTGTGCACACGCGCCAGCGCGCTGCGTGACTATGCGCGCCGCAACTGGGGCTACGGCATCACCGGCGGCATCGGCACGCTGGTCTCCTACGGGCTGGCGCTGTGGGCCATGACGGTCGCGCCGATCGCGATGATCGCCGCACTGCGCGAAACCTCGATCTTGTTCGGCATCCTGATCTCGGCGTGGCTCCTGCGCGAACGCGTTACCCGCCAACGCTGGATCGCCGCCGGCCTGATCGTGCTCGGGGCAGTGGTGCTGCGGTTGGCGTAGCACCCCCCCACGCTGTCAGAGCGGCGGCATCACCTGGATGTCGTCGTCAACCAGCTCGATGGCCATCACCAGCGCATCCTCGCGCCCGTCGCGGGCAGGGTAATAGCGCGGCCGGCGGCCGATCTCGTTGAACCCTTCGCTGTGGTACAGCGCCACCGCCGAGGTATTGGACGGGCGCACTTCCAGGAACACCCGGTGCGCACCGTGGTCACGCGCCAGCTTCACCAGCGCGCGCAGCAGGTAGCGGCCGTGGCCGCGCGATTGGCACAGCGGGTCCACACAGATGTTGAGGATATGCGCTTCATCGGCGGCGATGCTGAGCAGGCCATAGCCCATCAGCAGACCGTCCTCTTCCATCGCCAGGCCGGGATAACCGGCACGCAGGCAGTCCTGGAAGATGCCGCGGGTCCACGGGTACGGGTAACCGCGCACCTCGATGGCCATCACCGCATTGAGGTCGCTTTCGCGCAGCGCGCGCAACGACAACGGCCGCGGCGAGCTCACCGCGCTCACGGTCGGCCCCGCTTGCGCAGGGCGCGCAGCTGCGGCCACAACGCGCGCTTGGCGGCGGCACTGCTGCGCAGTTCATCCAGGTTCCAGCTGGCCATCAAGGCCTGGGTGTCCGGCTCGGCCGGGTTGCAGCCGGAGGCGCGCAACAGGGCGATCTGCAGGCGATCGGGCATCCGGACCGCCGCGCGGCGGCCTCCGCCTCCGCGTGCCGGCGTGGCCGCCGGGACGGATGGCGGCGCGCCTTCTTCGACCGTGCGCGGCGCGCTTCGGCGTACCGGCGCGGGCGCATCCACCGCCGGTGCTGGCCGCGACTGGCGCACCGGCGCGGACGACTCGGCGAGCGGCGCCGCGCTGAGCTGGACATCAGGTACCGCAGCGGCTTCCGGCTCGACGCTGCCGTCGACGAACACCGTATAACCCATCGCCTGCAGCCAGGACTGCTGCGCCGGCGACCACAATGGCGGCAGCGCCTGCCCGCTCACGCGTTCGGCTCGACCGTCTTGCGGGTGCGCTGCCACGCCCAGTAGCACGGGCCGGACAAGGCATACACCACGCCCACCGCGAACAGCACGCGCGGCAGATCAATGACCATGATCGCGATGGCGATCGGCACCAGGGCCAGCGCCAGGAACGGCACGCGATCCGCGCGCGGTCCTTTCTCGCCACTGCCCTTGAAGCTCCAGAAGCGGATCCGGCTGACCATCAGCAGTGCCGACACCAGGGTCACGCCCAGCGCGACATAGCGCAGCTGGTTGCCGTCCCAGCCGAGGTTGCCATCAGCGAAAGCCCAGACGAAGGACATCATCAGGCCGGCCGCAGCCGGGCTGGCCAAGCCGATGAACCAGCGCTTGTCGACCACGGTTACCTGGGTATTGAAGCGGGCCAGGCGCAGCGCGGCGCAGGCGGCATACAGGAAGGCGACCGCCCAGCCAACGCGGCCGAGCACCGGGTCGTCGAACTTCAGCCAGGACAACGACCAGTGGTACATCACCAGGGCCGGGGCCATGCCGAAGCTGACCAGATCGGCCAGCGAGTCGTACTGCACGCCGAATTCGCTGCTGGTGCCGGTCAGGCGGGCCACACGGCCGTCCAGGCCATCCATGACCGCCGCGACAAACACCGCGACTGCGGCATTCACGAAGTCGCCGTTGGCCGCGGCGATGATCGCGTAGAAGCCGGCGAACAGGCCTGCGGTGGTGAACAGGTTGGGCAGCAGGTAAATGCTGCGCGAGCGCGGCGGGGGTTTCATCTGATCCATGCGGCCAGTTTAGCTTGCCAGCACCGGCGCGGGGTGCTGCAATCGCGGTTCTGCCCCGTTCCCGGAGTTGCCATGCGTGCCCTGTCCCGTCTGAGCGCCCTGCTGCTGCTCGCCAGCGCCACGGCCAGCGCCGGCACTGTCTATAAGTGGAAAGACGCCAACGGCGTCACCCAGTATTCGGAGAAGCCGCCGGCCGGGCAGAAGTACGAGGCCCGCCAGGTCGAGAACCGGGACCCGCTCCCGCGCGAGACCGCCACCGCCCCGGCCGAGAACAAGGCCTGTACCGACGCCCGCGGCAATCTCACCCTGCTCAACGGGCCGGGCAAGGTCATGCAGGACGCCGATGGCGACGGCACGGCCGATACCGCCCTGACCGACGAGCAGCGCAGCGCCCAGAAGACCTTGGCCGAGGCCGCCATCCAGGCCTACTGCACCCCCAAGGCCTGAGCCACCGGCCCCGTCGAGGCAGCCAAAACCAACGGCAACACCCATCGCGGCGGCCGGACTGGCAGAATATCGGCTTCTGCCGTTCAGCGAAGCCGACGATGCGCCTCTCCCAGTTCCACCTGCACACCACCAAGGAAACCCCCAGCGACGCGGAGCTGACCAGCCACCGCTTGATGCTGCGCGCGGGCATGATCCGCAAGCTGGCCTCGGGGCTGTACACCTGGTCGCCGCTGGGCCTGCGCGTGCTGCGCAAGGTCGAGCGCATCGTGCGTGAGGAAATGGAGCGTGCCGGCGCGGTGGAATTCCAGATTCCGACCCTCCAGCCCAAGGAACTGTGGGAAGCCACCGGCCGCTGGGAAAAGTTCGGCCCGCAGCTGCTGAAGATCAAGGATCGCAAGGAGCAGGTGTTCTGCTACAGCCCGACCGCTGAAGAAGCCGCCGCGGATTTCGCGCGCCAGGAGCTGTCCAGCTACAAGCAGCTGCCGGTCAATTTCTTCCAGATCCAGACCAAGTTCCGCGATGAGATCCGGCCGCGCTTCGGCGTGATGCGCTCGCGCGAATTCCTGATGAAGGACGCCTACTCCTTCCACCTGCACGATGACTGCCTGGTGCGCGAGTACGAGAACATGAAGGCGGCCTACAGCCGCATCTTCACCCGCCTGGGCCTGGATTTCCGCATGGTGCAGGCCGACTCGGGCGCGATCGGTGGCGATGCCTCGCAGGAATTCCACGTGATCGCCGAGTCCGGCGAAGACGCACTGGTGTTTTCCACCGGCTCGGATTACGCGGCCAATATGGAAGCGGCCATCGCCGCGGCCCCGGGCGAGCGCCCGGCCGCCAGCGAAGCGCTGCGCAAAATCGATACGCCCACGCAGAAAACCTGTGAAGCCGTGGCCGCCCTGCTTGGCCTGGGCCTGGAGCGCACGGTCAAGTCGATCGCGATCATGAGCGAAGCCGGTTTCGTGCTGGCGCTGGTGCGCGGCGATCACGACGTCAATGAAATCAAGCTCGGCAAGGTCGAGGGCCTGCAGGGCTACCGCATGGCCAGCGAGGCGGAGATTGCCACGCACCTGGGCAGCGAGCCGGGCTTCCTCGGCCCGCTCAATCCGGCCCTGCCGATCCGCATCGTGGCCGACCGCGACGTCGCCGCGCTGGCCGATTTCGTCATCGGTGCCAATGAAGCCGGCTTCCATATCGCCGGCGTCAACTGGGGCCGCGACCTGCCCGAACCGGAAGTGGCGGACATCCGCAACGCCAAGGCCGGTGATCGTGCCGCCGATGGCGGTGAACTCAAGATCGCCCGCGGCATCGAAGTTGGCCATGTGTTCCAGCTCGGCCGCCAGTATGCGCAGGCGTTGAATGCGACCGTCCTCGACGAGAACGGCAAGGCCGCGGTATTGGCGATGGGCTGCTACGGCATCGGTATTTCGCGCATCGTCGCCGCGGCGATCGAGCAGAATCATGACGACGCCGGCATTATCTGGCCCGACGCGATGGCGCCGTGGCAGGTGGTGGTCTGCATGATCAACCCGAAGCAGGACGAGACCGTAGCGGCCACCGCCGCCGAGCTGCTTGCACAGTTGCAGGCCGCCGGCCTGGATGTGGCGCTGGACGACCGCGGCCTGCGCCCGGGCGCGATGTTCGCCGACATGGAACTGATCGGCGTGCCGCACCGCATCGTGGTCTCCGAGCGCGGCGTCGCCGCCGGCACGTTCGAGTACCGCGCGCGCAATGCCGCCGAAGCGGAGGTCCTCGACAAGGACACACTGCTGGCAAAATTGACGAAGTAAAGACAAAGGCCGGGTGAATAACCCGGCCTTTTCAATGGTGGACCCGGTTTCAATATCTCCGGTTTGTTTGTGTATTTCGCAAAAGAGAATGTATGCTGTTTCCGACGCCAAGGACCGGCTCACCCTGTCCTTAATATATTGCGGAGTAGTAGATGAGCATTGACCTGAGCGGCCTGTCCGCCAAAGAGCTGGGCGCGCTGATCAAGAACGCCAAGAAGCAGCAGACCATCGTGGCCAAGCGTCCGGCGATCACCAAAGTCCGCGCACAGCTGACCAAGCTGGCCAAGGCCCAGGGCTATTCGGTGGAAGAACTGTTCGGCGGCGCTGCCCCGGCCGCACGTGGCCGCGCCGCGAGCAAGGCCACCAAGGCCCCGGCCAAGGCCGTGCGCAAGCTCGGCAAGGTCGCCCCGAAGTATCGCAACCCGGCCAACCCGAAGGAAACCTGGACCGGCCGTGGCAAGCAGCCGCGCTGGCTGGCCGCGCATACCGCCAAGGGCAAGAAGGTCGAAGAGTTCCTGATCAAGAAGTAAGCCGGTCAGTCACTGCTGCACATGAAAACGCCGGCTTCGCGCCGGCGTTTTCGTACCCGTTGATGGCGCGCGCGGTGACCGGGCGGTCAAAGATTCTTGCGCGCCGGGATCAGCAGATTACCGAACAGCAGGCCGGCCACCAGCGCCATCACCACGTTGAGCACCGTCATCAGCACGGTCTGCCCGGCGCTCATGTCCTGCTGCTGGACCAGCGTCAGCACGCCGCGCAGGCTGGTACTGCCGGGCACCAGCATGATGATGCCGGGCAGGCGGATGATCGCGCCCGGTCGCTGCGCCAGCCGACCGAACAGATTGCCGGCGGCGGTCAGCAGCATCGCGGACATGAAAATGCCGGCCGGGATGCCCCACGCCTGTCCGGCGAATTTCGATATCGCATAACCGGCGACGGCCGCCGCCATCACCCAGGGGAAATCGCGGCGGTTGGCCTTGAACAACATCGCGAACGCGAACGCGGCCAGCAGCAACGCGCCCCATTCGACCCAATCGGCCTGCGGCCGCGAAGCGCGGACCAGCGGCTCCAGCCCGACGATGCCCGACAGCGTCACCGCGATCACCGCGCCCACCGTCAGTTTCAGGATCGTGGTCACCGCACCGGCAAACCGCGCCGTGCCCGAAACCCAATGCTGGCTCGCCAGCTCATTGACCGCATTGGTCAGCGACATCCCGGGCAGCAGCACCACCAGCGAGGCGATGATCACCGTGTTGAGGTTGAGCGCGCCGATGAAGGAGGCCACCAGCGTCGCCACCGAACCGGCCAGCAGGGCCGCCAACGCCTCGTTGGCTTCGCGCGTGGCCGGGCGGCGGTCGGTATACATGCCCATGACGCCGATCAGCAGACCGATCACGCCGGCGGTGGCGATATCCAGCCACGGCAGTTTCCACAGGCCGGCCACGCCCGCTGCGCCGAGGCTGTAGGAAAGGATGGTGCGGATCTTGCCCCAACGGCCAGGATCCTTGTCCAGCTGGCGCAGCGCGGTATGGCCCTGCGCGATGCTCATGGTGCCGTTGGCCACCGCATCGGTGATCTGGTCGGCGATGCTGAGTTTATGCAGGTCGTTCTCGCCCGGTGCCAACCGGATCACACGGGTGATGTCCGATGAACCGATCGCCTTGGTCGGGTCGCTGAAACTCAGGATCAGGCCAGTCGGGTTCGACCACGGCTCGCAATCCAGGTCCAGGCGCTGCGCCAGCGCGACCACGGCTGCTTCCAGCCGCTGCGCGGTGGTGCCATAGCTGTGCAGGCGCCCGGCCATTTCCGAAACGAAGGCCACGCGCTGTGCGTAGGTGGCCGGTGGTGCAACGATGGTGGGGGCGTCGGCAGACATGCGCCGTAGTATTACCCGAACACGCCCCGGCCTGAAGAATCCCGGTGTCATCGTGCGCCTGCGTGCAGGAACGGGCCGCACTGACCGACGCGTTCAGCCCGTCCCGGCGCATACGCGAGCCATGCACCCGGACAGGGTATGCTGCGCGCAGGACGCCTACATGACCTCAGACCAAGCCCCCCATCTCGAGCAGGATGCCCAGGACCCCGGCCTGATCCGGTTGTCTGGCCATTGGACTTTACGCACCGCGCTGGACGCGGCCGAAGTGCTGCGTGGCCTTCCGGAGAACGTGACCGGCCTGGATGCCAGCGGGATCACCCTGCTCGACTCGGCCGGTGTGCTGCAGTTGCTGCGCGTGGCCCACCGCGCCGATCTCGGCGAGCATGCGGTGACGTTCCGCGAGGAACATCGTGCGCTGGTCTCGACCATCGAGGAAGTCGCCGACGACCGGCCCAAGGCCAAGCGGGACTTCGGCGTGCTGGCCGCGCTGGAGCGGCTCGGTGTCAGCGTGCACGGCATGGGCCACAACATCGTGGCACTGGCCAGTTTCCTTGGCGAGAACCTGGTCAAGGGTGCGCGCCTGATCAAGGAGCCGCGCCGTTTCCGGCTCACTGCCACGGTCGCCCAGATGGAACAGGTCGGCTTGGATGCAGTGCCCCTGGTCGCCCTGCTGTCCTATCTGGTGGGCGCGGTGATCGCCTTCCTCGGCTCCACGATCCTGCGCGACTTCGGCGCCGAGATCTACGTGGTCGAACTGGTCAGCATCGCCTTCCTGCGTGAGTTCGCCGTGCTGTTGACCGCGATCGTGCTGGCCGGCCGCACCGCCAGTGCGTTCACCGCGCAGATCGGTGCGATGAAGGCGCGCGAAGAAATCGACGCAATGAAAACGCTGGGCCTGGACCCGGTCGATCTGCTGGTGCTGCCGCGCTTGATGGCACTGTTGATCACGTTGCCGCTGCTGACCTTCATCGCAATGATCGCCGGCCTGGCCGGTGGCATCACCGTCGGCGCCTTCGATCTGGATATCCCGCCGCAGATGTATATCGCGCGCATGCACGACACCATGGAAGTACGCAACATGCTGGTCGGCCTGTCCAAGGCGCCGGTGTTCGCGCTGGTGATCGGCCTGATCGGCTGCCTGGAGGGCCTGAAGGTGGAAGGCACCGCGCAGTCGGTCGGCGAGCGCACCACCTCCAGCGTGGTGCAGGCCATTTCGCTGGTGATCATCCTCGACGCGTTCGCCGCGCTGTGGTTCATGAAGATGGGCTGGTAACCGATGATCACCGACACCGCCCCGGCCCCTGACCGCGACGACGCCGCCACGGATGAAGGTGAACTGCTGATCCGCGTGCGCGGGCTGACCAACCGTTTCGGCGCCCAGGTGGTACACGACGGCTTGGATCTTGATGTCCGACGCGGCGAGATCCTGGGCGTGGTCGGCGGCTCGGGTACCGGCAAATCGGTGTTGATGCGCAGCATCCTGGGCCTGCGCACGCCGGACGATGGCCAGATCGAGGTGCTGGGCGTCGATGCCCGCTCCAGCGACCCGGCCAACCGCCTGCATATCGAACGCAACACCGGCGTGCTGTTCCAGGATGGTGCGCTGTTCTCGTCGCTGACCGTGGGCGAGAACGTGCAGGTACCGCTGAAGGAACATCACGGCGAGCTGCCCGAGCGCTGGCATTACGAACTGGCCCTGCTCAAGGTCAAGCTGGCCGGCCTGCCCGCCGATGCGATCAACAAGCTGCCCTCGCAGCTGTCCGGTGGCATGCGCAAGCGCGCCGGCCTGGCCCGGGCGCTGGCGCTGGACCCGCCGCTGCTGTTCCTGGATGAGCCCACCGCCGGGCTGGACCCGATCGGTGCGGCCGCCTTCGACCGCCTGATCAAGACCCTGCAGGAAGCGCTGGGCCTGACTGTCTTCCTGATCACACACGATCTGGACACGCTGTATGCGATCTGTGACCGGGTGGCGGTGCTGGCCGACAGGAAAGTCATCGCCAATGCCCCGCTGCACGAGATCGAACAACTGGACCACCCGTGGATCCAGGAGTACTTCCACGGACCGCGCGCGCGTGCTGCGCGCGATGCAAAGCACGAGAGCGAGTAAGCCATGGAAACCAAAGCCAATTACGTCCTGATCGGCGCCTTCACCCTGGTGGTGGGACTGGCGCTGCTGGCCTTCGGCCTGTGGGCCGCCAAGTACTCCTCCGACCGCACCTGGACGGAATACCGCGTGGTGTTCCGCGAGGCCGTCACCGGCCTGTCGGTGGGCAGCCCGGTGCAGTACAACGGCATCGCGGTCGGCTCCATCACCGAACTGAACCTGGTGCCGGATGACCCGCGCCAGGTGGTCGCGCGGATCCGGCTGAACTCCAATACGCCGGTCAAGACCGACACCCGCGCCAAGCTGGCGATCACCAGCCTGACCGGCCCGTCGATCATCCAGCTCAGTGGTGGTACCCCGCAGTCCGCCGCACTGACCGCGGTCAACAAGGACCCGGCCCCGATCATCCCGACTACCCCGTCTGCGCTGCAGAACATCACCGACGTGGCCAACCGCATCGTCGAGCGCATGGACCAGGTGCTCAGCGACCGCAACGTGGCCAGCATCAACGCGACCCTGGCCAACCTGGAAACCATCAGCGGCGGCCTGGCCGACCGCGACCAGGGCACCCAGGCGCTGCTGCTCAGCGCGCGCGATGCCGCCCGCAGCCTGGATGTCACCCTGAAGAGCACCAATGGCACCATCCAGCGCCTGGACAAGAACCTGGTGCAGCAGCTGCCGCCGATCCTGGACAAGCTGGAAACCACGCTGAGCAAGCTGGATTCGGCCGCCGGCAATGCCGATTCGATCCTTGGCGAGAACCGCGCCGCGATCAACAGCTTCGCCAACGATGGCCTGGCCCAGCTCGGCCCGACCCTGACCGAGCTGCGCGGCCTGATCCGCGACCTGCGCCGGGTCAGCGACCGCCTGGACAACAACCCGGCACGCTACCTGCTCGGCCGTGACGCACCCAAGGAGTTCGAACCCAAATGAGCCACCCGACCTTCTTCCGGCCCCTGCTGCCGATCGCCCTGATCGCCGCGCTTGGCGGCTGCTCGCTGCTGGGCAGCAACGAACGCAGCGCGGTGACCATCTATTCCCCCGTGGTCCGCATCCAGGCCGACCCGAGCTGGCCGACCGTCGATTGGCAGCTGGTGCTGGTCAAGCCCAGCGCGGCGCGCGTGGTCGACAGCCCGCGCATCAACGTGCGCCCGACCCCCTCCGAACTGGAGGTCTACAAGGGCGTGAGCTGGGCCCAGCCGGCCACCGACATGCTCGATGACGCGCTGGTGCGCGGCTTCGAGGATTCCGGCCGCATCAACGGCGTGGCCCGGGTCACCACCGGCATCCGCGCCGACTACAAACTGGCCATGGACGTGCGTCGTTTCGAAGCGGACTACCGCGGCCAGGCCACGCCCACCGCGCTGATCGAGGTGAACGCCAAGCTGATCCACGTGATCGACCAGCGCGTGGTCGCCGACCGCACCTTCCGCCAGGAAAATCCGGTCGGCAGCAGCGACGTCGCCCAGGTCACCGCCGTGCTGGAACAGGGGCTGCAGACACTGACCACGAACGTGGTGGGCTGGACGCTGGTGACCGGCGAGCAGGATCACGCCCGCGCTGCAGTCACGCCGACCCGGGTGCGGTAATCCAGCGGAACGTGAGATTCAGGCGCTCGGCCAGCGGCCGGGCGCTCTTGGGCAGGGAATGCTGGTAATGGCGCTGGGTCTGACCGCCCATGACCAGCAGGTCGCCATGGTCCAGCAGTACCTCGGCCTTCTTGGCATGGTCGTCCCGGCGCCGCAGCAGGAACCGCCGCGCCGCGCCCAGGCTCACTGACGCGATCACCGGCGCCGGCCCCAACTCGGGCTCATTGTCGCTGTGCCAGCCCATCCCATCATCGCCATCGCGGTAGCGGTTGAGCAGCACGCTGTTGAAGGCGTGACCACAGAATTCGCCCAGCTGATCGCGCAGCGGCAGCAGCGCCGGATGCCAGGGCTGCGGCACGAATTCGGTACCGGAATAGCGGTAGCGCGCGGCCGGGTCGCCCATCCAGCAGCTCAGGCGCGGGGAATCGACCTGACGGCCGAACATGCGAATCTTGTGCACCTCCCACGGGACGTCCTCGCGGAGCGTGCGCTGGAGGGTGTCGGCGGCGTCACGGGATAGCCAGTGGCGATGCCAACTCACCTCGGCCTCGCGTAGATGCAGGTCCATGGGCTTTCCTCAGGGGACGGCGTGGTGCCCGTTGACGGACACCACGCTGACGACAGCGATCAGGCCTGGCCGAACGCCACGCCGGTCTTTTCCTTCAACTCATCGATACCCACACCCGGGGCAGCCTCGACCAGCACCAACCCCTTATCGGTGACATCGAACACGGCCAGCTCGGTGATGATGCGATCGACCACGCCCACGCCAGTCAGCGGCAGCGTGCACTCGGGCAGAATCTTGTGCTCGCCGCTCTTGGCGGTGTGCTCCATCAGCACCACCACGCGCTGCACGCCGGCGACCAGATCCATCGCCCCGCCCATGCCCTTGACCATCTTGCCCGGCACCATCCAGTTGGCCAGGTCGCCCTTGTCGGTGACCTGCATCGCGCCAAGGATGGCCAGGTTGATGTGACCACCGCGGATCATCGCGAAGCTGTCGTGGCTGCCGAAGTAGCTGGCACCCGCACGTGCAGTCACCGTCTGCTTGCCAGCGTTGATCAGGTCGGCGTCCACCTCGGCCTCGGTCGGGAACGGGCCGATGCCCAGCAGGCCATTTTCGGACTGCAGCCACACATCCACGCCGTCGGGAATGTGGTTGGCGACCAGGGTCGGCAGGCCGATGCCCAGGTTCACGTAGGCGCCGTCGGTCAGTTCGCGCGCGGCGCGCTGTGCCATTTCATCGCGGGTCCAGGCCATCTCAGTTCGCCTCCTGGCGCACGGTACGCTGTTCGATACGCTTCTCGGGATCCGGGTTGTGCACGATGCGGTGCACGTAGATGCCCGGCAGGTGCACCTGGTCCGGGTCGATGCTGCCGACCGGCACCACCTCCTCCACCTCCACGATGCACAGCTTGCCGGCCATCGCGCAGGCCGGGTTGAAGTTGCGCGCGGTCTTGCGGAACACCAGGTTGCCGGCCTCGTCGGCCTTCCAGGCTTTGACCAGTGCGACGTCCGCGCGCAACGCGGTTTCCATCACATAGTGTTTGCCATCGAACGCGCGGGTTTCCTTGCCCTCGGCCACCACCGTGCCGTAGCCGGTTGCAGTGAAGAAGGCCGGGATGCCGGCGCCACCGGCGCGCAGCCGCTCGGCCAGGGTGCCCTGCGGATTGAACTCCAGCTCCAGCTCACCGGCCAGATACTGGCGCTCGAATTCCTTGTTCTCACCCACATAGGACGAGATCATTTTCCGGATCTGACGGGTCGCCAGCAGTTGGCCGAGGCCAAAGCCATCCACGCCCGCATTGTTGGAGATCACGGTCAGATCCTTGGCGCCGGTATCGCGCAACGCAGCGATCAGGGCCTCGGGAATACCGCACAGGCCGAACCCGCCGACCGCCAACGTCTGGCCATCGGCGATGGCACCTTGCAGCGCCTCGGCTGCACTGGCGTACCGCTTGCCAGGTCGCACGGCGTTGTCTGGGGACTTGCTCATCTACGCCCTCACCTCGTTGATGTAAGCCGCCATTGTAGCCATTGCCAGTGGCTTTCCCGGGTGTGCCCAGGCAGTTCAACCACCCGCCCCGGCTGAAAACGATTCCCATACATGGCAGCAGCTAGACTAGCGGCCTGACTGTCAGAAGGACTGGAATAGATGACGCTCCCCGCATTCAAGGCATACGACATCCGCGGCCGTGTGCCGGACGAACTGAACGAAGACCTGGCCCGCCGCATCGGCGTGGCGCTGGCCGCGCAGCTGTCGCCCGGCAAGGTAGTCGTCGGCCACGATGTCCGCCTGACCAGTCTGGCGCTGCAGGACGCTCTGGCTGCCGGCTTGCGCGGCGCCGGCCGTGAGGTGCTCGATATCGGGCTGTGCGGGACGGAGGAGGTCTATTTCCAGGTGGACCATCTGAAGGCCGCCGGTGGCGTGATGGTGACCGCCAGTCACAACCCGATGGATTACAACGGCATGAAGCTGGTCAAGGAACAGGCACGCCCGATCAGCTCCGATACCGGCCTGTTCGCGATCTCCGATGCGGTCGAGGCCGACCAGGCGCCTGCCGCCGAGCCGAGCGCTGGCCTGCAGTCGCATCCGGACAAGAGCGCCTACATCGCCCATCTGCTGAGCTACATCGAGCCCAAGGCGCTCAAGCCGCTCAAACTGGTGGTCAATGCCGGCAATGGTGGCGCCGGCACGATCGTGGATCTACTGGCCCCACACTTGCCGCTGGAGTTCATCCGCATCTGCCATGAGCCCGATGGCAGCTTCCCCAATGGCATTCCCAATCCGCTGCTGCCGGAGAACCGCGAGCTCACCGCCCAGGCCGTGCGCGAGCATGGCGCGGACTTCGGCATCGCCTGGGATGGCGATTTCGACCGCTGCTTCTTCTTCGACCATAACGGCCGCTTCATCGAGGGCTATTACCTGGTCGGCCTGCTCGCCCAGGCGATCCTGGCGCGCCAGCCCGGCGGCAAGATCGTGCACGACCCGCGCCTGACCTGGAACACGGTGGAGATGGTCGAGCAAGCCGGTGGCCAGCCGGTGCTGTGCAAGAGCGGCCACGCCTTCATCAAGGAAAAGATGCGCTCGGAAAATGCCGTCTACGGCGGCGAGATGAGTGCGCACCATTATTTCCGCGAGTTCGCCTACGCCGATTCCGGCATGATCCCGTGGCTGCTCATCGCGGCGCTGGTGTCCGAGTCCGGCCGTTCGCTGGCCGATCTGGTCGAAGCACGCATGCAGAAGTTCCCGTGCAGTGGTGAGATCAACTTCAAGGTGGCCGATGCCAAGCGCGCCCTCGCCCGCGTGATGGAGCACTTTGCTGCGCAGGCACCGGCGCTGGACCATACCGATGGCATCAGCGCCGATTTCGGTGACTGGCGCTTCAACCTGCGCAGCTCCAACACCGAACCGCTGCTCCGCCTGAATGTTGAGACCCGGGGTGACGCGGCACTGCTGCGCGCGCGCACTGATGAACTCTCCCGGTTGATCCAGGACGCCTGAGGCGACAAGCACCCCATCATGCACAACCTCCTTCCCGTCATTCTTTCCGGTGGCTCAGGCACCCGCCTGTGGCCACTGTCCCGTGAGTCCTATCCCAAGCAGTTCCTCGCCTTGGCGGGTGAACAGACCATGCTGCAGGCAACCTGGCAGCGGGTTGCGCCGATCGCCGGCCGCGCGCCATTGATCGTCGCCAACGAGGAACACCGTTTCGTGGCTGCCGAGCAGTTGCAGCAGCTTGGAGTGGAGCCGCAGGCGATCCTGCTTGAGCCGGTTGGCCGCAACACCGCGCCCGCGATCGCGGTGGCCGCGCTGGAAGCAACCCGGGATGGAGACGATGCGCTGCTGCTGGTGCTGCCTTCGGATCATGTGATCGCCGACGAGACTGCATTCCGTGCGGCCGTGCTGCGTGCGGTCCCGGCAGCAGAATCAGGCAAGCTGGTGACCTTCGGTATCGTGCCGACCGGCCCGGAAACAGGCTACGGCTACATCAAGGCGGCCTCCGGTGGTGACGTTCGCGCGGTGGATCGTTTCGTCGAAAAGCCGGATGCTGAAACGGCAACTGCCTACGTGCAGTCGGGCGAGTACTTCTGGAACAGCGGCATGTTCCTGTTCAAAGCATCCCGCTTCCTCGCCGAGTTGGAAAAGTTCCACCCCGCCATGCTCGCCGGCAGTCGCACCGCTTGGCAGAAGGCACGTCGCGACAGCGATTTCACCCGTCTGGACAAAGAAGCGTTCGCCGCAGTGCCGTCAGACTCGATCGACTACGCGGTGATGGAGAAAACCGCCGATGCCGTCGTCGTGCCGCTGGATGCGGGGTGGAACGACGTCGGTTCGTGGACCGCGCTGCGTGATGTGTCCGAACAGGATGGGGATGGCAACGCACACCACGGCGACGTGATCGCGATCGACTGCCGCAACACCTTTGCCTACGGCGAGCGCCTCATCGCATTGGTGGGGCTGGACGACGTGATCGTGGTCGAGACCGACGATGCGGTGATGGTCGGCAAGAGCGATCGCATGCAGGAGATCAAGCAGGTGGTCGCGCGGATCAAGGCCGAGGGCCGTCCCGAAGCGACCTGGCACCGTAAGGTTTACCGCCCGTGGGGCGCCTACGACTCGATCGACAACGGCGCCCGCTTCCAGGTCAAGCGCATCACCGTCAAGCCGGGGGCAACACTGAGCCTGCAGATGCATCACCACCGGGCCGAGCACTGGATCGTGGTCAGCGGCACCGCTGAGGTCACGCGCGGCGAAGAGGTGCTGCTGCTGACCGAAAACCAGAGCACCTACATTCCGCTGGGCGTTACGCATCGTCTGAAGAACCCGGGCAAACTGCCGCTGGAACTCATCGAAGTGCAGTCCGGCAGTTATCTGGGCGAAGACGATATCGTACGATTTGAGGATACGTACGGACGCACCTGATCGACGGCAGACAGATAAACAAAAAACCCGGCCAAGGCCGGGTTTTTGCTTGCATGTCGCCGTGCACTGCGGCGACGGTGGCTACTCCACGGTCACGCTTTTGGCCAGGTTGCGCGGCTTGTCCACGTCTGTCCCGCGGGCCAGTGCGGTGTGGTATGCCAGCAGCTGCACTGGCAGTGTGTGCACGATCGGGCTGAGCACGCCGATGTGGCGT